>NZ_JBMDJQ010000001.1:0-457596 GCF_057809275.1 Pseudomonas sp. FG36
TAGGCGCACCGCCGATGCGACATGCCCCGCGATGCTTGCTATCCCCGTCTTAAAGCCCCTGGGATGCCTGCAACGGGTCGGTGCCCGGGTTTTCCTCGTGCAGCGAAACCTGCGCGGTCTCCGGCAACGCCAGCCCGCCGATCAACGCCAGCAAGGCAATCACCACCAGGTAGAACGCCGGCGCCAGGCGGCTGCCGCTCTGTTCGATCAACCAGGTCGCCACTAGCGGCGCGGTACCGCCAAACAGGGTGTAGGCGACGTTGTAGGTGATCGCCGAGGCGGTGTAGCGGCTGCGCGTGGGGAAACACTCCGACAGCAGCGCGGCGGTTACCACGCCACTCATCAGCGCGCCGATGGCCAGCAGGATCACCCCCAGCAATGCCCCCGCCAGCGACCCCGAACTGGCCAGCCAGTAGGCCGGGAACACTGCGATCATCACCCAGAGGCAAGTGAAGCCGATGGTCCGGCGCCGCCCGACACGATCGGAAAAGGCGCCCGCCAGCGGGCAGCCGGCCGCGGCGAACAGCAGCGCCACGGTCGAGACCAGTAGCGCCTGGGCGCGGCTCAGGTGGCCGACCGTCTGCAGGTAGGTGGCGAAGTAGGTGGTGAACATGTAGAACGACAGCGCCGTCAGTGATATGAACGCGCCAAGGTTGCGGATGGTGCGGCCATGGTGGCGCAGGGTGTCGCCCAGCGGCGAATGGCTGTGCGCCTTGCCTTCGGCGATTGCCTGGCGAAACGCCGGGGTTTCCTCCATGCGCCAGCGCAGGTAGAGGCCGACCAGGCCCAGGGGCGCGGCGACCAGGAACGGAATACGCCAACCCCAGGCATTCATCGCCTCGGGTGTGAGGCTCGCCTCCAGGCCATAGGCGATGACTGCCGCGCAGGCGAAGGCGGAGAAGGTCGAGACCGGCACGAAGCTGCCGTAGAACGCGCGCCGGCCCCGTGGCGCGTGCTCCATCAGGTAGGCGCAAGCGCCGGCATATTCACCCCCCGCGGAAAACCCCTGCAGGCAACGGGCAAGGGTGAGCAGCGCCGGGGCCAGCACGCCGATGCTGGCATAGGTCGGCAGCAGGCCGATCAGCGTGGTGGAGCCGGCCATCAGCAGGATGGTCAGCGACAGGATGCGCTTGCGCCCGAGACGGTCGCCCAGCGCGCCGAACACGATGCCGCCCAGCGGGCGCAAGGCGAAGGCCACGGCAAACACGGCGAAGGTCTTGAGCAGGGCGACACTGGCATCCTCGCTGGCGAAGAACTGGCTGGCGATCAGGGTGGCGAGGAAACCGTAGACGGCGAAGTCGAACCACTCGACGAAATTGCCGATGGCCGAGGCGGCGATCACCCGCCGCAAAGTGGCGGGTGGGACCTCGTGGACGATGGACATGGGGTGCTCTCCGGTGGTCTTGGCAGCCTGGACGGATGCGCCGCGCTCAGGCGCGGCGTCGTTGTTCTCAAGCCAGTAGACTAGCGGTAGGGCGAGGGTGCTTTGTCGGGGGCGACATCCGGATGCCTGTTAGCACCGGATGCCGGGTTCAGTGCAATGGCATGGGGGTTGGCAGGCGAGGCATGAGTACCAGAGGCGCGATGACATCGACATGACCATCTTCGAACAGGCTGTCAGGAACGGGCGGGTAGGTGGTTCTCCAGCATTCATGCTCGACCAGTTGCTTCAATTGGCTCAGGGGTGAGGCATTGGCCCAGATGGGCAGCAGCCGTTCATGGGCGGGCGAACTGCGCACGGCCTTGCAGGCGGTGGGGCGATTGTTCCGGTCCAGGGTGAGCTTGAGCGTGACCACGCCGACCAGTGTGCCTTGGTTGGCGGCATCGATGCGGTTGATGAGGGCGCTCTGCATGGCCGCCGTGAAGCCGGCCAGGGCGGCGGCGTCGACTTTTGCCCTGGCCTCGGGGTTGGCGCTGCAGGCCACGAGGGTGAGCAGGCCAAGCGCTGCCAGGGGGAGGAGGGTGAAACGCTGGATCTTCGACACGGGAACGTCCTTGGAGGCAAACACCGGTACCTGCGTGTACCGGTTTGAAAAGGGGCAGTAGCTTAACGTGGCTGGCGCTTCATTCTTCAGGGGGGAAGGCTTCCCCTCACTCCACCTTGAGCAAAAGCGCGGGATACTACTCCAGCCTGTCGACTGAGGGCGTTTTTCGCCTCGACATCAGGCCTGACTGTCGATACACACGCGGTTGCGCCCTTTCTGCTTGGCCCGGTACAGCGCCTGGTCAGCCTTGCGCAGGGTATCCGCAGGTTCTTCACCTGCCTGAGGCTGCCAGCTGGCAACGCCCAGTGACAGCGTGATCCCACCGATAGGCTCGATAGCAGTCTGTTCCACGGTCAGGCGCAGGTGGCCGGCGATGGCGGTCGCCACTTCCAGCCCTGCGCCCGGCAGGAGCATCAGGAACTCCTCGCCGCCGGTGCGGCACAGCAGGTCGCCCTGACGGCAGGTGCCACGCATCAGGCCCGCCAACCGCTGCAAGACCAGGTCACCGATGTCGTGGCCGTGGCTGTCGTTGATCCGCTTGAAATGGTCTATGTCCAGCACCACCACGGCGAAGCCGCGTTTCTCGGCCTGCAGCAAGCGCAGTGCCTGCTGCAGCCCGCGACGGTTCAACAGTCCGGTGAGTGGGTCGGTCTGGGCGTCATGGTTGAGCCGGCCGATGCGCTCCTGCAACAGGTTCAGGCCGAACAGCAGGGCGCGCTTGAGCTCTGCGGCCTCGGCGTACCAGGCGCGGACCTGGTGGATGCGCTCGGTGGTCTGCTGCTCGCCCGGGCCCCGGGCGACCGTGGCCAGTTGCCTGAGCGGGTGGGCAATGACTTGCGTCAGCCAGCACAGCAGCAGGCAGCCGAGCAGGGCCAGTGGCGTGGAAATGGCGATGACATTGAGGATCAGGTGACGCAGCGGCGCCACGGTCTGTTGCAGTGGTTGCTGGGAAACAATGGCCCAGCCGGTGCTGGGCACCGTGGCGAAACCGGCAAGCATCTCCACGCCCTGGCTGTTGACCAGCCGCCGGGTGCCTTGGTCCAGGCCAGGCAGGTCGTCGACCAAGGGGTTGTCGCCCACCAGGGTGCCGACCCGCTGGCTGTCGGGGTGGAACAGCAGTCGACGGTTGCGATCGATCACGTAGAGGTAGGCGCCGTTCTGGTAGAAGTGCGTGCCCAGCAGGCTGTTGAGCAAGTTTCGTTCACGCAGGTACAGGCTGCCGCCGATATAGCCCTGGTAGCGCCCGTCGGCGTCGAAGATCGGCTGCGACATGATCACCAACAGGTTGCCGGCCGCCGACAGGAAGGGCGTGGACACCAGCGTGCGGCGCTCGCGCAAGGCTTCCCGGGACGCGGCCGAGCTGGCCTGGATACCGGCCAGGTGCTGCAGCGGCGCTGGCACAAGCGTACGCACCACACCTTGGGCGTTGACCCGCAAGGTGGAGTTGAACAGGTTGCTTTGCTGTTGCAGGCGATCGATCTCAGCCTGTACCAGGCTATCGTCATCGGCGTGCCGGGCACATTGGCTGGCGCTGTAGGCCAGTTGCTGCAGGGCATTGGCCAGGGTGGTCTCGGTCACCGCGGCCAGCTTGGCGGCGTAGGCCCTGTTGGCTTCCAGGGCGCTGTCGATCAGCAGTTGGCGTTGCACCCGGTAGCTGGCGAAGTAACTGGCCAGCAGCATCACCAGCGCGGTGATGGCGCAGAGCGCGAGTATGAGTGTGCGCAGGTCGGGGCGCCGAGCGTGGGGGGGCATATATCGCAATCCTTGGCCTCATGGGGGGCAGCAGGTCCCTTACCTTACGCGCCAGGTGCAAGGTGAACCATGCAGGCGGACAATTGCAGGGTTGGATGATGGTGGGTGCTCCGATTTCCCACAACAATCACAGACTTTACTGCAGTTGTTTTCAGATCCCTCCAGATATCAGGGCGCGGCCAGCTGCAATGCCCGCAGGTCATCCTCGACCTGCTGCATGCGCGTCTGCGCCAGGGCCTGGACCTGGGGATCGCTGGCGCTCTCGCGCATCAGCCGGGTGAGCTTCTCGCTCAAGCGCTTGCCCTCGTCGCTCTGGCCAAGCTCCTTGGCCTTGGCCGGGTCGCGGGTGGCCTGGACGATGCTGGCGAACTCGGCGTCGTCGAAGTGCTCCTCGCTGTACAGCTTGAACAGGTCCTGGCGCTGATCCTCGACGGTGAGGTGCTTGCGCAGCACTTCCTTGATCTTGTCCTGGGGCACCTGCGCGTGGGTCATGGCCAGCAGCCCGGCCATGCGCTCGATGTTGTGGTCGTAGGCTTCCTGCAAGGGCAGGTTGGCGAGGATCTGTTCCTCGCGGCTGGGCTTCTGGTCGCAGGCGGCGAGGGCGCCGAGCAGGAGCACGGGCAACAGCAATCGGGTCAGGCGGGGCATGGGGCAGCCTTGGGCACGGTAAGGCCTGCGAGTTTACTGCAAACCCATGCGCAAATTCAGCGTTGCAACGGATTGCGCAGGCGCACCCAGACAATCGCCGGCAGGGCCATCAGCAGCCATTTCAGGTAGCGGTTCACTTCGTAGTGCTCGCAGGCGATGCCGATGCTGGTGCAGACCACCACCACCGCCACGAACTGGATCATTCTTTCCATCGGCAGGTTTCCATCATTGCTGGGGCCGGGAGGGCCGCGGCGCGCACTTTAGCAGTGGCGCGGGCGCGCAGGCCAGGATGCCATACGGCGTAACACTTTTACGGCGGTTCATGCGCGCGAAGTTGGCTATTGTGCGGCAATCCTGGCCCCCAAGGAAGGCGACCCGATGACTACCTACAAAGGCGGCTGCCTGTGCGGCCGCATCCGTTTCAGCGCCACGGGCGAGCCGCGGTTTCCGCATACCTGCTCGTGCGGGCAGTGCCAGCGCCACTCCGGCAGCCTGACCCTATGCTGGGTCGAGTTCGACAAGGCGGCGGTCGCCTGGACCGGGGAGGGCGGTGCTCCGGCGCTGTACCGTTCCTCCGACGCTTCCAGCCGCGCGTTCTGCGCCACCTGCGGCAGTTCCCTTGGCGCGGTGGATGACGCCCCCACGGTGGCCTTGCTGCTGGGCTGCTTTGATGCCAAAGGCGCCCAGGCCTTGCGGCCCACATCGCATTCGTTTCGTGCTTGCCGGCCACGCTGGTGGAAGTTGGGGTAAGCGTTATCATGTCGTCCGCTTGCCCATACCCCTCAAGGACGACCCGCATGCTACAGCGCAACACAATGGTGCCCGAACTGATCGTCAGCGACCTCGACAGCAGCCTGGATTTCTGGGTATCGCTGCTGGGCTTCGAGATTGCCTACCAACGCCCGGAGCAGCGTTTCGCCTACCTCGACCTGCACGGCGCGCAGGTGATGCTCGAGCAGCTCGATGCCGATGATCACTGGCTCACCGGGCCGCTGGAAAAGCCCTTCGGGCGGGGAATCAACCTGCTGATCGATGTCGCTGCGGTCGCGCCGCTGCTCGAACGGCTGGAGCGCCATCGCTGGCCGTTGTTCCAGGCGTGCGAGGACGTCTGGTATCGCGCAGATGCCGTCGAAGTGGGGTTGCGCCAGTTCCTGGTCCAGGACCCGGATGGCTACCTGTTGCGGCTGGCGCAGAAACTGGGCGAGCGCCCGGTTGCGTTATCCGCGCGGTAGCCCTTGCACCGGCCCCTGCAGCCGGCGTCTGACAGGCCGTCCCAACCGACACCCGCCATGCTCAACACCGTGTTCATTTCCATTCCCGGCGTATTCGCCTACCGTCTCCTTCCACCCCATCACAAGGAGATCACGCATGCCCGAGCTTGCGTTGTACAAGGTGAAACTGCTGGACGAATTCGAGGCTCGCGAGGACGACTGGAGCTTCGGCCACTTCGAGCACCGGCTGACCCAGGTCAAGCCCGCTGCCAACTATCAGGACGCCAAGGGCATCATCAAGGCTGCCCATCTGGCGAACAACTGGCCGAATACGGTAAAGCGCTATCTGCTGAGCAACTACCGCGCCCACGGTAATGTCAGCAGCGAGCTGACCGAAACCTTCATGCAGGTGCTGGCCAGCCTGACGCCGCAGGAGATGCAGGTCTGGAAGCTGCCGCAGGTAAACCAGCCGGCCTGATCGCCGCCAAGTCGACTCCCACAGGACGGCGCATGGCTTCAGGCTGGCGCGTTCGGCGTGGGAGCCGGCTTGCCGGCGATGCGCCGCGTCAGCGGCGCTTTCCATGCCGACTCAGGCCCAAAACCGCAAAAGCCGCGCCCCATCATACGGATCGACCAGGTAGTGCCCCCGCACCCCAAACGTCCCCAGCAACCGCTCCGGCGTCAACACCGCTTCCGGCTTGCCTAGCGCAACCAGCCGCCCCTGATCGAGCACGGCCAATCGGTCGCAAGTCAGTGCCTGGTTGAGATCATGCAGCGCCACCAGCGTCGTCACCGGTAGCGCCTGCACCTGGCGCAGCAAGCCGAGCTGGTGCTGGATATCGAGATGGTTGGTCGGCTCGTCCAGCAACAGCACCTGCGGCCGTTGCGCCAGGGCCCGGGCGATATGCACGCGCTGGCGCTCGCCGCCAGACAGTTCGCCCCATAGCCGTCGGCGCAGGTGGCTGGCGTCGGCGTCGGCCAGCGCCTGGTCGACGATGGCGCGGTCATCGTTGCCGAACGGTGCCAGGGCCGAGAGCCAGGGCGTGCGGCCCAGGGCGACGGCGTCGTAGACACTGATGGCGTCCAGGGTGTCGGCCTGTTGCTCGACCAGGGCCAGGCGCTGGGCGACATGCCGGCGCGGCATGCGCTCCAGCGCTTGGCCGAGCAGGCGCACGCTGCCACTGCTGGGCGTGCGCAGGCCGGCGAGCAGCTTGAGCAGGGTGGACTTGCCCGAGCCGTTGGGGCCGACCACGCCGAGGGTTTCGCCGGGCATCACGCTCAGGTCGACCCCCTGCAGCACGTCGCGTCCGCCCAGGCGCAGGCCGAGCCCTTGGCAGGTGAGCGGCGCGTCGGCGATGGTGGTCATCACACTCATGGGCGCCCCCTGCGGCTGATCAGGATCAGCGCGAACACCGGTGCGCCGATCAAGGCCGTGACCACGCCCACCGGGATCACCTGGCCGGTGATCAGGGTGCGCGAGAGGATGTCGGCGATGATCAGGAACAGCGCACCGCCCAGGGCGCTGGCCGGCAGCAGGCGGCTGTGCCCGGGGCCGAGCAGCAGGCGCAGGGCATGGGGGATGACCAGGCCGACGAAGCCGATGGCGCCGACGATGGACACCATCACCGCGGTGACCAGCGCCGCGCAACTGATCAGCAGCAGCTGTGTGCGGCGCACCGGTACGCCCAGCGAGGCCGCCGAGTCGGCGCCGAAGGTAAAGGCGTCCAGTGCGCGGCGCTGCCACAGGCATATCACGAGGCCGAACAGGGCGACCGGCACCGCCAGCCACACCGACGGCCAGCGCACGCCGCTGAGGTTGCCCAGCAGCCAGAAAAGGATGCCGCGGGCCTGCTCGGCGGTGGCCGACTTGGTGATGAGGAAAGCGGTGAGGGCGTTGAACAGCTGCGAGCCGGCGATGCCGGCGAGGATCACCTGGGCGTTGTCGTGGCGGCTGCCACTGGCGCGCGATAGCAGCAACACCAGGGCGAACGCCGCCAGCGCGCCGATGAAGGCGCCGGCCGACAGCGACAGCACCGCGCCGCCCAGGCCGAACAGCCCCACCGCCACGGCGCCGGTCGAGGCGCCGGCAGACAGGCCCAGCAGGTACGGCTCGGCCAACGGGTTGCGCAGCAGCGCCTGGAGGATCACCCCACAGGTCGCCAGCCCCGCGCCGCAGGCGGCGGCGACCAGGGTGCGCGGCAGGCGGTAGTTCCAGACGATACCGGCGTCGATCGGGTCGACGCCATGGCCGGCCTGCCACAGCTGGTTGGCCAGCACCTGCCAGATCGCCTCGGCGCCGACACGGGTCTCGCCGATGGCAATCCCGGCAAGCATGGCCAGGCACAGGGCGAGCAAAGCAAAGAGGCTGATGGGCAGCAGGCGGCTCATGGCTGGGGTGCTTTACCGCTGGCGAAGGCGCTGGACAGCACGTCCAGGCCGCGGAACAGGCGGATGCCGGCCTGCATGGCGTCGGCATCGAGGACGATGATCCGGCCGTGCTTGACCGCGTCCATATTGCGCGTGACCGGGTCGCTGCGCAGGAAGTCGAGTTTTTTCTGGTAGTCGTCGGCCGGGTAGCGGCGGCGGTCCATGCGCGCGACGATCAGCCAGGTGGGGTTGGCTTTGACCAGGGTTTCCCAGCCCACGGTAGGCCATTCTTCGCTGGACTCGACCACGTTGCGCACGCCAAGGGTCTGCAGCATGTAGTCGGCCACGCCCTGGCGGCCGGCGACATAGGGGTCGGTCTTGAGGTCGGCGCTGGAGAACCAGAACAGCGCGCTGGTGTGCGCCAGGTCCTGGCCGGCCAGGCGCTGCCTGGCCTGTTCCAGTTGGCCCTGGAGCTCGGCATTCAGGCGCGCGCCACGCTCCTGCACGTCGAATATCTCGGCCAGCTGGCTGACGCTCTTGTAGATGCTCTGCACCTTGAACGGCTGCAGGCGGGTGCCGTCGGCGCCCACCAGGTTGTCCTTGCCCTCGCAGTCCGAGGGCAGCAGGTAGGTGGGGATGCCCAGCTCCTGGAATTGTTCGCGGGTGCCGACCGCCCCTTGGGCGCCGATCATCCATTCGAACTGCGCCGTCACCAGTTGCGGACGTTTGCCGACCACCGCCTCGAAGCTCGGTTCGTTGTCGGCCAGGCGCGGGACCTTGTCGTTCTGCGCCTTGAATTCCGGCAGCACGTTGTTGAACCACAGCGAGGTGCCGGCCAGCCGCTCACCCAGGCCCAGGGCATAGAGCAGCTCGGTGCCGGCCTGGCCGACGGTCACCGCCCGTTGCGGGGCCTGGGTGAAGGTCTGCGGCATGCCGCAGTTGTCGACGGTCAGCGGGTACAGGGTGGTGCTGGCGTGGGCCAGGCCCGACAGGGACAGGCCGGCGAGGAGGGCGGCGAGGCGGTGCGGCATGGTGGGGCGATCTCCTGGGTGGTGCACGGAATGGCCCACGGACAGGCATCGCCCGGCAGCCTGCGCAAGCACGCGGCCAGGGCGGATGACCATCCCGGACACCCCGCCGGTTGGTGAATGCGTGCCGGCAGGTCTCCTGACTGGTGCGTCCAGGCCGGCGCCAGCCTTCCCGGGTCGGCAGACCCAGTGGCATCGATGGCGCAGGCTCGGCACCTACAGTTGCGGGGGCAGTTCCCTTTGGATCGCCAGTGGCGAGCCCGGGATTCCCTTTTGATTCCGTGTGGAAACCGGCGGGCGGCATGGTAGACCATCGGGCTGTCGGGTGAAAACGCTTTTACAGGTACTTGAGCCAGGCGATATCGCGCCGGCGCGCTTTCAGCCGGGCGAACCAGCGCACCGGCAGGTACAGGGCAAGTGGCAGCAGCACGGCGGTCAGCCATACCGCCCCGATGCCATCGAAACCGAAATAGCGGCCCTGGTTCAGGCCGAACAGCGCCACGCAGGCCACGTACAGCAGCTTGAGCACATACAGGTGCAGCAGGTAGAAGAACATCGGCGCTGCGCCAAACACCGCAAGCGGGCCGATCCAGCGGGCGTCGCCGGCACGCTCGAAGCCGCGCAGCAGGAGCAGGCCGACGCCGAGGGTCAGGGCCAGGAACAGCAACGACGGTGGGTACTTGGTGATATTGAAGAAGCTCATCAGCGTCTGCCCGACGCTGGCGTAGAGGCTCCAGGGGGCTTCGCCGTAGCCATTGAGCAGGCGCAGCGCGCCGAACCCCAGCAGCAACGCCGCGCCGGCCCATAGCAGGCGCTGTTGGCGCTTGCCGGCGTCGCTGCCCCGGGCAAACCACGGCCCGAGCCCATAACCCAGGGCGATCACGCCGATCCACGGCAACAGCGGGTAGGACGTGCGCAGGCGCAGATGTTCGCCCACCTCCAGCCAACTGCGCTCATGCAGGATCGCCCATGGCACATGCAGCGCCGATTCCGGCCCGAAGTGCAGGCCATCGAGCAGGTTGTGACCGGCGACGATCAGCGCGCCGAGGGCGAGCAGCGCCGGGCGCGGCAGCCACACCAGCAGCGACAGGGCGAGCATGCTCAGGCCGATGGCCCAGATCACCTGCAGGTAGATCACGCTCGGAGGCAACTCGAAGGTCCAGGCGAAGTTGACCAGGGTGAATTCCAGCAGTACCAGGAACAGACCGCGTTTGAACAGGAACACCGAGACATCGCCACGGCCCTGGTACTTCTCGCCATACAACCAGGCCGATAGCCCGGTAAGCAGCACGAACACCGGCGCGCACAGGTGCGCCAGGGTGCGACTGGCGAACAGGCTGGGTTCGGTGGCGTCGATCGCATCGATGGTCATCGGGTCGCTGACCTGGCGATGCAGGAAGAAGGTTTCGCGCACGTGGTCCAGCAGCATGAACAGGATCACCAGGCCGCGCAGGGCGTCGATGCTTTGCAGGCGTTGGGGGAGTCGGGGGCTGGCCATTGAAAAAGTCGCAAACAGAGGATGCGAGATGTTATCTCATAACAATTAATTGATCTACTGGCCCGCATTTGCATCGACGTGCTCGACGCTATCGCGGGGCAAGCCCGTTCCTACAGGTCATGCGCTATTCCTGCAGGAGCGGGCTTGCTCCGAGATGGCATCGTTCGCCCCATTGGGACACGATCCGACTTTGCCCCTCAGAGATCCAGCACCAACCGCGCCGAGCGCGCCCGCGACACGCACAGCATCATGCTCTGCTGCGCAGCCTTTTCCTCGTCGCTGAGGTATTGGTCGAAATGCTCGGCCTCGCCTTCGAGGATCGCCGTCTCGCAGGTGCCGCACACGCCTTCGCGGCACAGGCACTCGACCTTCGCGGCCTTGGACTTCTCGATGGCCTGGAGGATGGTCATGCCTTCCTCGACTTGCAGTTCGGTGCCCGACCGGGCCAGCACCACGGTGAAGGCCGCACCTGTGGCCGGCGCGGCGGCGGCGAACTGTTCCCAGTGCACCCGCGATTCGGCGATTCCAGCAGCGGCGGCGGTGGCGATCACCGCGTCGATCAGCGGCTTGGGCCCGCACACATAGAGGTGGGCGTCATCGGCCAGGCCCGCGCACAGCGCGGCGAGGTCGAGCTTGCGGTCCAGGCTGTCGATGTAGAACCGCGTGTTGCCGGCATGCGGGCCTTGTTCCAGGTCGCCCTGGAAGGCGCCGTGTTCCGGGGCGCGGAAGGCGTAGTGCAGCTCGTAGGGAGTGGCGCCACCTTCCAGCTCGTGCAACTGCGCCAGGAAGGGGGTAATGCCGATGCCGCCGGCGATCAGCACATGGCGCCCGGCATCGGCGTCCAGGGCGAACAGGTTGTTGGGGGTGGAGATGGTCAGCTCGCTGCCCACCGCGACCTGGTTGTGCATGAACGCCGAACCGCCCTTGGACTGCTCCTCGAGCCGCACGCCGATCTGGTAGCTATGCAATTGACGCGGGTCGCTCATCAGCGAGTAGGCATTGCTGAACTGGCTGCCGCAGGGCGACTGCATCTGCACGATCACGTGGCTGCCGCCGCTGAAGGCGGGCAGGGGGCCGCCGTCGGCGCGGGCCAGGGTGAAGCGCTTGATCTGCGGCGTGGCCTGTTCCACACCGGTCACGCGCACCTTGAACATCTCGTATTGCTTGGCCATGGCGTACCTCGACAACAAAGCCCCGCGCCAGGCCCTGGCGCGGGGCGGGGGAGCTTGGGTGTGTTCAGTCGTCCAGATGGGCGACCGCGATCAGGTTGTGGAAGTGGGCGATGCCGTGCTCGCTGACGCCGCTGCGCTGGGCGTCGACCATGATCCGGCCCTGGCCACGGTAGCCGCGGGACTTCAGGCCTTTCTGCACGCTCTCGACCAGCCGCAGGTCCTCGGGGCGGAACACCTCGCGGTACCAGTCGATCAGCTTGTGCTGCTCTTCGCTGAGTTCCTTGTTGAGGAAGTAGATGTCGTAGTGCTGCAGGGTGGTTTCGGCATCGACCGGGAACTCGTAGATCACGGTCATGAAGTTGGCTCCTGGCGGTACGTTGAACATGGTGCATGGCCAGGCCCAGAAGCCGGCGAAGGACGGGTCTTTCACCGACTCGTCGAAGGTGAATGACTGCTCCGACGGCTTGGCCAGGCCGTATTGCAGGGTCCAGTTGCCGTGCAGGCTGTGGCTGTACTGGCCGACGTCCACCGAATCGGAGAAACCGGGGTGGGCCGGGGCACAGTGGTAGCACTCCAAATAGTTGTCGACGATGGATTTCCAGTTGGCCGGGGTGTCGCTGACGAAGCGCGCGGCCAGATGCAGGTCGTCGATCACCGCGCAGGCTTCGCGCATGCGCTTCTGCATTCCCGGCAGCTGGTCTTCGACGGAGCCTGCGTCGTTGTCCATGTTGATGAAGATGAAGCCGGCGTATTCCTCCACGCGCAGCTGCACCAGGGTTGAATTGTCCTTGTCGAAGTTGGCCACGTTCTCGCAGTTGCGCGCATGGGCCAGCTCGCCGTCGAGCTTGAAGGTCCAGGCGTGGTACGGGCAGGTGATCACGTTCTTGGCCTTGCCGCTGCCTTCGAGCAGTTGGTGGCCGCGGTGCGGGCAGACGTTGTAGAAGGCCCGCAGCACGTCGTCGCGGCCCCGCACGACGATGATGCTCTCGCCGATCACCTGGCGGGTGATGTAGGCGTTCTTCTCGGCGACTTCGCTGCGGTGGCCGACGCAGATCCAGCTGCGGGCGAAGATCGCTTCCTTCTCGTGTTCGAAGACGGCGGCCTGGGTGTAGAACTTGGCCGGGAGGGTGAAGGCCTCCTCGGGGTTGGCGCAGAAGTCGGCGGGCAGGCGTTTGAAATCGTTCATGGCTCTATCTCGGTTCTTATTGGTTAACGCGTATCTGATGGTTAACAAGCTGGGCAAAAAAATTTGCCAGAACGGGGGCGGGCAAGCCCGCTCCCAGGTTGTATTTCAGTGCACCACGGCAGCGCTACGCGGTGCCTGCGGCTGCGGTTCCTCACCCGCCAGGCGGGTGGCCTCTTCCTCGATGCGGTACGCCGGCACCTGGCCGTAGTCGGCCGCCAGCCACTTGAAGAACCCGTAGATCTTTACCAGCAGGATCACCATGAACGGGATCGCGGTGAGCACCACGGCGGTCTTCATGGTCGACAGCGAGGCCTTGGCGAAGAGCATGGCCAGTGGCACCAGGGTCAGCACCACGCACCAGAACAGGCGCAGGGTGGGGCTTGGGTCTTCACCTTCGCGCAGGTTGCGGGTGCTGGTGGCGGCCACGGCGTAGGCGGCGGCGTCCATGTGCGAGGCGCAGAACACCGCCATGATGAACAGGTACGCGGCGAGGAACAGCGTGCCCCAGGGCAGGGCCAGCAACAGGTCGGTCACCGCGGCTTCGCCGCCCAGCGTGCCGAGCAGCTTGGGTACGTCGATCTGGCCGTTGATGAACTGGTGCATGCTGTAGCTTTCCAGCGCCCCGAAGAAGAACCAGCAACCGAAGCTGCCGCCCAGCAGCAGGGCGAACACCACTTCCTTGATCAGTCGGCCACGGGACACGCGGGCGACGAACATCGCCACGCCCGGGGCGTAGGACACCCACCACAGCCAGTAGAACACCGTCCAGTTGCGGGTGAAGGCGCCGTCGCCGGCGGGGTCGGTGAACAGGCTCATCTGCACGTAGTGCTGCAGCATCAGGCCGATGGAATTGGCGGTGTTGTTCAGGGTGAACTGGGTCGGCCCGACCAGCAGGACGATGGCGGCGAACACCAGGGCGCCGATGCAGACCATCTTCGACAGGCGCTGCAGGCCGCCATCGATGCCGATGTACGAGCTCAGCGAGAACAGCAGCGCCACCGCGCCGATCACCAGCAACTGCACGGTGAAGGTGTTGGGGGTGCCGGCCAGGTCGGCAAGGCCGCGGGTCAGGGTCGAGGCGGTGAGCGCCAGCGACACGGTCAGCGCGCCCATCATGGTCAGCAGGAAGATCAGGTCGACGGCGCGGCCGACCGGGCCGGTAGCCTTGAAACCGGTGACTGCTTCGATGATCGAGGCCAGGTTGAGGCCGCTCTTCTTGCGCACATGGAAGTGGTAGGCCATGGCCAGCGAGGCCAGGGCGTAGATCGACCAGGCGCTGATGCCCCAGTGGAAGAACGAGTAGCTGACGCTGTATTCCAGGGCCTTGGCCGACATCGGCGCGATGTTCAGGCCTGGGGTCTGGTAGTAGTAGGCCCACTCCATCACGCCCCAGTACAGGGTCGAGGAACCCATGCCGGCGCAGATGAACATGAACACCCAGGTGGCGGTGGAGTATTCGGGCTTGCCGGCACCCAGGCGGATGTTGCCGTATTTGCTGAAGGCCAGGTACAGCACAGCCAGGGAACTGCCGAACACCAGTACCTGGACGCTGGTGCCGAAGGTGCGGGTGGCCACTTCGAACAGCTGGTTGGCCAGGCTTTCGGCCTGGGCAGGGAAGGCGGCAAGGCCGATCACGGTGAGCAGCACGGCCAACAGGCTCACGGCGATCAGGAACACGTCGATCTTTTTGTTATTGGGGGACATCAATTGTCTCCTGGAGCATTTTTTTTGTAGTAGGCGTCAGGCGTTGGGAAGTCCGTATCGAGGTTCTGTGTTTCCTTTCTGTTAACTAACAGGTAACAGGTATCTTTTGGTTGACAGATTCTGCATTGAATCGAAGTGGGTGGCAATAGGATCGTCGGACAATCCGGATGATTGGGCTGGCGATATCGCGGGGCAAGTCGCATCGGCCCCGCGATTACCTAGCGCCAAATCAGGCGCCGAGCAGCTCGGCAATGGCCTTGCCCACTTCCTGGGTCGAACGGCTGCCGCCCATGTCACGGGTGGTATCGCCGTTGGCGATCACCGTCTCGATGGCCTTGAGGATGTCGTCGTGGGCCGCCTGGTAGCGGGCATCGTTGTTTTCCTGGCCGAGGAACTCGAGCATCAGCGCGCCGGACCAGATCATCGCGATCGGGTTGGCGATGTTCTTGCCGTAGATGTCCGGCGCTGAGCCATGCACCGGCTCGAACAGCGAGGGGAACTTGCGCTCGGGGTTGAGGTTGGCCGACGGCGCGATGCCGATGGTGCCGGCGCACGCCGGGCCGAGGTCGGAGAGGATGTCACCGAACAGGTTGGAGGCCACTACCACGTCGAAACGCTCCGGCTGCAGCACGAAGCGGGCGCAGAGGATGTCGATGTGCTGCTTGTCCCAGCTGATCTCGGGATAGTGGGCGGCCATGGCGGCGGTGCGCTCGTCCCAGTAGGGCATGCTCACGGCCATGCCGTTGGACTTGGTCGCCGAGGTCACGTGCTTGCGCTCGCGGGTCTGCGCCACGTCGAAGGCGTACTTGAGGATGCGGTCGACGCCGCGACGGGTGAACACCGACTCCTGCAGCACGAACTCGTTGTCAGTGCCTTCGAACATGCGCCCGCCCAGGGAGGAGTATTCGCCCTCGGTGTTCTCGCGGATCACCACGAAGTCGATGTCGCCGGGCTGCTTGTTCGCCAGCGGGCAGGGCACGCCGGGGAACAGGCGCACCGGGCGGATGTTCACGTACTGGTCGAAGTCGCGGCGGAACTTGAGCAGGGAGCCCCACAGCGAGATGTGGTCCGGGACCTTGTCGGGCCAGCCGACGGCGCCGAAGTACAGGGCGTCGAAGCCCTTGAGCTGGTCGAACCAGTCGTCGGGCATCATCTTGCCGTGGGCCAGGTAGTAATCGCAGCTGGCCCATTCGAAGAACTCGAACTGCAGGTCCAGGCCGTGCTTGCGGGCGGCGGCCTCGACCACGCGCAGGCCTTCGGGGAGGACTTCGTTGCCGATGCCGTCACCGGGGATGGCGGCGATCTTGAAGGTCTTGGTCATGGGGCGCATCTCGTGTCTAGGGAAGATGCAGACCATGCTATAAGGCTGTGCTTCGGAGATAATCCGGCAATCCATCAATTCTTGGTGCACGAAACGTGAATAATCTGCCGAACCTGGATGACCTCGACATCTTCCTGCAGGTGGCCCGCCGCGCCAGCTTCGCCGCGGTGGCGGACGAGCGCGGCATGTCGGCGGCATTCATCAGCAAGCGTATTCGCCTGCTGGAGGAAAGCCTCGGCGTACGCCTGCTGCACCGCACCACCCGGCGGGTGACGGTGAGCGAGGAGGGCGAGCGCGTGTACCAGTGGGCGCAGCAGATCTTCGAGACCCTGCGGCGCATGGACGACGACCTCAACGCCGGCCAGCGCGAGCCGGCGGGGCAACTGCGCATCGCCAGCAGCCTGGGGCTGGGGCGGCGCTTCGTGGCGCCGGCGCTGTCGGAGCTGGCGGCGCGCTACCCTGGGCTGGACATCCGCCTGGATGTGCATGACCGCCTGGTGGACCTGATCGCCGAAGGGGTGGACCTGGACATCCGCGTCGGCAACGTCATCGCCCCGCACCTGATCGCCAAACCCCTGGCACGCAACCGTCGGGTGCTGTGCGCCGCCCCTGGCTACCTGGCCGCGCATGGCACGCCGCGGGTGCTGGCCGACCTGGCCAGCCATGACTGCCTGGTGATCAAGGAGCGCGACCACCCGTTCGGCCTGTGGCACCTGGAAGGCCCCCAGGGCGAGGAAAGCGTGCGCGTCACCGGCGGGCTTTCCAGCAACCACGGCGAGGTGGCGCACCAGTGGTGCCTGGACGGGCGAGGGATCCTGCTGCGCTCCTGGTGGGACGTGCATGACAGCATCGCCGATGGGCGCCTGGTGCAGGTGCTGCCCGAGTACCAGCAGGCGGCGGATATCTGGGCGGTGTATACGGCGCCGTTGGCAGGTTCAGCCAAGGTGCGGGTGGCGGTGGAGTTCTTCCGCCAGTACTTCGCCGAGCGCTATCGCTTGCCGGATTGACCCTTCGCGACGCCCCGCGACAAGTTGTCTGCTTGACTTGCAGAGGCACCCTACGATCGTTAACTTGACTTTGTAGTCAGTTTTTGTGATCGTGCGCGCCCTTTCAGTTTCTCAAGCACCAGAAAAAGCATGGGCAACCCAAGAGCTGCCCAGAGGATCAACCATGTCCAACCGTGATATTTCCCGGCGTTCGTTCCTGCAAGGCGGGCTGATCGCCGGTGTCGGCGTGACCATGGCGCCGCTCGGCAGCCAGGCGTTCGCCGCCCTGATGGAGAGCAAGGTCACCACCTCGCCGCAGAAGTGGATGAACCACGACGGCAAGGCGCTTTCGCGAAACGACGCGCTGTCCAAGGTCTGCGGCAACAAGGTGTTCGCCCGCGACATCCGTGCCAAGGACATGC
Organism: Pseudomonas sp. FG36; assembly: GCF_057809275.1. Taxonomy (NCBI): domain Bacteria; kingdom Pseudomonadati; phylum Pseudomonadota; class Gammaproteobacteria; order Pseudomonadales; family Pseudomonadaceae; genus Pseudomonas; species Pseudomonas sp. FG36. The sequence goes on from NZ_JBMDJQ010000001.1 coordinate 17,281, forward strand.
CTGGCTGGCCACAGCAGCAAGGCCACGCCATGCTGCTCAAGGCGACCAAGGCCGACCGTATCTACGCGGGCTACGACCTGTCGCTGCTGGGCGCCGAGCTGCAGCCGGACCGCGTCGTCAGCGCCGATGACCTGAAGAAGGACGGCATCGCCTGGCCCGAGGCCCACTCGCCAGATCCATTGCTGCCGCCCGGCCAGGTACCGATGTTCATCGGCCACCCGGTGGCGATCCTGATCTGGAACGACTTCGAGCGCTTCCGCAAGGCCAAGCTCAAGCTGCAGTTCAACGACCAGGCGATCCGCTACGGCGCCCAGGCCCCGCTGTACCAGCGCGATCCTTACGGCAGCTTCCGTTTCGTGCGCGTGGCCGGCAAGACGCCGTTCGACGAGGACGAATACTCGAGCCTGAAGAACACCATGCTGTTCCCCACCATCCTGGCGCGCAAGCCGGTATGGACCGCCGAGCCCAAGCAGCACGGCACCCTCACCGAGCAGGGGATGTTCTACGCCCAGCGTATCGACGAGCAGCTCAAGCAACCGCCGGAAGACTGGCTGCTGTTCGACGAGCGCTACAAGACCCCGTCGATCGAGCCCGCAGCCCTCGAGCCGGACAACGGCAACGGCTGGTTCGACCCGGCCACCGGCACCCTGCATTTCGTCGTCGCCACCCAGTGCCCGTTCGAAGTGGCGCAGGAATGCGTGCACATGATCAAACCGTCGCGTTTCGGCCTGAAGCACCTGAACATGCACCCGGGTTACACCGTCGGCTATGGCTCCAAGGACAACAACATCTTCGTGTTCTACGCCGCCGTCGCCGCGCTGTATGGCGCGGGTGTGCCGATCCGCCTGGCCAACGACCGCTACGAGCAGTTCCAGAGCGGCATCAAGCGCCACCCGTTCGACATCCGCTACCAGCTGGCCGTCGACAAGAAGGACATGAGCTTCAAGATCTTCCGCGCCGACATGACCGTCGACGGCGGCGGGCGCATCAACTACAGCCCGTCGGTGGCTTCAGTAGGCGCTACCGCTGCGCAGTCGATCTACTACATGCCGCAGAACGACCTGTCGGTCACCGCCTACCACTCCCGTGGCGTCGAGGCCGGCTCCATGCGCGGCTACGGCACCCTGCAGAGCATGGCCGCCACCGAGATGATGGTCGACGAGATCGCCGATCGCCTGGGCGTGGATGCCATCGAGCTGCGCCGCAAGAACGCGCTCAAGTCGGGCATGAAGAACACCCAGGGCGCGGTGCCCGCCGGTGCCCTGCGCCTGCACGAGATCCTCGACAAGGCCGCGGAACACGACTGGTGGAAGAACCGCCATGCGCGCAAGCAGGCCGAAGACGCCAAGGACCACGACAACTGGTACGGCGTGGGCTTCGCCATCACCCAGAAGGACTTCGGCACCGGCGCCGAGGCGCCGATGGCGGCGGTCGAGTTCACTGCCGATGGCCAGATTACTTTGCGCCATATCGGCACCGAGCTGGGCACCGGCATGTCGACCTCCCAGGCCCTGGTGGTCAGCGACTTCCTTGGCCGCGTCGCCGATCACGTGCAGACCGCCCAGACCGAATGGCCTGAGCTGCAGCTGAGCACCAGCGGCAACCCCTACCTGATCAGCCAGGCCGAGCAGGACGCCGCGCTGCGCAACCCGCGCTGGGTCGCCAAGCTGGCTTCGCCGTCGTCGGCGACCAACTCGGCGTTCTACTTCAGCCACGCCACCCGCGAGGCGGCCCGGGTGCTGTTCAACCACGGCCTGTGGCCGGCGGCCATGGCCTTGTGGAGCCAGGGTCCGTTCGGCGGCCAGGCCAACCCGTTGGTGGTGCGCCGCGAGAACGCGGTGTGGGTCAACGGCGCGCTGACCGGCAACGGCCTGGAGCCGATCCCGTTCGCGGAGCTTGCGAAGAAGGCCCACGAGATGGGCCTGATCACCGGCGTCAGCGTGCATGGCTTCAACCGCTGGAGCTGGGCCGAGGCCGACTTCGTCATCGACGGCGTGCGCGAGCGCCTGCCGCTCGATGCCCTGGCGGTGAAGTACGGCGACGGTGCGCTGAACGCGAAGAAGGCGCAGATGAACAGCGCCGGCTTCCACCTGCTCGACCGGCAGAACGTCGAGTACCCGGCTACCCAGCTGAACAACGCCATGGTCACCTACTACAGCCCGGTGGCGACCATCGTCGAGGTCAAGGTGAACAAGGGCAGCGGCGAGGTCAGCGTGCTCAACCACCACAGCTGGGTCGAGTGTGGCCGGGTGCTGGTGCCCGAGCTGGTCAAGGGTCAGCTCGAGGGCGGTATCGCCATGGGCATCGGCCATGCGCTGCTGGAGGAGATGCCGCTGTACGAGGGTGGCCCAGGCGAGGGCGACTGGAACTTCAACCGTTACCGTCTGCCGATGGCCCGGCATGTGGCGGTATGGAAACAGACGTCCGAGATCCTGCCGCCGCTGTCGCCGACCGACCCGTCCAAGGGCATCGCCGAGGTGGTGATGATCCCGGTGGTCGGCGCCATCGGCAACGCCGTGGCCCATGCCATCGGCAAGCGTGTCCGCGACCTGCCCATCACCCCCGCCCGCGTCAAGGAGGCCCTCAATGGCTGACCGCAAGCTGCAACTGACCCTCAACGGTCAATCTGTCGTCACCGAGGTGGTCCCCGATGACCTGGCGATGATCGACTACCTGCACGAGTACCAGAACCTCACAGGCTCGCGCCTGGGCTGCGGGCAGGGCATCTGCCATGCCTGCGTGGTGATCGTCGACAACCCCGACGGCACCAGCGAGGAAGTGCGCACCTGCATCACCGGCGCGCACTATTTCGAGGGCAAGCAAGTGCGCACCATCGAAGGCCACGCCAAACGCGACGAAGCGGGCAACCCCACCGAGTTGAACCCGATCCAGCAGAAGTTCGTCGACCGCTTCGCCTTCCAGTGCAGCTACTGCGCCCCGGGCTTCGTCAACGCCGCCACGGTGCTGGTGGAGAAGGCCCAGCGCAAGCCGCTGAAAAAGAGCGAGCTGGAGCAGGCCATCGAAGCCAGCCTCGGCCACCATGTGTGCCGCTGCACCGGCTATGTGCGCTACTACGAGGCGACCCGCGACGTGCTGGGCGACCTCGGCCTGGTCAAGGAGGGTTGAGCATGACGCGAGTTCTGAGCAGCCTGGCACTGGCCATTGGCGCGCTGGTCGCCTGCAACGTCCAGGCGGCCGACGAGGCATTGATCAAGCGCGGCGAATACCTCGCCCGCGCCGCCGACTGCATGGCCTGCCACACCGCCGAAGGCGGCGCGCCCTACGCCGGCGGTCTGCCAATCCATTCGCCGTTCGGCACCATCTACGGCACCAACATCACCCCGGACAAGCAGCACGGCATCGGCAACTACAGCAGCGACGAGTTCTTCGCCGCCCTCACCGAGGGCAAGCGCAAGGACGGCGCCAACCTTTACCCGGCCATGCCCTACACCTCGTATCACCTGATCAAGCGCGAGGACTCCGATGCGATCCACGCCTACCTGATGAGCGTGGCGCCAATCAACCGGCCGGCGCCGGAAACCAGCCTGAGCTTCCCGTTCAACGTGCGCACCGGCCTGATGGGCTGGAACCTGCTGTACGGCAAGAGCGTGCAGCTGGAGGAAGGCAAGGGCAACAGCGAGGCATGGAAGCGCGGCCAGTACATGGTCGAAGTGCTCGGCCATTGCGGCGAGTGCCACACCCCGCGCAATCCCATCGGCGCGCTGCAGCAGGACAAGCGCCTGACCGGCGGCCTGCTGCTGGGCTACCTGGCGCCTAGCCTGCTGGCCCAGGACCTGGCCGACCGCGGCTGGAACCAGGCCGACCTGGCAACCTTCCTCAAGCACGGTATCAGTGCCCAGGGCAGCATGTTCAACGAGATGTACCCGGTGGTGCACCACAGCACCCAGCACCTTGAAGACAGCGACCTGTCGGCCATGGCCACCTACCTGCTCGGCGACCAGCCGCCGGCGGCCAAGGTGGTGCAGGCGGTGGCCCATGAAACCCTGGGCGAGAGCGCCAAGCGCGGCCGCCAGCAGTACCTCAATGTCTGCGCCGGCTGCCACGGCGGCGATGGCGAGGGCAAGCCGCACATTGCCGTGGCCATGCAGGGCAACACCGTGCTGCGCCAGGCCGACTCGCGCAACCTGGTCAAGGCCATCGTCGACGGCATCCGCGAACAGCAGTTCACCGGCTTCGAGCGCATGCAGCCGATGCCGGGCTTTGCCGACAAGCTCGACGACCAGCAGATGACCGACATGGTCAACTACCTGCGCGAAGCCTGGGGCGGCCTGCCGGGCGACCTGACCACCCAGCAGCTGGCCCAGCTGAAGGCGGATTGACCCGTGCAGCATCTCGACCTGCAGGTGGTGCGCCAGGCGGCGCAATGGTCGCGCGACGGCTTGCGCGTGTGGCTGTGCAGCGTGCTGTGCACCTATGGCTCGGCGCCGCGCGCGCCGGGTTCGCTATTGGCGGTGAGCGAAGGCGGGCACTGGGTGGGATCGCTGTCGGGCGGCTGTGTCGAGGATGACTTCCTCGAGCGGGTCGCCGCCGGCGAGTTCGCCACGGCGGTTGCCGTGGTGCGCTATGGCGACGGCAGCGACACCCGCGGCAACATTCGCCTGCCGTGCGGCGGCATTCTCGACGTGCTGGTGGAGAACCTGCCCGGCGACTGCGCCACCCAGGCGCATCTTGCCGAGCTGGAGAGCGCCTTGCTCGGGCGTCGGCGGCTGTTGCGCGAGGTCGACCTGCGCAGCGGTGAACGGCGCCTGAGCGATGACCTCGGCCAGGGGCCACGGGTGGAGCGTGGCGAGCACTGCGTGCGCCTGCGCATCGGCGCCGCCCAGCGCCTGTTGCTGGCGGGGTATTCGAGCGTCGCGCATTTCTGCGCCGAATTCGGCAAGGGCCTGGGCTTCGAGGTGGTGCTGTGCGACCCTCGCGACGAGGTGATGGACAACGTGGCGCTGGACGGGATAGAAATCCGTCGTGAACTGCCTTCGCTGTTCATCGCCAACGGCGGCTGCCATCGCGACACTGCGGTGGTGGCGCTCACCCACGACCCCAAGATCGACGACCTGGCCATGCTCGAAGCGGTGCGTACCGAAGCGTTCTACATCGGTGTGATGGGCTCACAGGCCACGTCGGCCAAGCGTCGTGAGCGCCTGCGCCGTATCGGCGAGCTGGGTGATGCCGACATGGCGCGCATTCATGCGCCGATCGGCCTGAACCTGGGCAGCAAGACGCCGGCGGAAATCGCCCTGGCGGTGCTCGCCGATATCCTGCGGACCCGCAGCGGCATCGCCCGCGAGGCCTTGTGAAGGTCGTCGCCCTGGTGCTCGCGGCCGGGCAGGGCGCGCGCTTCGGCGCGGACAAGCGCCAGGCCCTGATGGCCGATGGTCGCAGCCTGCTGCAGCACAGCGTCGAGCGCGCCCTGGCGGTGTTCGACGAGGTACGCGTGGTGCTGCGCGCAGGCGAGCGGGCCGAGGATCTTGGGCTGCCGCCAGCCTGCCGGGTCGTCCACAGCCCCGAGGCGGGCATGGGCATGGGCCATAGCCTGGCGGCCGGCGCGGCGTCGCTGGGTGACAGCGAGGCGCAGGCTGTGGCGATCCTGCTCGGGGACATGCCGTGGATCGGGGCGGAGACCTTCCGTCGTCTGCTCGCCTCGGCGGCGCCCTCGGTCATCGTGGTGCCGCGTCATCAGGGGCAGAACGGCCACCCGGTGGTGTTCGGCCGGGATTACTGGGCCGAGCTGACGCTGTTGGCTGGTGATGAAGGGGCGCGCTCGGTGCTGCGGCGGCATGCGAACAGCGTTTTGCTCCTGGATTTGCAGGACAGCGGTGTGCTGCGCGACGTCGATACGCCCTCGGCGCTCGGCTAGACTGCCCTGGGGCCGCCACCTCACCGACGCCACCATTGAGGGAAAACCCTCATTGCCGCTCATCCGGCGGCCTCCTAGCATGGATCCGGTTACCTACCCCAGGCCACAGGAGCACTACCATGACCAGCCCCAACGACGACAAACGCCCAACGCCCGACCCGGCCGAGGACAACGCCTTCTTCCCTTCGCCGTATTCCCTCAGCCAGTTCACCTCGCGCAAGTCCGACCTCAGCGGCGCCGACTATCCCGACGCCTACCGCGGCGGACGCTGGAAGGTCCTGCTGATCGGCGCCGACGAGCGCTACCTGCTCACCGACAACGGCACGTTGTTCTCCACCGGCAACCACCCGGTGGAAACCCTGCTGCCGATGTACCACCTGGACAAGGCCGGTTTTGCCTTCGACGTCGCGACCTTGTCGGGCAACCCGGTCAAGTTCGAGTACTGGGCCATGCCCGGCGAGGACACCGAAGTGCTGGGCCTGTTCGATCGCTACAAGCCAGCGTTCAAGCAGCCGCGCAAGCTCGCCGATGTGCTGGAACAGGCCTTGGGTGAGGACTCGGACTATATCGGTGTGTTCATCCCGGGCGGCCACGGCGCTTTGATCGGCCTGCCGGAAAGCGAGGAAGTCGGGCGAGTGCTGAAATGGGCGGCGGACCACGACAAGTTCGTCATCACCCTGTGCCACGGACCGGCGGCGCTGCTGGCCGGCGGCAAGCTCTACGACGGCTACAAGATCTGCGCCTTCCCTGACGATCTGGATGCCAAGACCCCGGACATCGGCTACATGCCCGGCCACCTGACCTGGAAGTTCGGCGAACGCCTGCAGGCCCAGGGCGTCGAGATCATCAACGAGGGTATCTCCGGTGCCGTCCACCAGGACCGCAAGCTGCTCACCGGCGACAGTCCGTTGGCCGGCAATGCCCTGGGCAAGCTGGCCGCCTCGGCGCTGCTCAAGGCAGTCAACGGCGGATGAGGGACCTGCCATTCGATCAGCTGGTGCAAGCCGTCCAGCGGATCGCGCAGGCCACTGACCTCGCGGATATCCAGTCGGCCGTGCGCAATGTCGCCCGGCCGCTGGGCTATGACCGTTTCGTGCTGTTCAGCGCCAGCGCTGCGCGGGACGAGGTGGTCGAGCGTATCCATTGGGTGGAGGGGGACTGGTTCGGCGATGGCCAGGCGGTCGACGCCCAGACCTACGTGCGCCACTGTCCGGTGACCCGTCACCTGCTGGCGGCACGCGAGCCGTTCTTCTGGAGCAAGCGGCTGGACGATGGCAACGAGCGTTACCGCGTGGTACGAACGCCGAGCGGGCCGGGTATCCACGGCTTGCAGGTGCCGGTGTTCGGTCCCGCAGGCCTGGAAGGCGCCATGAGTTTCGGTGGCGCGCAGGTCGTGGCGACACCTGCCGCGCGGCTGGCCCTGACGCTGCTGGCCCAGGCCGCGTTCGCGGGCGCTCGGCGGCTGCTGGAAGCGCCCAGCGGCCAGGGGCGTTTGTCCGAGCGTGAGCGCCAGGTCCTGGCCTGGACCGCCGCCGGGCAGCGCCAGGCCGATATCGCCGCCACCCTCGGACTGTCGCTGCGCACGGTGGAAAACCACCTGCGCGCCGCCCGCCGGCGCCTGGGGGTGAGCACCACCGCCCAGGCGATCAGGATCGCCCTGGGCAGCGGTGCGCTCGACTGACTCAGCCTTTGTGCACGACGTTCAGCACCACCTTGCCGATATGCCGGCCCGACTCCATCAGTTCATGGGCCTGGCTGGCCGCGGCCAGCGGGAAGGTGGCGTGGATCAGCGGCTTGACCGCGCCGCTGCGTACATGGGGCCAGGCCTTGGCCTGCAGCTCGCCGAGGATCGCCGCCTTGTCGTCGGCGCTGCGCGCGCGCAGGGTCGAGCCGATATGGGTCAGGCGCTTGGTCAGCAGCGGGAACAGGTCGACCTCGGTGGCCGGACCCTTGACCACGCCGATCTGCACGATGCGCCCGTCCATGGCGGCGGCCCTGAAGTTCCGCGCCACGTAGTCGCCGGCGATGATGTCGACGATCACATCCACGCCCTTGCCGTCGGTGTGCGCCATGACTTGCTCGACGAAGTCCTCGCAGGTGTAGTCGATGGCCACGTCGGCGCCAAGTTCCAGGCTTGCGGCCTGTTGCCCGGCGCCATTGACCGTGGTGAAGATCTTCGCCGCGCCGAAGGCCCGGGCCAGTTGCGTCGCGGTAGTGCCGATGCCCGACGCGCCACCATGGATCAGCACGCTTTCACCGGCCTTGAAGCCGCCGCGCTGGAACAGGTTGACCCACACGGTCATGAAGGTTTCCGGCAGCGCCGCGCCCTCGACCATCGACAGGTTTTCCGGCAGGTGCGCGGTGGTGCGTTCGTCGGCCACGGCGTACTCGGCATAACCACCGCCCTGGACCAGGGCGATCACGGCATCGCCGAGGGCAAAGTGACGGACCTGCTCGCCGATGGCCACCACCTTGCCGGCGATCTCCAGGCCCGGGATGGCCGGCGCGCCGGCGGGTGGATCGTACAGGCCCTTGCGCTGCAGCAGGTCGGGGCCGTTGACGCCGGCGGCATGCACCTGCACCAGCACCTCGCGCGGGCCTGGCTGGGGCGTGGCATGGCTGGCAACCTGCAGGACCTCGGGGCCGCCTGGCCGGGTGATGTCGATGGCGCTCATTTGGCTGGGGATGATGTGACGCATGAAGACCTCTGTCATTCTGAAGAAAGGCCGTGTCGGCCCGTTGCGTCACAGGGTATGCAAGCCGGGTTGTCCGGTCGCGCGGCGATTTTGCGACGCACCTTTGCAGATTTTCTTCAGCCGGCAGTGACTGCGCTGAATCAGGAGTGGACCAATGAACTGGGATGATGCGCGCATGCTGCTGGCCTTGAGCCGCGAACAGACCCTGCGCCGCGCCGCCCGGGTGCTGCGGGTCGACCAGGCCACGGTGGGCCGGCGAGTGGCGGCGCTGGAGGCGGACCTGGGCTCGACCCTGTTCCTGCGCACGCCGGCCGGTTATCAGTTAACCGCCATCGGTGAAGTGGCCGTGGAAATGGCGCAGAAGATGGAACAGGCGGCCCTGGAACTTGCCCGCCGAACCCGAGGCGCGGATAACGAGGAGGCCGGCGAGGTGCGCATCGCCACCACCGACTCCCTGGCCCTGGAGTTCGTCATCCCGGCACTGCGGCAGGTACATGAGACCCATCCCGAGGTGCGCGTGGTGCTCAGTGGCAGTTCGGAGATCGTCAATCTGTCGCAACGCGAAACCGACATCGCCATTCGCAACCAGCGCCCGGACAGCCCCGACCTGGTGCTGCGCAAGCTGGCCAGCTGGCAGATGGGCCTGTTCGCCTCGGCGGATTACCTGGCGCGGCGGGGCGTGCCGGAGGAGGGCAGCTTTGCCGGCCACGACCTGGTGGTGTATGAGCCGTACTGGCGCGATCGCGCCGAACCGACCCTGGTGGACGTGCCCATGGGCGAAGGGCGGGTGGTGATGGCGGCCAACGCCAGCATGATGCTGCGCCGCGGCATCGCCGAAGGCCTGGGCCTCGGGGAGATCCCGGTGGAGCTGGGGCAGCGTGACGGCTTGCGGCGAGTCTGGCCGCAGCGTACGCGCAGCCAGCCCTACGAGGTGTGGATGGTCACCCACCAGGACCTGCGCCACACGGCGCGGGTGCGCGCGGTGATCGACCAGTTGGTGCGGGCGTTTGCCGGGCCAGGCGAGTGACAGGCGCCCCAGTCAGCCTGCAACGGCCAAAGGGCTGAACGCGCCTGCGATGAAGGCTTCGAGCGCCTGGGCCTCGATGATCTCGATCGAGAAATGCCCGAAACGCTTGGGCAACCAGATGATGCGGGCTCCGGCAGGCGATTGCAGCTGCTCGCGAGCCAGTGGCTTGCCGTTCTCGTCCTCGGGCTGGATGCCATTGGCCGTCAGCTGGTCATAGGCCTGTTCGATGTCCGGCGTGGAGTAGCAGTGGCGGTAGATCATCCCTTCGCCGTGGGTATCGAGCAGGTCCTTGAGGTTGCCCGCCAGCGGCTGGACCAGCATGAAACGCTCCTGGCCGACCCGGGCGATCGCATAGTGGACGTGCAGGCCGCCGCGTTCCCAGACCAGCGTGCGGGAAATGTCGGCGCCCAGCACCTGCGCGTAATAGCTACAGGCGGCGTCCAGATCGGCGACCAGTACATCCACGTGGCTGAACTTGAGGTCCATCGCATTGCTCGCTCATGCAGAAGGTTCAGGGCTGTGCCGGCGCGACGTCGCTCACCGAGTCTGCTTCGGGCTGGCCGGCCTCGGCCGCCAGTTTCAACCGGTCGGCCTTGGAGATGTAGGGGTTCCTGTTTTTCGGCGCCAACTTGGCGCTGGCCTTCTTGGCGTGGGCTTTCAACAGCTGGTTGATCTTTTTACGACGGTTCATGTTATTCCACTTCATTGACGCTGGGTGCTGCCGCAGGGCGAACGATACAGCAAACCGCCACTGACGAATCGTCATATTCGCGCTACACCATCACCTGACGGGTTTAACCGAGCGACAGGCACGGAGCCTGTCGCACCCGACAAGGAGGTCATCATGCAATGGACGCCACAATCTGCAACCTGCCTGAAAGCGCTGCTCTTTGGCTGCCTGGCAGCCGCCGCCTCGCCCACCTTCGCCGAGCAAATCTGCGCGTTGCCCGACAACGTCGAGCCTGCGCCGGCCCGCCCGGTGGACTACGTCAACAAGGACCTGCCCACCGATTACCTGGCCCTGGTGCTGTCCTGGTCGCCGGAGCATTGTGAAGCCCAGCGCAACAAGCCCAAGGCGCAACGCGAAAAGCATGCCTTCCAGTGCTTCTCGGGCAATCGTTTCGAATGGGTGGTGCACGGCCTGTGGCCGCAGAATGGCTACGCCAGGTCCAACCAGGACCATCCGCGCAACTGCCAGACAGTCGGTTCGCTGCCGGCGCCCTTGGTCAGGCAGCACCTGTGCATGATGCCCGGGCCGGACCTGATGCAGAACGAATGGCAGGCCCACGGTACCTGCGGCTGGTCATCGCCGGAGCGCTACTTTGCCGATATACAGCGGGTCTACGACTCGCTGCAGCGGCCCTCCCTGCAGGAAATGCTCGGCAGCGAAGCGGGTCCCAACCAATTGGTGGACGCCAAGGTGAGCGACATCAAGCAGGCGTTCCTGGCCCATAACCCGGCGCTGCCTGCGCAGAGCCTGCGGGTATCGGTGGGTTCGGGCAACCGCCTGAAAGAGCTCTGGGTCTGCCTGGACAAACAGCTCGGCCCATTGCCGTGCCCAGCCGGCGGGACCCCCGACAACCAGCAGATCAAGGTCCGCACACCCAACCAGTAACCTTCCTGCAAGGAGTGCCTCCCATGCGAGCATCCGCCACTGGCGACTACCTGCGCGTACGCGCCATCGCCGGCACCCATGTCGTGGTGCTGGCCTGGGACTTCGTCACGCCACCGAACCTTGCGACGCTGGTAGGCGAGCAGAACCTGCTGGGCTTTGCCGTGCAGCGCAAGCAGTTCGACGCGGCCGGCCAGGTGCGTACCCGCTATTACCTGCGTGGCTTGAAACGCTTCGCAGACAAGGACAAGGGGCTGCCCCCGGGCACGCGGGTGCCGACCAGCGAACACCCCATCCAGAGCTTCCTGTGGGCGGACTACACCGCCTCTGCCGAAGGCGACTACGAGTACGCGGTGCAACCGGTGTTCGGCGAGCCGAAGAACCTGCGTGTGGATGAGGCCCTGGGTGTTGCCGTGCGTGTGCGCTGCGAAAGCACGGCGGCGCCGGGCACGGGCGTGCGCCACGACGTGTACTTCAACCGTGGCGTGATCGGCTCCCAGGCCTATGCCCGGGAGTTCGACAACGTTGCCCCCGACCCCGACGCACCGCAATCCAAGCCGATGCGATGGCTTTCGCGAGGCTTGTACGAGGCCCTGCTTGCCTTCATCGAACGCGGTGCCAGGCCGGGCATGGGGTTGCGCGCGGCGTTCTATGAATTTCACTACCTGCCGGTCGCCCAGGCGCTAAGCGATGCTGCGCGTGAAGGCGACGTGCAGGTCGTCTATGACGCGGCCAGCAAGTACAAGGCCGAGAACCAGGCCACCATCGCCCAGGCCGGCCTGGCCGCTCACGCTCATCCGCGCACGGTCAGCGAGGGTATCCGCCACAACAAGTTCATCGTGCTGCTCGAGCATGGCCAGCCGGTCAGTGTCTGGACCGGCTCGACCAATATCTCGGCCGGTGGGATCTTCGGCCATTCGAACGTGGGGCACGTCGTCCACGACCCCGGAATCGCCCGGCAATACCTCGACTACTGGACACGCCTGCAACGCAACCTGACGCCGGGCAAATTGCGTACCCCCAACGCCCTGGCCAGCCCGCAGCCGCCCTTGCCGTTGCAGCCGGGCACCTATCCCGTGTTCAGCCCGCGCGAGGACAAGGACGAGCCCCAGGCGCGCAAGACCTTGCAGTGGTACGCCAACCTGGCCAGCGCGGCCAGTCAATTGGTGTGCTTCACCGCTGCTTTCGATATCGCCGCCGAGTTCCAGACGGTGTTCCAGGCACAGAACGATGTGCTGCGCTACGTGATCAAGGACGATCCGCTCAGCGCGACCGAGAACATTGGTACCGACGGTGATGTGATCTTCGCTGCCGGTAGCCATCTGAGCGAGGACAACACGCTGGCCAACGCGCTGAAGGAACGCGACAACCCGCTCAACAGCAACGATTACATCCATACCAAGTACATGCTGGTCGATCCCTTGGGCGAGCAGCCCACGGTGGTGACGGGCTCGGCGAACTTCAGCAGCGCCTCCCAGGTGAAGAACGACGAGAACATGCTGGTGATCCACGGCGACACCCGGGTGGCGGACATCTACTTCGGCGAATTCATGCGCCTGTTCGACCATCACTACGCCCGCTACCTGGCGGCAAGGTACCAGGCCCGACCCGGCAGCCAGGGCAATTATCTGAAGGAGACGGCCGGGCAATGGCTGCCCGCGCACCTGGACCCGTCCAACTACCGCTCGAAGCGCCGGCAGTACTTCATTGGCTGACAGGCTCGGGCACTGGCCAGACGTCGCGCTGGCGTGTAGGTGTTTTGCTTCAAGGCGGGTAGGAGAACTCAGGCGGTACTGTATATTTGTCCAGTATTCATTGGCGATTCCAATGCCAGAGCACGCCAGGGCCAAAAATGGCTGCGTGGACAATAAATCCAGCTCCGTTAGTTTGAAGGCCTCTCCTTCGGAAAGGGAGAGTTCTCAAACCACATGGAGTTACAACGATGAACCAACCAGAAAACCAGAACCCGCTTCGCCACGGTCGTGTCACCACCCCAGCCTCGCGTGGCGCCGTCGCCATCGACCTCGGCGTGCTGAGCGGCTGGCAGGTCGATGAAATGGAAGGCGGCAAGAACTTCCCGGCCCTGGCCGCCGGTCCGTTCCCCGCGCCGTTCCAGTCGGACAACCCGAGCGTCGCGCCGCCCGCCGATGGCTACATCCTCAGCGGTGGCAAGACCGACGCCCGTGACTGCGTCAACTTCACCGACGAGGAGATGGGCAAGAAACTCAACCGCGCCTTCACCTGGCCGCTGATCAATGTCGACGCCGGGCAAGTGTTCAAGGTGACCTGGCGCTACACCGCGCCGCATACCACCCGTGGCTATCGTTGGCTGATCACCAAGGACGGCTGGGACCCGAAACAACGCATCACCCGTGCGCAACTGGAAGACAAGCCGTTCGCCGAGGACTTCTACCCGCAGGTGCCGTATTACAGCCACGCCGGCGAGTTGAAGGCCAAGGTCGATCACGAAGTGAAGCTGCCGGCCAACAAAAAGGGCCGTCACGTGATCGTGCTGATGTGGATCGTCGCCAATACCGGCAACGCCTTCTACCAGGCATTCGACGTCGACTTCCAGTAAGTCCGCGGGATCTACACACGTTCTGAAGGATTAGAACATGGCAACGATTGACTTTACCCAACTCAAGGCAGCGCAGGATGACGCTGCATCGCGGATGCCCAGCCTGGCGGGCAAGAAGATCCTCATGGGCTACTGGCACAACTGGCCGGCCGGCCCGGCGGATGGTTACCAGCGCGGGCAGTTCGCCAACATGAGCCTGGAGGAGGTGCCACGCGACTACAACGTGGTGGCGGTGGCCTTCATGAAGGGCAGCGGCATACCGACCTTCAAGCCTTACAACCTGTCCGATGCCGAGTTCCGGCGCCAGGTGGGCGTGCTCAACAGCCAGGGCAGGGCGGTGCTGATGTCCCTGGGCGGCGCCGATGCGCATATCGCCCTGAACCCGGGCCATGAACAACCGCTGGCCAATGAAATCATTCGCCTGGTGGAAACCTACGGTTTCGACGGGCTGGACATCGACCTTGAACAGAGCGCGATCGATTTCGCCGCCAACAAGACCGTCCTGCCTGCCGCACTGAAACTGGTGAAGGATCACTACGCCGCCGAGGGCAAGCATTTCATCATCAGCATGGCACCGGAGTTCCCCTACCTGACCAGCGCGGGGCGCTACGTCGACTACCTCAAGGCACTGGAGGGGTACTACGATTTCATCGCCCCGCAGTTCTACAACCAGGGGGGCGACGGGCTCTGGGTGCAGGAGGCCAACAATGGCAACGGCGCCTGGATCGCGCAGAACAACGATGCCATGAAGGAGGACTTCCTGTTCTACCTGACCGAGAGCCTGGTCAGTGGCACCCGCGGCTTCACCCGGATCCCGGCCGACAAGTTCGTCATCGGCCTGCCGGCCAACGTCGACGCCGCCGCCACCGGCTATGTGATCAACCCGACGGCGGTGACCAACGCGTTCAAGCGTCTCTACGCCAAGGGCGTGTCGATCAAGGGCCTGATGACCTGGTCGGTCAACTGGGACAGCGGGTTCAACAAGAACCACGTGCCTTACAACCAGGAGTTCAGCCGGCGCTACGGGCCGCTGATCAACAGTGGCAACAAGGCCACAGCGTCCGTCGACGCCTGATCGAGTTAGCATCCGGCAGACGTGCCTGATGCCCGACAGTCGAGGCCTGTCGGCTTGATCACCGCATGAAGATCCGATGCCGCAAGGCATCGGATTTTTTGTGCCTGGTCGCTAGTGTGGTGTTTCACAAATAACGACCATAACTCGCGGCGCTTTTTGCGCTCATGCGGCGTTGTCGCTCCTCGCCGTAGCTGGGCTACGACTCGTCGCGACGCCTTGCCTGAGCGCAAAAATTGCTCGCGATTTATTGGTCGTATTTGCAAAACACCACACTAGGGCGCCGGTACGAAAATGGCGAGTCACCGCTATGCACAGGGGCTACCATGTCACCCATGGCCAATATCAACGACACCACCGAAAACGACGCCTGCTACCTGGCACTGAAAACGCACGATGCGCGCTTGGACGGCTGTTTTTTCCTGGGCTGGCGTCCGCCCTATGACACGGCGGCAATGCTCGGGTTTCTGTGCCTGCGGGCGATACCCGGCGTGGAGCGTGTGGAGGAGGGGACGTACACCCGTACGCTGCGCCTCATGCAGGACGGTCAGGAACATTGCGGCTGGTTGAGCGTGGCCTTTGACGAGGCGCGCGCTCAGGTGCGAGTAACGATCAGCGATTCCCTGGCGGGCGTCCTGCCCACGGTGATCAACCGCGTGCGCGCCGCGTTCGACCTGGATGCCGACCCGCTCGCCATCGACGCGGTGCTGCACAGTGCGTTCCCCTCGGGTGCGGGCCTGCGCGTTCCGGGAACGGTGGATGGTTTCGAGCTGGCCGTGCGTGCCGTGCTGGGCCAGCAGATCACCGTGGCCGCTGCGCGCACATTGGGCGCACGCCTGGTCGCGTCCTTCGGACAACCCATCACAACGCCGCTGGCTGGCATGGACCGTCTGTTCCCCACGCCCGCCGCGCTGATCGCGGCCAGCGGTGATCAACTGGGCCGACTGGGCATCACGCGCCAACGCCAGGCGGCGCTCAAGGCGTTGGCCGAGGCGGTGCTGGAGGGCGGCCTAATCCTGAGCCCCGGGGTGGACGTCGCGGCCACCTGTGCCCGCTTGCGCGCACTGCCGGGGATCGGCGACTGGACCGCGCAATACATCGCCTTGCGTGCGTTGCGCTGGCCCGATGCCTTCCCGGCGGGCGATGTGGCGCTGCAAAAAGCCCTGGGTGTGAGCAGCGCACAGGCGGCAACGCAAGCCGCGCAGGGCTGGCGACCCTGGCGCGGTTATGCAGTGCTGCGCGCCTGGCAACGCTTGCACTGACACGCCAGCCTGAACAGGTGTAAACCAATTTCAGGACTAGACAGTATCGGGGGTCTAAGCTCTGGGCGCCGAACACAGCTGACGTGTCTGCCATGGCAGGTCAAGTTGCCCGACCTGAAAAGCGCATGATATAAATGAGATTCACTATCAATTGGTTGCCATCATGGCTTCGACCGACAACGATCTCCTGCGAGCCCTGGCCTTGCACTACGACGATTTGGTCGAGCACATTCGCCGACGTTTTTCCAACCAGCATTTTGCCCGCGACGTGGTCCATGATGTCTGCGTGCAGATCCTGGAAAAGCCGCCACTCAACGCCATCAGCGTGCCCATGGCCTTTTTGCGGCGTGCCACGCTCAACCGCGCAATCGACCGGCGCCGTGCGGAAAGCACCCGCATGCTGTACGCGCAGAGCCAGATCGCCGTGGTCGAGCAGCACTGCGACCCGCTGGACGGTGCGATGGCGCTCGAATTCGAACAGCGCCTGCGTGCCTTGCTGGCGGTGATCGACGCATTGCCGGCGCGTCAGCGCCAGGTGTTCCTGCTCCACCGTATCCACGGCATGCCACAAAAGGACATCGCGCAGGAGCTGGAGATTTCCGTGAACATGGTTGCCCAGCATTTCATGCGGGCCATGCGCACCCTCGCGCAACGCTGGCAGCCGGAGGCCTGATCGATGCAACGCCGTAGCGCGCCCGGCGCGCGCGATGCCCTCGAGCCTTACGCTGAATCCCTGCGTGCGCTGGTGCCCAGCCGTGAGGCGCTTTTGCAGGAAGCCAAGGCGCAGAGCGCACGCAATGCCAATCGTCGGCGCAAGGCCGCCGGCACGGCCCTGCTGCTGGCCCTGGCCGGTTGGGCCTGGCTGGCCGACCCGGCGCTGGGCTACCGCCAGGTCGAGGTGGCCAGCAGCGGTCGCGAAACGTTGCACCTGGACGACGGCAGCGTGGTCGAACTGGACGCCGGCAGCGTGCTGCGCATCGAGTATCGCCTGCGCAGTCGGCAGTTCGAGCTGCTCGATGGCGAAGGCTTGTTCAGCGTCGCTCATCAAGCCAAGCCCTTCATCGTGCGTAGCCAGGGCGTGGCTGTGCGCGATATCGGCACGGTGTTCGATGTACGCAGCGACCTGGACGGCGTGCGGGTGGCTGTTCTGGAGGGAGAAGTTGAGGTGGACAACGGCATGGCGCGTCAACGGCTGACGGCCAACCAGCAACTGCTTGCCAACCCTCAGCGCCTGGGGCCGGTGCACGCCAGCAACCCCGGCGAACGAGACGCCTGGCGGCATGACCTGTTCCATTTCGACGGCACCCCGCTCGAGTCGGTCCTGGCGCAACTGCGCCGCCATCGCGACGCGCCGATTCGCCTGCAGGGCGCGACCACCAGGCAACACCGGCTCAGCGGAGAGTTCCCGACCGGCAATGTCGAACAGTTGCTCGACAGCCTGCCGCAGCTGGCGCCGGTAACAGTCAGCCGCGACAAGAGCGGTGCGGTGCAGGTGGATGTGCAGCGCTGAAAAAATTTTTTAGCGCTGCATCAATGTGCGGGTCAGCACAAACGCCAATCCCTATGAAACGCATTCTCACTTGCTCTGATGGGGATTCCATGACGCTCTTTATCCACCCGCTGCGTCAGGCCATGGGCCTGGCGACATTCGGATTTCTGCTTGCCGGGCCTTTGCAGGCCGAACAGACGCACTACCGCATCGACCTGCCGGCCCAACCGCTGGATCAGTCGATCAACGCCCTTGCCCGCCAGACCGGTAGCCGCATTCTGTTCAACACTGACGCCGCGCACGCGGTACAAGCGCCGGCATTGCACCAGCAACTGAGCGTCGAACAGGCGCTGCACCATTTGCTCGCCGGCAGCCACCTGAGCCTCACCCAGGCAGCCGATGGCCAGTATCTGATCGCGCTGCCCAGCGAACCCAGCAACGGTGCGCTGGAACTGGACGCTTCCAGCGTCATCGGCCGCCAGCCGGTCACCACCACCGAGGGCAGCCATTCCTACACCTCCGGCGCGGTCACCCTGGGCAAGGGCGTGCAGACCCTCAAGGACATCCCGCAGTCGGTCACGGTGATGACCCGCCAGCAGATGGACGACCAGAACACCCAGACCATCAGCGACCTGGTCAACCGCACGCCCGGCCTCACCGCCAGCCGTTCGCCGGGGTCGGGGCTGTTCATCTATTCGCGCGGTTTCAGCATCGACACGCTGCAGTACGATGGCGTGCCGATCCCGCGCAATACCTACTCGCTCGGCAGCTACCTCACCGAAGACCTGAGCTTCTATGACCGTGTCGAAGTGCTGCGTGGCCCGGCCGCGCTGTTGCAAGGTGGTGACAGCCCGGGCGGGGCGATGAACCTGGTACGCAAGCGCGGGCAGGACAAGGCGGTGGTCAGCCTGACCGGCAAGGCCGGTTCCTGGGACCGCTATGGCCTGCAGCTGGACGCTGGCGGCCCGCTGAATGCCGAGGGCACCCTGCGTGCCCGCACGGTGGTCAGCCAGAACGACAACGGCTCGTTCATCGACTATGTGCGTGGCTGGAACCAGACCGTCTACGCTGCCGTGGACTATGACTTCACCCCGGACTTCACGATGGGCCTTGGCGTTGCCAACCAGAAGGGCCACGCCCGCCCGGCCATGCTTGGCCTGCCGCGCTATGCCGACGGCGGCAACCCCGACTGGTCGCGCTCGACCTATGTCGGCGCGGACTGGAACCGTGCCAACAACGACCAGACCAGCGTGTTCCTCGACGCCAGCTACCGGCTCAACGACGACTGGCGGCTGAAGGCTGCCGGCGTGTACATGAGCGAACACAACGGCGCGACCTACCAGGCGTTGTGGGATGCCCTCCCGGCCAACGGCTCCACCAGCAACACCTACATCGACTGGAGCACCGATTTCACCACCCACAGCAAGGGCCTGGACCTGTACCTGGACGGCCAGTTCACCGGCTTCGGTTTCGAGCAGACCTTCCTGCTCGGCGCCAACTACTCGCGCATCAATACCGACGACCGCTGGGCCAGGGCTCCCACTTTCGGCGCAGACTCCAGTAACGTCGACCACCACCGGCCGATGCCAGACATCTACGGCCTGGCAAGCCGGGGCCGTGGCGAGTTGACCGAGTACCAGATCACCCAGAAAGGCTTGTATTCGCGCTGGTCGATCAACCTGACCGAGCCGCTGAAGCTGATCGTCGGTGCCCGTACCAGCTGGTACGACTACAGCTACGCCTCCCAGTCCTTCGCCCGCACCGGCTACAGCGAATCGACAACCAGCAGCAACGGCAAGGTTTCGCCCTATGCGGGCCTGGTGTATGCGCTGAACAAACAGTGGTCGGTCTACACCAGCTACACCGACGTCTTCCAGCCGCAGAGTGCACGCACCAGCAGCGGTTCGGTGGTCGAGCCGATCATAGGCAGCAACTACGAACTGGGGCTCAAAGGTGAGTTGTTCGACGGGGCGCTGAACACCTCGGTCGCGCTGTTCCGCTACGACCAGGAGCACCACGCGGTGCTCGACCGCAGCGGGCCGATGGACTGCAATGGCTGGTACTGCTCGAAGGCGTCAGGCAAGGTGCGCAGCCAGGGCCTGGAGGCGCAGGTCAGCGGTGAAGTCCTCAGTGGCCTGCAAGTGATGGCCGGCTACGTCTACAACACCACGCGCTACCTGGAAGATGCCAACTACAAGGACAAGGTCTACAGCACCTGGACGCCCAAGCATCAGTTCAAGCTGTGGGCCGACTACACCTTGCCCGGTAACTGGAGCCGTACCTCCGTGGGGCTGGGCACCACGGCGGTCACCGGCACCACTTCCTATGACCACGTCTTCGACCTGCCCGGTTATGCCATCTGGGATGCTCGGGTCGCGTACAAGGTCAGCGACGAGGTGACCGTGGCGGCGAACCTCAACAACCTGCTGGACAAGAAGTACTACCAGCCGGCCTACAACACCATCGACTACAACAACTACTACGGCGACCCGCGCAACGTCATGTTCAGTGTGAAATACACGCCTGAATTTTAGTTTGGCTGTAGTGCGCGAGGGCTCGCTGTAATTGCCACAGGGCTCATGGCGCGAGCGAATGTTGTCCGTGGGCCGGAAGCTGGCACGCCGATGTGAGCTCTTTGCGACCTGTAGCAGATGCTGGAAGGTTGGGGCCGCTCTGCGGCCCATCGCCGGCAAGCGCGGCTCCCACAAGTGAAGCGCAGGCCTGGAAGCGGCGCTTGGTCCTGTTGGAAGCGGCCGGCGATGAGGCCTGCACTGACAACACAAAGGCGTGGTTCAATGTCTGCTCTGGGTCAGAAGCGGTCAGTCTCGCCCGGCTACTTTTGACCCATAGCAGCTGTTAGCAAAGCACGGTAATTGACCGGAAGCGACCATGAGACCAGTCTCATGATGTTTGACAGGCAAGCCTACGTGCCCTGTGGCGTCGAGACTGCGACAGCGTCCGATCTTCGACGCTATGAGTCAAAAGTGTGGTCAACTCGGCATCCATAGGAAAACCATCCTCCAACCATTTGAGCGCTAACCCCGACCAATAGTCGGAGTGTGACATCAGCGCTGTTATGACCAGCGGCTGCAATGTTATGTCGTCAGGCAGTATGTATTTTTCTTCGAGGGCTTTTACCGCGCGGGGCAATTGTTGCGCTGCTTGTTCTAATGGTTTTTCCAGCAGCGGCAGTAACCATACGTAGGTGAATTCCTCTTTCATCCTCTCTCCACGAATACTGAAGGGTGTGCTTTGTATGGCAGGGGCTGTGTTGACCGACTTTTGCCTGCCGTCACCTGCGCTGTCCGGTTACGTGGGGCTGCATGCTACTTAACCAACGCACGTACTCGTTGAACCATCTCATTGGCATGATCAGGTACAGATATTGAAATGCCCAGATAGTGCTCAAGATGCAGGGTAAGCGCGTGCTCACCTACTATCAAATCCCAGTAGCGCTGATCCAGTCCGTCGAATTTTTCCTTCCAGTAACCGTCCAGCCCTTGCTCAAGCTGCTGAGCCACGTTCTCGAAAACTTCCCAATCTGCGTGCTCTGATACTTCTATGATCGCCATGCGTCACCTCACCAAGCGAATGCAGATTTTCGTGGTTCTTGCGAACGGCAGCAATGGGGCGTAAGCGGCCGGTCGCGAAGGGCCGCTCTGGGTCGAAATTACGCCGACCAACTCTGACAGGGCTCGCAACATCGCCCAAACCCTTCTATCCTGTGCCTGACTCGTATTACCGCGGCTGCTGAACCCGGTACTCACGAGGAAGCCAATATGCAAAGAACCCGAGCCTGGAGACGCCAGCAGGGCCGTAAACACGGCAAGATCAACACAGTACAATCACCTGAGTTCAAGCCGGAAAAGAACTGGAAGTTGCTGTACGGGCGGGCCGAGAAGCTGAAGAGGGCGTGCCAGCTCGGCATGAGTTACCCAGTTCGCTCCACCCGCCAATTGCTGGATCAAGGATGACCAACCTTCTATTCATTTGCAGCCGCAACCAATGGCGCAGCCCCACTGCGGAAAATCTGTGGCGCCGCCGCGCAGGCTTTGACGCCCGCTCGGCAGGCACTAGCCCGAATGCACGCAGGCCCATCGGCCCGGCGGATATCCGCTGGGCCGATGTCATTTTCGTCATGGAGATCAAACACCGGCAGCGGCTGCAGGCGGAGTATTCACGTTTGCTTGAACACAAGCGGTTCCACGTCCTGGATATTCCCGACGACTACCGCTACATGGACCCTGAGTTGATCTCCATCTTGGAAGACAGCGTGGCGGCCTGCCTTGAGAGTTAGCCCTCAGATTGGGTTCCGCGTGTATCGCGTGGGCGCCTCGCCAGCAATCAACCGCCCAGTGCCAGGATGCCAATGATCAAAGCGCTCCCCGACACCAAGATCGAGACCCTGCTGAGCACGGCGCAACGGGCCGAGCTGAAACTGACCGATTTATTGTTTTACTCCAGGCAATTGGGCCTGCGCCCTGCGGAGCTGCTGAATACTCTGTCGATTGAAGCTGCTCGACGATTCATCTTGGGTGAAATGTCGTTTGAGATTGGCGATGACATCATGAACGGTCTGTTCACGGTCATTGTTGACCTGGGTATGGATGAGCAGATGCCGCAGCCAGCGTTCAACATCTATCTGGCTTTCGACGAGGGGGAATATCACCACTCGGGGGGCTCGGAACACATCAAGCCGTCTGAGTGCTACACCCGGCTACAGCTTTTGGAGTTACTACGAGAATTGCCCGACAGCGATTGACCGCTTTGGGTCGAAAGGGGCCACTAGAAAAGTCATCTTCGCCTCGCTTTGCGCTCGCCCAAACATCCAGCTATGCCCAGACCCCACCAAGGCCTATGGCGGACTTCAATCCCTGCGACCCCTTTCACATGCCAGCATTCCCAATCCTTCCCTCACTGAGTACACTTGAGACAAGTTCTTATTTGCACCTGGTAATCTTTTTTAGGGAGGCGTGATGTCCACCGTTGTTCCCGATGGCACTGCGCACACTGGCCTGGAAACACTGTATCGTGAGCACAGCGGCTGGCTGCACGGTTGGTTGCGCCAGCGTCTGAGCAACTCCGCCGATGCCGCGGACCTGGCCCAGGACACCTTCATCCGGGTGCTGTTGGCGCGCACCGCCGGCACCCTCAAGGAGCCGCGGCACTACCTGGCGACCATCGCACGTGGGCTGACCATCGACCTGTACCGTCGCCGCAGCCTGGAAAGCGCCTACCTTGAAGCCTTGGCGCAGCAGCCGGAGCGTTATGCGCCTTCGGCCGAAACCCACGCCGCGATCCTCGATACCTTGATGGCCATCGACCGTATGCTCGATGGGCTGGGCCCGCGCACGCGGGCTGTGTTTCTCGCCGTGCAACTGGATGGCCTGAGCTACGAGAAGACCGGCGAACGCCTGGGTGTTTCGGTAAGCACCGTGCGCAAGCACCTGGCCCGCGCGCTGATGCATTGCCTGCTGGTCGAGGACGCATGAAGGCCATTCTCAGCGCGGCGGTGGACTGGTACGTGCGCCTGCATGACAGCAGTGTCGATGACGCCACCCGCGCCGCATGGCAAGCCTGGTGCATGGCCGACCCTCGCCACGCCGCAGCCTGGGCGCGCCTGGAGCAACTGCAAGGCCGCCTGGACAGCGCCCCCCGCGGTGCCGCGCAGACCCTGGAAAACGCCCGGCGCGACCGGCGCCATGCCGTGAAGGCACTGGCGCTGTTGCTCGGCGTCGCGGCCGTTGGTTGGCAGGGGTACCGGGCTTCGCCCTGGAGTGCCGACTATGCGACACGGATCGGTGAGCGCCGCCGACTGACCCTGGCCGATGGCACATGCCTGGACCTCAACACCGACAGCCGTGTCGATGTTCGCTACGACGCGGGCCAACGCCTGATCCAGCTGCAGCGCGGCGAGATCCTGGTGGAAACCGCCAAGGATGCGCGGCCACTCAGCGTGCGCACCGTGGCAGGCGACATCCTGGCCCTGGGTACCCGCTTCAGCGTGCGTCAGGACAACGACGTGAGCCATGTGGCGGTGGCCGCCCATGCCGTGGAGGTGCGGCCCAGCCGGGCGTCGCAGGTGGTGCGTATCGACAGCGGGTACAGCTTGAGTTTTGCCGCCGACCACATCGGCCCCCTGCAACCCTTGGCCACCGGTGGCCAGGCCTGGGCCGAGGGCATGCTGGTCAGCGTCGACTGGCGCCTGGACGAGGTGGTCCACGAGCTGGCGCGCTACCGCCCCGGTTATCTCGGCTGCGCGGGGGAGGTCGCTGGCTTGCGCCTGTCTGGCGCATTCAACCTGGACGACACCGACGTCGCCCTGGCCAGCCTGGAAGACGCGTTGCCGGTTCGCGCACGGCGCATGACGCGCTACTGGGTGCGCCTGGAGCCAATCGGCAAGGGGTAGGAGCCCACAATCGTGGAGGCCCGAGCCGGGAAGAGTGGGTGAAATCCCATCCGCTCTCAAACATTCGAGAATTTTTCGCATTTGGGGTAGCAGATTTCCTTCGCTGCTTCGGCTCTTGAGGGCGCGCGCATCAAGCGTGCCCAAGCCAACCCGAAACAGGAACCCTTTTTCATGTCCGCACGCCGTACCTCGCTAGCCTGCAGTATTCGTCAGGCGACCCTCGCACTGAGCCTTTGCGGCGCCGCGCTGGCGACCTCGACCGCCTGGGCCGCCGCGCAGCGCTACGATATCCCGGCCGGCAGCCTGGCTTCCGCGATCAGCCAGTTCGCCGCCGCCAGCGGCGTGACCATCAGCTTCAGCAATGACGAAACCAGCGGGCTGCATTCCTCGGGGCTGCACGGCAGCTTCGAGCTGGAGCAAGGTTTCTCCGCGTTGCTGCAGGGATCGGGGCTGCGCGTGCAGCAGGTGGGCGACAAGCGCTATGTGCTGAGCAAGGTGTACAACGACGGCGCCGTCGAGCTTGGCGCGACCAGCGTCGACGCCCTGGGCCTGGGCAGCACCACCGAAGGCACCGGCAGCTACACCACAGGTTCTGCCAGCACCGCGACCGGCCTGCGCCTGTCGGCACGCGAGACGCCGCAGTCGGTCAGTGTGGTGACCCGTCAGCAGATCGAGGACCAGAACCTGACAGACGTCACTCAGGTGCTCGAGCAGACGCCGGGCGTGGTCGTCGACAGCATGGGGCCGGCCGGTAGCGACGCCAACCATATCTATGTGCGCGGCTTCCAGGTCGGCAGCATCCAGGTCGATGGCGTCAACCGCCCCGATACCTTCGGCTTTCGCGACGACCTGGCCGACATGGTGTCGTACGACCGGGTCGAGGTGGTGCGCGGAGCGACCGGCCTGATGTCGGGGACTGGCGATCCCGGCGCCACCATCAACCTGGTGCGCAAGAAGCCGACCCTCGAGACGCAGCGCAAGTTGACCCTCAAGGCCGGCTCCTGGGACAGCTACCGCACCGAACTGGACCTGTCCGGCAAGCTGTCGGAGAGCGGCCATGTACGTGGGCGTTTCGTCGCCTCGACCACCGACAGCCAGAGCCATATCGACCGGCAGTCGCTGGAGCGCCAGGTCGCCTACGGCGTGGTGGAGTGGGACGTCACCGACAGCACGATGCTGACCGTGGGCGCCGAGTACCAGGAGATGGACAACGACGGCGCGGGCAACCACGGCTTCCCGATGTACAACTCCGATGGCAGCCATTTCAATCCGTCGCGTTCGTTCAACTCGGCTTCGGACTGGAGCTACCACAAGCGCCGCACGAAAACGCTGTTCACCACGCTGGAACACCAGCTGGACAACGGCTGGCAGTTGAAACTGAATGCCGAGCACAGTCGCCGCAGCTATGACGACACCTTCGCCACTGCCGCCGCCGGTAGCGTCAAGCCCGATGGCAGCGGTATCAGTACCTGGACCGGGCGTTGGGCGGGCGAGCCCCGGCAGACATCGTTCGACCTGTCCGCCAGCGGCCCGTTCGAGCTGCTTTCCCGCGAGCATCAAGCGTACCTCGGCGCCAGCCACTACCGGGCCTACTACCGTAATCCCGGTTACCAGCTATGGACGAGCCAGCCGATCGACAACATTCATACCTGGGATGGTTCGCTGGCGATTCCGGACGCCATCCACAACAAGTATTCGCAAGATGCGCTGGACGAAACCCAGGACGGCCTGGTGGCGTCGGTGCGTTGGAGCCTGGCCGATGACTTGTCGCTGATCACCGGCGCGCGGGTGATCGACTGGAAACGCGACGAAACCGGGACCACCCTGTCAAGCGGCGCTACCACGCGCACCTCGCGCAGCGAAACCGGGGTTGTCACGCCTTACGTGGGGCTGGTCTACGACTTCGCCGAGAACTGGTCGGCCTACGCCAGCTATACCGCGATCTTCAAGCCGCAGAGCAGACAGGATGCCAGTGGCGGCTACATCGAGCCGCTGGAGGGTGTGAACTACGAGTTGGGTATCAAGAGCGAGTTCTGGGACAAGCGCCTGACCACCGCCTTCAGTGTCTTCGAGGTGCAGCAGGACAACCTGGCCGTGGCTGACGGCGACAAGCTGGCACCGAACGGCGACCAGGCCTACCGCGCCGAGTCCGGCACCAAGACCCGTGGTTTCGAGATGGAGATGGCGGGGCAGATCCTGCCTGACTGGCAGGTTTCCGCCAGCTACACCTATGCCCAGGCCGAAGATTCCGATGGCAAGCGCCTGCTCACTGAGGTGCCGCGCGATACCTTCAAGCTGTTCACCAGTTACCAACTGCAGTCCTTGCCACAGTTGAAGATTGGCGGCGGCGTGCGCTGGCAGGGCATGGAGTACAAGAAGAACGCCGGCCCGAACAAGGAGACGTTCACCCAGGGCGCCTACAGTGTGGTCGACCTGATGGCGCAGTACGCGTTCACGCCGCAGACCAGCGTCGCTTTGAACCTCAACAACGTGCTGGATGAGAAGTACTACTCCGCGATCGGTGGGCGCGGGTGGTACGGCACCCCGCGCAGTGCCACGGCAACGTTGGTCTACGCATTCTGATCCACGTCGGGCAGGTCGGGTGGCGCCCATGGCTGGGGCCACCCGACATACCGCGATGGACAGGCTCTGCGGCTGCCTGGTGCTACCAGCTTTGTGAATGAGGCTGCGGCCCTGGCAGCGTCGGAAACAACGGCAACACCTCCTCGGCCAGCTCCTGGATGATGTCCTGCGCCGGACGCCTGGCCATCTGCAATCCCAGCGCGGCGTGGTTCACCCCGGCCTCGCGCCATTCCTCCAGCAGTTCGACCAGCCCATGGCGCCCTGTGCGCAGCACGTAACCGCCCTGCAGGGGCGTTCGGGGAAAGTGCGGGTCGTCGTCCAGGTCGATCCATTCATTGGTCATGTGCGGGCGGAAACCACCACCCGGTATCGCCTCGCGCCAGGCACGGACTTTTGCCGCCAGGCGCAGCGGCCCGTGCCTGTCGTGGGTGGCGTGCGGGTAGGTGAGCCAGCCATCGGCATGCTCGCCGAGCCACTGCAGGCTTTGCCGCGAAGAACCGGTCATCACCAGCGGGATGCGCCCGCAGACAGGCGCGGGCAGCAGGCGGGCGTCGTGCAGTTGCCCCAGCGGTGAGTCGATCGGCCCAGGTTGCTGGGCCAGTAGCCGACGGAAGTAGTCCACGCCCTGGGCAAAGCGCTCGCCACGGCTATCGTGGTCCAGGCCGTAGGCCGGGAACTCCACGGGCCGGTCCCCCGAAGCGATGCCCAGCACCAGGCGCCCGCCCGACAGGTTGTCGAGGGTGGCCGCGGCCTTGGCCAGGTCGATGGGGTGGCGCAGGGGGAAGACGGTACTGCCGGTCACCAGGGCGATGCGTTCGGTATGGGCGGCCAGATAGGCGAGGTAGGCAAATGGGTCGAAGACCTGCCCGGCATCGCCAAAGTGCGGGTCGAACAACGGTACATCACGCACCCAGACCGCCGCGAAACCCAATTGGTCGATCTTGCTGACCAGGTGCGCCTGGCCGGACAGCACGCGCATATCGCCGTCATAGAAGCGCAGTGGCATGAAGATGCCCAGCGTCAGCGTGTCGGGGGCGAACATGCGCCGGTAGCCAGGATGCTCGCGAAAGGCGTCGGCGTTGGCGCCACAGGTGCTCGGGGTGGTGTTCATGACTGCTCCTTGGGTCAGCGTGTTCACGGGCCGGTGGCCGGGGCGGGTAGGCGGATACCGCGTTGCACGGCCGGGCGCCGTTCGACCTGCCGGTACCAGCGCACCAGGTGGCGGTGGGCGCTGAAATCAAAGCCCACCAGGGCTGCGATATGCAGCCAGGCGAAGGTGGCGATGTCGGCAATCGAATAAGCGTCCCCAGCCAGCCACGAGCGGCTGGCCAGGTGCTGGTCGAGCGTTTCGAAGGTGCTTTCGGTCAGGCTGCGGTAGCGCTGCAGCGCCGCCGGGTTGGGTGTGGCCTCGAAGCACTCGAAGTGCACGCGCTGGCCGAGCTGGGGCCCCATGCTGGCGCTGTGGTACATCAGCCAGGTAATCGCGGCCCAGCGGGGCTGCGCTGCCTGATCGAGCAGCTGGCCGCTGAGCTGAGCCAGGTAAAGCAGGATGGCGGCGGACTCGAACAGCACGATGTCGGCATCACGGTCGACCAGCACCGGTATGCGGCCTGCCGGGTTGAGCGCGAGAAAGTCTGGTTGCATGTGCTCGCCGTGCTCGATGCGGACATGCTCCAGACGATAGGGCAGGCCCATCTCTTCCATTGCGATGGTGATTTTGAAACCGTTGGGGGAGCTGTCGGTGTAGAGAACAAGGGAGGGGTCTTGCATGCTGGATAACCTCAGGGAAACTAACGTAAGTTGTTTGGCCTGAGCGCTATCCTATGCATGCTGTATGCACATTTAAAACGATAGCTTCTGTCACCAGAGTTAGATTTTCTAAATCAAGGAATCCCCATGGGCGCTGTCCTGCCATTGCTCGCATTGCGCGCTTTTACCGAAACCACTCGCCTGGGCAGCCTGAAGGCTGCGGCCGAGCGCATGGGGGTGACGCCTGGGGCGATCAGCCAGCAGATCCACCAGCTGGAGGACCGCCTTGGCGTCAGCTTGCTGACCCGCAGCCGCCATGGTGTGCAGCTCACCGAGGCGGGAGCGGCGCTGTACCCGGGCCTCTCGCGTGGCTTCGGCGAGATCGAGAACGCGCTGCTGGACCTGGACGCGTTGGTGGGCGCCAGCACCTTGACCATCAGTACCCAGCCCTCGTTCGCCTCCAGCTGGCTGGTGCCGCGCCTGGCCGCTTTCAATGCGCTGTATCCGCATATCGAGGTGCGCGTGGAGGCTACCGCGCAACTGGTCGACCTGCAGCGCGGGCGCGTCGATATCGCATTGCGCCATGGCTTGGGCGACTATCCGGGGCTTGAATCGATCCCCTTCCTGGCACCGGTGCTGCTGCCCGTCTGCAGCCCGGCCCTGCTCGCCGGCGGGCCGCTGCTGCGCGAGCCGCAGGACTGCCTGCAATACCCGCTGCTGCAGGAGGCCGAGCGCGCCGACTGGGCGCTGTGGTTGCAGGCCCATGGTGTGGTGCCGGACAGCCGCAGCCGGCGCGGGCCGAGCTTCGACGAGGACTTGCTGCTGTTGCGTGCGGCTGTCGGTGGCCAGGGCATCGCGCTGGTGCAGGCGCAGCATGCCGAGGAAGACCTGCGCGAGGGTCGACTGGTGGTGGCCTTGGACCGTCCCTGGCCATCGCGCTTCGCCTACTACGTGGTCGCCCGCAGGGAGAAGCTCGAACGACCGCCGGTGCGGGCGTTCATCGACTGGCTGGGTGGGCAGCTTGCTGGCGACTAGAGGGCAGGGGGCGGTATTTTCCGAGCCGCGACTTTCACGACGTTTCCCTGCTTTACGCTACTCCACAGCCTCCGCCAGCCCCTGATCCTCCCCCAGGAACCCACCGCTCTGATGCCGCCACAGCCGTGCATAGGTGCCGTTCCTTTCGAGCAGTTCGGCATGGCTGCCTTGTTCGATGATGCTTCCTTCGTCCATGACGATGAGCCGGTCCATGGCGGCGATCGTGGACAAGCGGTGGGCGATGGCGATAACGGTCTTGCCCTGCATCATGTCGTCGAGGCTTTCCTGGATCGCGACTTCGACCTCCGAGTCCAGGGCGCTGGTGGCTTCGTCGAGCAACAGGATCGGCGCGTTCTTGAGCATCACCCGGGCAATGGCAATGCGCTGGCGCTGGCCACCGGACAGCTTGATGCCACGCTCGCCCACCAGGGTGTCGTAACCGCTATGGCCTTGCCGATCGCTCAGCTGGCTGATGAAACCATCGGCCTGGGCGTTGGCCGCGGCGCTGCGGATTTGCGCCTCGGTCGCTTCGGGGCGGCCGTAGGCGATGTTGTCGCGGATGGAGCGGTGCAGCAACGACGTGTCCTGGGTGACCATGCCGATGGCGCTGCGCAGGCTGTCCTGGGTGACCTGGGCGATGTTCTGCCCGTCGATGCGGATCTCGCCGGCGTTGACGTCGTAGAAGCGCAGCAGCAGGTTGATCAGCGTGGACTTGCCGGCGCCGGAGCGGCCCACCAAGCCGACCTTTTCGCCGGGGCGGATGTGCAGACTCAGGTCATCGAGCACCTGGCGTTCGCCGTTGTAGTTGAAGCTCACCTTGTCGAAGGTCACCGCGCCACCGCGGGTCACCAGCGTGCCGGCGTCGGGCGCATCCTGCACCTTGGGGCCGCGGGTCAGGGTGGCCATGCCGTCCTGCACGGTGCCGATGTTTTCGAACAGCGACGTCATCTGCCACATGATCCAGTGCGACATGCCGTTGATCCGCAGGGCCATGGCCGTGACCGCCGCCACGGCGCCCGCGCCGACCTGGCCCTGATGCCAGAGCCACAGGGCATAGCCGCCAGCGCCCAGGATCAAGCCGACCACCAGCGCCTGGTTGACGATCTCGAACTGGCTGACCAGGCGCATCTGGCGAAAGCCGGTGAGCTTGAAGTCTTCCATCGCCGCCCGCGCAAAGTGCGCTTCGCGTTTGGAGTGGGAGAACAGTTTCACCGTGGTGATGTTGGTGTAGGCGTCGGAGATGCGCCCGGTCATCGATGACCGCGCATGGGCCTGCTCTTGGCCGACCTTGCCCAGGCGCGGCACGAAGTACAGCATGGCCAGCCCGAACAGGGCGCCCCAGGCCAGGAACGGCAGCATCAGTTGCAGGGCGAAACCGCCGGCCAGGGCGATGATGGCGATGAAGTACACGCCGATGCCGGGCAGGACCTCGATCAGGGTGAACAACACCTCGCGCACGGCCAGCGCGGTCTGCATCACCTTGGTGGTGACCCGGCCGGAAAACTCGTCGGAGAAGAACGACAGGCTCTGGCGCAGCATCAGTCGATGGAAATCCCAGCGCAGGCGCAGCGGCAGGTTGATCGCCAACACCTGGTGCTGCATCAGGGTACGCAGGGCCACCAGCACGATACTGGTCAGCAGGACGATACCGATGCTCCAGAGCACGCGGCTTTCCTGTTCGCTTGCGCCGCCTGCCTGCCAGGCGGGAAGCAGGTCGACCACCTGGCCGAGGAAGGAAAACAGCCAGGCTTCATAGATCGACACGCCGGCACTGAACAGCGCGAGGGCCAGGATGTATCCGCGCGCCCCCCGCGTGCAGGCCCACAAGAAGCGCAGCAGGCCTAGCGGTGGCGGTGGAATCTCATCAGGCGGGAAGGGGTCGAGCCATCGTTCAAAAACACGCAGCATGCTGGTCTCCGGAAGGGCGCGGCGTTGATCGGCAACGCCGTAGCGATCGTGCAACCATACCGCACATCGAGGTGTTCGCCTTGCCGCTTGTGTCCTCCAGAGGCCAACTGCTGCCCAGTGTCATCTACCGTGATCGGTCAGCAAGGCTGCGCCGCCATCCGATTGGAGACGTTGCGCCCGAGCACCAGTACCGCGACAAAACCGCAGCCCACCAGGGCCGTGGCCAGGCTCAACAGCACCGCGGTACCGAGCTGGTCGACAATGCGCCCGCCGAAGAACGAGCCCAAGGCGATGATCACCTGGAACATGGCGACGAACAGCGGCATGCCGCGTTCGACATCCTTGGGCGCCACCACGAACATCCAGATACTGGCGCAGGCGGGGAAGGCACCGAAGGCGAAGCCCCACAGCGCGATCAGCATCGCGGCGCCGGTCATGCCGGTGGCGAAGTAGGGGAACAGGGCGGTGCTGATACCGATCATCAGGGCGACCAGCAACAAGGTGTGACGCACACTGCGGTTGGCGGCGAAACCGGCGAAGATGTTGCCGATCACCCCGGCCACGCCATACAGCAACAGCAGCGAACCAATGGTCGGCCCATCGAAACCGGCACTCTGCTTGAAGAACGGTGCGACATAGGTATAGGCGGCAAAATGCGCCAGGCCGATCAGCAGTACCGCGATCAACCCGACCCGCGCTTGCGGATTGACGAACAGCGCCGGCAGGTCGCTGATGCGAATGGCTTTGTCGGGGGTGAGCCGTGGCAGCAGGAAGACCTGCGCCAGCAGCACCGGCACGCCTACCAGCGCGGTGGCCAGGAAGGTCATGCGCCAGCCCATCAGGCCACTCAGCCAGGTGCCGACCGGCACGCCCAGCACGGTGGCCAGGGTCACGCCGACCATGATGATCGAGGTGGCCTGGGCCACGCCCACGCCCTTGGGTGCCAGGCGGCCACTGAGGGCAATGGCGGTGGCCCAGAAACCGCCGATGCTGATGCCCAGCAGCACGCGGCCGAACAGCAGCAGGCTGAAGTCGCTGGCGTAGGCCACGACGGCGTTGGCGAGGATCATGATCAGCGTCAGGCCGATCAGCAGGTAGCGACGGTCCAGGGCGCCGATGCCCACCGACAGCAAAGGCGCGGCGAGGGCGGCCATGATGCCGGGCAGGGTGACCATCAGGCCAGCCTGCCCGGCGCTGATGCCCAGGTCGCTGGCGACATCGTTGAGTACGCCCACCGGGAGAAACTCACTGGTGACCAGGGCGAAGGCGCCCACGGCGACCGAGAGAATCGCCAGCCACTGTTGGCTGACGCTTTGTTGACTGTGTTCGGGACGGCCGTGAGACGGCGGAGTGACGCTGGACATGGTGTTGGATTCCATGGGGGGATGCCGCCTGGGGCGGACCGGGGAGCGGGAAAAATGGTTGGCGATTATAAGAGACGGATTTGCCGAGCCGACAGGCGGGGCGCTCGATAGTAATCATCAGCCTGATCGATTGTTGTACCGCGAAAACTGACCACCCCTGGCACGCCTGAACGCGCTTGCAATATGCATGTGGAAATCCGTATATTCGTATTTCCATATGTATTGGTGCAACCATGATAACCCCGCCCGATGTGTTCAAGAGCCTGTCTGACGAAACTCGTGCTCGCGCCAGCCTGCTGATCGCCAGTCTCGGTGAGCTGTGTGTCTGCGAGCTGATGTGCGCGCTGAACGACAGCCAGCCGAAGATCAGTCGCCACCTGGCGCAGCTGCGCAGCAGTGGCATGCTGCTGGACCGCCGCCAAGGGCAATGGGTGTATTACCGCCTCAACCCGGATCTGCCCGCCTGGGTACACGAGATCTTGCAGGCGACACTGCAGGCCAACACGCAATGGTTGGCAGAGAACACCCTGCGCCTGCAGAACATGGACGGTCGCCCCGTTCGTGACGCTGCCTGCTGCTGATCATCACTGTACGAGGTCATCATGCTGGTAGCGATTGCAGTCTTCGTTTTCACCCTCATCCTGGTCATCTGGCAGCCGAAGGGGCTTGGTGTTGGCTGGAGCGCAGCGCTCGGTGCCCTCATCGCCCTGGCGGCAGGCGCCGTTTCGCTGCACGACATCCCGACTGTGTGGGCCATCGTCTGGAACGCCACCGTCACCTTCATCGCCGTCATCATCATCAGCCTGCTGCTGGATGAGGCCGGTTTCTTCGAGTGGGCCGCGCTGCACGTGGCGCGCTGGGCAAACGGCAGCGGCTATCGCCTGTTCGCCTTCTGTGTGCTGCTCGGCGCCGCCATGTCGGCGCTGTTCGCCAACGATGGTGCGGCGCTGATCCTCACACCTATCGTCATGTCGATGCTGCTCGCGCTGCGTTTCTCGCCCGCCGCGACACTGGCCTTCGTCATGGCCGCCGGCTTCATCGCCGACACGGCGAGCCTGCCATTGGTGGTCTCCAATCTGGTGAACATCGTCTCGGCCGACTACTTCAGGTTGGGCTTCAGCGAATACGCTGCGGTGATGGTGCCAGTGAATTTCGCCAGCGTGTCGGCAACCCTGCTGGTGCTGTTCCTGTTCTTCCGCCGTGATATCCCGAGACAGTACGCGGTCGCGGCCCTGAAGAGGCCAAACGAGGCAATCCATGACCGCGCAACCTTCAAGGTGGGTGGCTGGGTGCTGCTGGTGTTGCTGATCGGCTTGTTCGCACTGGAACCACTGGGTATCCCGATCAGTGCGGTAGCAGCAACTTGTGCAGCGATCCTGTTTGCCGTCGCCGCCCGTGGTCATCGCATCTCGACCCGTCGTGTGCTGCGCGAGGCACCCTGGCAGGTGGTGATCTTTTCCCTCGGTATGTACCTGGTGGTATACGGGCTGAAGAACGCCGGCCTTACCGACATGCTCACCCACCTGCTCGACCGCCTTGCGCAGCAAGGGCTG
The DNA here is from genome assembly GCF_057809275.1 of Pseudomonas sp. FG36. NCBI lineage: Bacteria > Pseudomonadati > Pseudomonadota > Gammaproteobacteria > Pseudomonadales > Pseudomonadaceae > Pseudomonas > Pseudomonas sp. FG36. The sequence goes on from NZ_JBMDJQ010000001.1 coordinate 51,493, forward strand.
TGGAGTGCCGCCATCGGCACCGGGCTGATCGCTGCATTGCTGTCCTCGGTCATGAACAACATGCCCAGCGTGCTGATCGGCGCTTTGTCGATCCAGGCCAGCGAGGCGCAAGGGCTGGTACGCGAGGCGATGATCTACGCCAACATCATCGGCTGCGACCTCGGCCCGAAAATTACCCCCATTGGCAGCCTCGCCACGCTGCTCTGGCTGCACGTGCTGGAGCGCAAAGGCATGCGCATCACCTGGGGTTACTACTTCAAAGTCGGCATCCTGCTGACGCTGCCAGTGCTACTGATCACCCTTTCGGCTCTGGCATTGCGCCTCAGCCTCTGAAACCCGCCACGAAGCGCAGGAGCTTTCATGCGAGTCCTATTCATGTGTACGGCCAACAGCTGCCGCAGCATCCTTTCCGAGGCCATGTTCAATCACCTGGCGCCTCACGGATTTGAAGCCGTCAGTTCCGGCAGTTTCCCGAAAGGCCAAGTGTTGCCTCGCAGCCTGACCACCTTGCAGCATGCCGGCATCTCGATCGAGGGGCTGAGCAGCAAGGGCAATGACGCGTTCGAGCGTTGCCCTCCTGACATCGTCATCACCGTTTGCGACAACGCTGCCGGCGAAGCCTGCCCGGTGTATTTCGGCCCTGCGCTGAAGACGCACTGGGGGCTGGAGGATCCGTCCGCTGTCGTGGCTGACGAAGCGTCGGTCGATGCTGCATTCCGCGCCACGCTGGCCCGGATCCAGTCTCGCTGCCAGGCCTTCTTCGCGCTGCCATTCGAAAATCTCGACCGTGAGCAGCTCAAAAACGAGCTGGATCGCATCGCTACGCTTTGAGCAGGAGGAAACATGTCCGAGCAACTGCCTAATCTCGATCTCTCGCTGTTCGATCTACCGCCAGCGGCAACCCGCTCCAGCGAGCACAAACCGCGCATCCTGTTGCTGTATGGATCGACCCGCGAACGTTCCTTCAGTCGCCTGCTGGTGGAGGAAGCTGCACGCCTGCTGGAGCACTTCGGTGCCGAGACCAGGGTCTTCAATCCGTCGGGCCTGCCGCTACCTGACGATGTGCCTGTCGAGCACCCCAAGGTGCAGGAGCTGCGTGATCTGGTGCAGTGGTCGGAAGGCCAGGTCTGGTGCTCTCCAGAGCGCCACGGTGCAATGTCAGCAGTGTTCAAGGCGCAGATCGACTGGATTCCTCTGGCACTGGGTGCGGTTCGCCCCACTCAAGGCAAGACCCTGGCGGTCATGCAGGTGTGTGGCGGCTCGCAGTCATTCAACGTGGTCAACCAGTTGCGTGTGCTTGGCCGCTGGATGCGCATGTTCACCATTCCCAACCAGTCTTCGCTGCCCAAAGCCTACCTTGAGTTTGATGACGCCGGACGGATGAAACCCTCGCCGTACTACGATCGTGTGGTGGACGTCATGGAGGAGCTGGTGAAGTTCACCGTTCTGTTGCGCGACCGCCAGGCGTTCTTGGTGGATCGCTATTCGGAACGCAAGGAAAACGCCGAGCAACTCTCTGCCCGTGTGAACCAGCGCTCGATCTGAGACGATGCCGCTTCAGTCGTCTCCACGTCCCACCGCTGGTCGCAAATAGCGAACGGCTGATGATGCTCATCACTCTCCTATTCTGAGCACCGCAGCAACGGATCCAGGCCCTCGAAGCTTAGTGTCCTAGCCCGTCGCTCGCTGTCCCGCCCGCCTCTCCTACCAGCCTTGCTGACGCAGGAAAGATACCGTGCGGTTAAAAAATGTCTGATCACGCCGGGCATCTCCGCCGGCGTCACCCGAGCAGCCTTGAACCAAGCGTCGAGATGCTCACTGCCTATGGCCTCCGGCCAGGAGCGCACTATGAACTTCGAAGAACGCGACAAGTACGGTATGTACAAGGGACGGACCGATTTCACTGTCGAGGGAGACCGCGGACCGGGGCCGCGGCTGATGGGGGCGGATACCCTCATCGGCAACGACGTGTATAACACGCAAGACGAAGACTTGGGTGACATCAAGGAAATCATGTTGGACACCGCCAGCGGCAAGGTTGCGTACGCTGTACTGTCGTTCGGCGGTTTCCTTGGGATGGGTGAAAAGCTGTTCGCCGTGCCGTGGGGGGCTTTGCGCCTGGATACGGTGAACAAGCGCTTCGTCCTTGATGCCGACAAGGACCGCCTGAAGAACGCCCCAGGCTTCGATGAGGACAACTGGCCAAACATGAGTGATCCGACTTGGGGCAGAGGTATCCACGACTACTACGGCACCACGTGGGAAAACGATCCCCGGCTGTGATGTGTCAACCTGCTTGGCCGGGCTCCCGGCCAAGCCTATCCTGATCAACAGGACCGTGACAGGCGGCTTTGGGTCGATGGACGTGCTCTTCGCAGCGAGAGCCACACGCCCTCGCAGCACGGTCTCCAGGCAGGCTGTGCAGTCACTCTGCGGTGCTTTCGTATCGCACCCATCCTGCAACCTCGGAACCTGCGACTACACGGTCTTTGGGGTGAATCCGACCTTCACTGACAGGCACCTCTGGGAAGTCAAATGGGCTCATGCCCTCAATGCAGGCCACATTGACTCCATACTGATCAGGCGCAGAACGGCGCTGGTGGAAGGTGTAGATGCCACACTTCGAGCAGAAGTAGTGCTTTGCTTCGCGTGTGTTGAACTGATAAAGAGTCAGCGCCTCTTCCCCTTTGGTAACAGTGATGTCGCCCAGGTTAGCTGATACCGCCACGGCACCACGCATACGGCACAGAGAGCAGTTGCACCTACGCGCTGTACGCGTGCCGTCGGTCAAGCGCAATGAGAATTGCACCGTCCCACAATGGCAGGCTGCTTGGTAGACAGTGCGGTTATCGTTTGTTTCATTGAGCATGGCATTCCTCTACTTGAGTCTGGGAACGGATGGCCGGTCCGACAGGTTGGGGCGAGTATTTTGAGTCGTAAGCGATCACTCGCAGATGGTAGCGATCGTCCCACAGCCGTCGTTCGCCAAAGCCTTGCCCACTCTGGCCGCAGATCAATGGCGAGCGCAGGGATCGCGGCCAGGTCAGGCGACGCCCTTGGCCTGTTGCTCCAGATGCACCTGCAATGCCGGATCGAGTTGCAGTGCGCCGGCCAGCTCATCCAGGTAGGCCCGCTCTGCTTCCTGCTGGTCATCCACCAGCATCACGCTGGCCAGGTACATTTCCGCGGCCATCGCCGGGTCCCACGCCGACTGCGCCACCTCGGCAGCATCGAGTGGCTTGCCGACTTCTTCATCCAGCCATTGCTGCAGTTGCGGGTCGCTGGTCTGGCGTTTGATTTCGGCGTAGATCAACTGTTCTTCCTGCTGGTCGATGCGCCCATCGGCCTTGGCCGCCGCAATCAGCGCGCGCAGGATCGCATGGCTGTGATCCTCGGCCTCGGGGCCGGACAGTTGATCCACCGTGCGGACCGCCTGCTGCGGGGCTGCCGCCTGGCTGCGCTGCCAGCTCTGATAGGCCTTGAATGCCATCATCCCCAGTGACGCCAGAGCCGCGTAATTGACGCCGCCCGCGGAACGCCCTTGGGTAGAGCCGCCAGTGTTGCTGCCACCGCCGCCCAACAGGCCGCCCAGCAAACCACCAAGGCCGCCACCGCCAGCCGTCGTACCGCCGCCGCCAAGCAGGCCGCCAAGCAAACCACCCAAGCCACCCAGGCTGTCTTGCGATGACCTGCCGCCGCTCCCTTGTTGCGTCTGCGAACCTTGTCCGGCCCGAAGCAGCTGTTCGAGTAGATCACTGGTATTCATGGCACCGCCCTCGTCGGTCGTGGTCGCCCAGACAAGCAACGATAGCCCTCTGAAGGCGATCCGCCATGACCGCCTGACCAATGGGGCGTTCGGCTCAATGCGTTGTCGTTGCTCGGATTGAGGGAGGGCGATAGCGCCTGCGCAAGGTTGGTGGCAAAAGGCCGTATTCCTGCTCGCCTGATCCCTTGCCGCGCTATATCATTGCGCCCCCGCAGCTGAGGTGCTTGCTCGCTGATTGCAGCTGCCGATGGATCGAGACCCGCCCCAAGGATTTTTCATGCCTGGATTGCTCCGTGCGTTCGCACGTCTTTTACCGCTTGCCCTACTTACCGGCTGCGCCGCCAAATCCCCCGTCCTGGTCAGCGAGGCCCTGCAACCTGCCGCTGGTGGTCCAGTAACGTACCTGGTAGGCAGCATCGGCCCCCTTGGCCGCGATAGTGCCTACACCAACCAACGCATCCTCCTGCGCAAACGTGGCGCGCAGGACGGCGCGGCGGCATGGTGGGGTTTCGCCGAGGTGGCCCACACCCCGAAGGACATCGAAGAGGTGCGTGGCCCCGACAAGCAGGCGCTGCCCGGCGAGGCCAGCGTGTTCGTCATGCCTCTCAAGCCCGGCGACTACGAATTCTATGACTTCCAGTTCTTCTGGAACGGCTACAACGGTGGCTACAGCTCCATCCGGGCACGGGAACAGTTCCTCGTGCCCATGCATCTGGAAGCCGGCAAGGCGTACTACATCGGCGAATTCCGTTCGCGTTGCCTCGGGCTTTCCGCGTGCCTGTTCTTCCATGGCGACCAACAGCCGCGCGATGAAGTGATCGCCCGGCGCTACACCCCTGGGTTGCCACCCCTGCAGGCCCTGAACTTGAACATGGCGCTAGCATTCCCCTTCGTCATGCAACTGCCCCAAATCGCCCAGCCGGCGAAGTGACCCGTACCCAGGAAAACCCGCAATGAAAAAGACTCTGTTCCTCAGCGCCAGCTTGCTGCTGGCCGGCTGCGCAGGTACCCAGACCTTGCCCGAACCACGCATCGAGGCAGGCCAGGATTACCTGCCGCCGATCGCGGTCATGGTCGATTCGCTCGAACACGGTACCGAGCTGCGCAATTACCTGCGCGAGAGCGGCGTGTTCAGCAAGGTCGAGAACGGTGCCGCCGGCGAAGGGGAGACCCAGGTGATGGTCAAGCTGGATGCCCAGCCCAAGGTCGCGCCATTTCCTCTACTGTTCCTCAGTGCCGCCACTCTGTTCCTCTTGCCCTTGCAGAGTGACCTGGACACCAAGGCCGACTTCACCGTGATGCGTGATGGCAAGGTGCTGAAGCGTTATCACTATGAGAACTACATGGCCAAGTACGCCTGGCTGCTCGACCTCGGTGTTCCTGAACGCGAGGAAAACATCCGTCGTGTCGCCCGCGCCTTCGCCCGTGACATGCAGGCAGCCAACCAGGCCAGCAAGCCGCTGGAGGCGCAGCGGTGAACAACCTGGTCAAGGCGACGCTGATGACGGCCGGGCTGGCATTGCTCGGCGGCTGCAACCCGTCGATGAAGCCGCTGGGCTATCACGCGCAAAAGCCCTACGTGCCGATGAGCCTGTTGGTGCTGCCGGATGGCTACACCCGCTTCGACGTCCAGAAGCGCGACGACCTGACCAAGGCGGTCAGGTCGTCCGGCGCGTTCTCTTTCGTCGACCACGGACTGCCGCGCAAGGGTTACGCCCTGGTCATCAGCCAACCGCCAGGGGAGGGGGCTGGTTTTCTGGTCGTACTCAACGCCCTTACGCTGCTGACGTTCCCGATGCCGTACAGCTATGTGCACAACCTTACCGGCAAGGTCTACAAGGATGGCGAGCTGCTGCGCACCTTCAGCTACAAGCGTGAGGGCATGAGTGTGGGCGCCTGGTATGTGCCGCCGCCGAATACCGAGAACCAACGGCAAATGCTGACTGAACTGATGCGCGACCTGGAGGCCAGTGCGCTGATTCCCCATGTCGATGATGCGGGGCAGGTTGGGTTGGTTGATCAACGGTAAGTCGCGGGCAGGATAAGGCAAGGTGAAAACAGGCGAGGAACGGTCGCAGTCGCGCTCGACTTTACGTGTGGTAAATGAGCATTCCGACTGGGCTGGCGCACCAGCCTGTTTTCAACGCAGCATGATCGTTGCGCAGGCACTTTTCGAACAAAGCCTAGCGTGTATTCAAGCCACTTGGGCAAGGCACTCGCTATCCAGCGAATACAGACCGACTCTGCACACCGGGCCTTGCATCAATACGTTGTAGTGGTTGTCCAGCTCGATCATGATGACGCCACCTGCCATTTTCACCTCCACCTGCGACCCGACCAGGCCAAGCCGACGTGAAACTGCTGCCGCAGCGCAGCTGCTTGTGCCCGAGGACAATGTATAACCTACCCCCCGCTCCCAAATCTGTACTTCTAGCGTGTGTTGATCAATGACCCGTACGAACTGAACATTGGTACGGTCGGGGAAGATCGACAACTGCTCGATAAGCGGCCCCAGCTGTCGTGCCAGTGTTTCGGTTGGTTGATTGACGAATACCACGCAGTGGGGGTTTCCCATGGAAACGGGATTCAACCGAAGTGGTGTGCCGTCAACGGCAACGGTGAACTCCGTCGTTTCCGAAAAAGTGGCCTGGCCCATGGCAATCGAAATCCGCTGGCCCTTGTCGAGCACCTGGCAGGTCACCACGCCCCCTTTGGTGGAAATATCAAAGGGTACATCCCCGACGATGCCCTGGTCCCACAGATAGCGGCAGAGAATCCGCAGGCCATTGCCACTTTTCTCCGCCTGCGAACCGTCAGTGTTGTAAATCCGTACCGACAACATTTCACCTTCTTTGATCACCGGTACCAGAATGCCGTCACTGCCCAGTCCACGGTGTCGGTCGCAAATGAGGGAAATCACCTGTCTTGAATAATCAAACGGTGCGCTGTCCCGGTAGACAAGGTAGTCATTTCCAGCCGCATGGTATTTGAAAAACTGCATTAGCTAGGGCACCAAGGTTATCAGAGGATTGAAATTGAGAATCGGCTATCAACGATAATACTGGGGCATCGAAGTTTACCTCGATGCCAAGTGGGTTGGCAGCAGGCGAGGTCGCATGGCACACAGGCTGCCGCCCAACAGCACACACACGATCAATGAATAACACAGGCCTTTGGGGCCAGCCAGCGAAAGCATGAATCCACACCAGGCCGGACTGACAGCGGCCCCCAGGCTTGCCAGATTGTGTGCGGCAAAATAGCTGCCTTTGAGGTGAGGCGGGCTGATCGAATCGATATAGAGATACTCAGCTGGCTGAATCAGAAGCTCGCCGAGGGTGAAAATCAACATGGACACACACCAGGCTGAAAGTTGCTCGGAGACGGAAAAGCCGAGCAGGCCGGCGGAAAACAGCAGGGCGCCCATCACTACCCGACTGTTCAAGCTTTCCAAGGTAATGTAACGGCTGACGACGCGTTGCAGAAGAATGACCGTAGCGGCGTTGGTCAACAGTAACAAGGACAGCATCTCCATGCCTTGGGTGGCAGGATACTTATAGAGCAGCAACAGCGACAGAAAGAACGTGAAGCGACCGTGAACGACAGTGTTGAAGAATGAACCCAAGGTATAGAGGACCAGATTTCGGTCTTTGCCCAAGGCCCTCGGTACCTCAGCCAACGATAGCTGTCCGCTTATCAGCGAAGTGCAAGATAGGTTCTGGTCCTTGCTCAGGCACATGATGATTACCATCGCCAGACAGCTGGCACCCGCTGCCACCAGAAGAGCCAATGTCAGGGAAACCTCCGCCAGCCGTACGCCAAGGATAGGGCCTATGGCAAATGCTACATTGGTCAGGATGTAGCGATAGGAGAATGCCTGGACGCGTTGCTGCTCTTTCACAAAATCGGCCAACAGTGCCTTCAAGCCGATGCTGAACAGTGCTGCGGCGAACTCCATGAACACCAGCAGCAGGCTGACGATCAGAATGATCTGGGCAAAGGGCAGCAGCGCCACAGCCAACGCCATGAGCAGCAATGCGGCAGTGGCAAGGCGCCGTCGATCAAACCAGTCAAAAAGCAGTCCTGCCGGCAATGACAACAACGTTGCCAGCAGCATGGCAAGGCCGAGCAGCCCCCCTGCCTGCCAACTGTTCAGGGCAAAGCTGCTGGTTAGAAAAAGGACCATCAATGGACTGGCTATACCTTTGCCCAGGTCGTGCAGCAGAGAGCCCAGCAAGAGGGTAGGCAGGGGCGGGTAGGGCCGCAACGGCGAAAAGGAATGCATGGAGGACATCGGGCTCCAATGAGGATGGGTACAGCCTAGGCTCGGTACGAAATGTATCTGCACTCGTCTATACGGCGTTGAAACGGGGCTCGGAAGGCTCATGTAATCCAGTACACAGCGCTTCCTCGGCTGATTTCGCTTTGCCTGACCTGCGTCTCAAGACTTTTCGTACAGAGCCTAGTGTGGTGTTTCACAAATAACGACCATAACTCGCGGCGCTTTTTGCGCTCATGCGGCGTTGTCGCTCCTCGCCGTAGCTGGGCTACGACTCGTCGCGACGCCTTGCCTGAGCGCAAAAATCGCTCGCGATTTATTGGTCGTATTTGCAAAACACCACACTAGCGGCGATCGATGCACAAACGCTGGAGTGACTCCAGCGTGAGGGCGTGAAGTTTGGCAAAGGCGGCAGTGTCGAAGACGATGCCGAACTCATCCTGGAGATGTGTAATCAACACAATCATGCCCATCGAGTTGACGCCTTGTGCGTGCAGTGTGATTTCAGGGTCGACCGGGCTAGGCAGATCTGGAAACAGCCGGCTCAACAGCTCGGCAAACTGGGTGCTGCTTATCGACAATGTGCTCACGGCAGGCTCCTCTCAGTCATCTGCTTTGCCGCCAAGGCTTGCCGGTCAACCTTGCCGTTATGGTTCAGTGGAAAGGCGTCGACCTGGAAGAACCGCGAAGGTGTCGTCGCCTGGCCGAGCCGCCTGACGCATAAGGTTGTAATCGCCTCTGTGTCCAAGGGTGCTTGAGCGATGAGGAAAGCGTGCAGCTCATCACTCACCTTACCTTCTCGCTTGACCACGATGGCATCGCTTACGCCGGGGCAGTTGCGCAGGACAAGTTCGACCTCTTCGAGCTCGATGCGGACACCGTTGATCTTCACCTGGTTATCTTTGCGTCCCAGGAACACGATGTCGCCGTTCGGCAAAGCACGAACCATATCGCCACTGAAATAGAATCTCACCTCGCCCGCGCCTTCAACCGGCAAGGTGCGGAACTGCCGCTCAGTCAGTCGAGGATTGTTCAGGTAGCCATTGCCCACGCAGATACCACCAATGATCAGCTCGCCCGCTTCACCCGATTGCACGGGGCGCAGATCGTCGTCAATGATCGCTACATGTGTTCCCGCAATAGGTTTGCCAATGGGGATGATCTCGCTGGCATATCCGCGTGGCGGATTGAACACCAGGGTTCCGATCGTGGCCTCGGTCGGCCCATAACCGTTGTAGATCCGGCAACCCGGCAACCGGGCATGAAGTGCACTGATCAGCTCGATCCCCCAAGGCTCACCGCAGCAGACGATATGCCGCAGGTGTTGGCAAGACTCGATTGCCGGGCTCGCGAGCAAATGCTGCAGATGGCTGGGCACCATGATAAGCATGGTCACGCCGTGCTCACGGATGCATCCAGACAGGTAGTTGGGGAAGTTGACGCGAGTGTGGTCGGGCACGAACACAGCACCTGCGGAGAAAAAGGGAAGCACGGCTTCCTGTATCGATGGGTCAAACGATGCCTGGGTTTTCAGGGCCGTCACATCTTCGCTACCGAGCGTGTAGTAATCGCGCGCCCACTGCAGCCGATTCAGGAAACCTTTACGGGTGATGCTTACGCCCTTGGGCACGCCGGTCGAGCCTGAGGTGAAGATCACATAGGCGGTGGCCTCGGGGGAAGGTTCCGGGTACTGATCGAAGACTGCTCCTGCAGGTTTACCTGAAAAGAGCGTGGAGAGAGAGCAGGTTCGTATTGTTTCATCAGGCATTGTCGAATCCGTGATGATTATGGCGGGCCGGGCCTGTTCACAGATCAACCGTTTGCGCTCGGGGGGCAGGGCAGCGGCAATTGGCAGGTAGACCAGGCCTGCAAGCAGCAACCCCAGAACCAGGACGGGATAGCGCAACTGCACCGTTGCATTCACTGCTACCACATCACCGCTGCGCAGGCCCAGTTCATGGAGACGAGCATGCAAGGTGAGCAGTGCGGCCCGGATGTCGCTGTAGGTCAAGCGCTGCTCGGAGTCGAAGGCCGCTACGTTCGATGGGTAACGCTGAATGATGGCTTCGATGTGTTCGACCAGCGAGAAGTCCACTGGATAGGCAGGCCCACTGGTAATCGTCGGTAATGCTCCGTTCATGCTGCACTCCTTGCGGTGTTGCGTACGAGTCCGATTCCCTGATGAAGGTCCGCATATCCGATTAGCAGGTAATGCTCTTCGGCGGCTACCGCTTGCTGCGAGAGTTCGGCGAGCGCCATCAGGTAATCGCTTGCAAAGCAGTGAGCCATCTGTGTGGCATTGCCTGAGAAGCGCTGGGGTGCCGAAAAACCGAGGCGGTTCAGCAGCATGTTGACCACCGGCAGGTAGAAGTTGGGTAGAACCACCTTGGCGATATCTGAGCGCTGCAGTCCATGACGCCCCAGCAAACGCGTGACCAGCGCGTCCAAGGCATTGAGATCGCCACGGAAGAAAGCGCCTGCCTCGCGAGCGCGACCGAAGCTACAGGCGGTGTCAATCAGTGCCAGTGATGACCTTTCGGTGCTGCTCAGGATCACACCGGCAGCCGCATCGCTGAACATGCAATTCCGATCAAAACGATGTGCTTCACTGACGGACGAATCAGTCGTGACCAACAACACGTTTTCGCACTTGCTTGCGGTGATCAAGGCATCGGCCAGGTGCAAGCCATTGAACAGACTGTTGCAACCGGTGAGCGTCATTCCGGTCACTGGCACATGGCAGAGGCCGCAGTCATGTAAAAGTGTGTCGAGGCGATCGTTGCCTTGCAGGAAACCGAGAGAAAATCGACTGCTGCAAATAATCAGGTGGTCGATACGTTGCTGCGGCGCCGATTTGGCCAGCATTTGCTCGATAACACGCCGGGCCAGATCGAAGGCATCTCCCTGCGTTCGACTGAGTCGGTGCCAACCCATTATTTCCGGGGCATCGGGTAGGCCATACTCTCGCCGCTTACGGTCGAAGTCCTCGACTTCGAGATAGGAAAACTGTTGTTCGCCAAGCACGCCGACGACATTGCGAAGATGGATTGTCATCTCGACACCTTCCCGGAATGCCTGAACTTCACCTGGGATAATTGTTGTCGCAAGCGAGAGAACACTGTTTCGGCTTCGCCACCGAAGGCCACGGAAAAGCGCACCTGGCTGCGTCCAGCCACTTGGTAGGGGATCGTCAGGATCCCCAGTTCACTGGCCAGGTATTGCGAGAAATCGTAAGCCGTGTCGAACGTCCTGCCATTGATCACACCGGAGGGACATTGTGCGTAGACAAAGAACGCGCCGTCAGGATTGAACACCGTCAGGCCATTTGCCTGGAGGATATCGACCAGCACGGTGCGCCGCTTGGCTATGCACTGGCAAAGCTGTTCGGCGAAAGCGCGATCGTCGAGGACGCTGGTAACCGCATCCAGTAAAATGCGCGGCTGTCCACTTTCGTGCAACAGACTGAGCTTGCCAAGCGCCTGGATAAACGCGGGGGCGGCAAGGATAAATCCAAGTCGCCAGCCGGGAATCTGCAATGACTTGGAGAGCGAGTGCACTTCGATGCAGTGGCTTGCTGCGCCATCTGCACACAGGAAACGTCCACAGGGTTGATCAGCAGGTAGCAAATCCGCATAGGCCGCGTCGTTGATCATCAGGATGTCATGGTACTTGCAAAGAGCCAGCAGGCGATCACATTCCGCTTGGCTTGCGACTTTTCCAGTCGGGTTGTTCGGGTAGTTCACCACCAGCAACTTGGCACGCGCGAGTACTTCTGCCGACAACTGCTGCAGATTCGGCAGGAAGTCGTTTTCCTCCAGCAGGGGCAGTTCTACCACGGTCGCGCCCAGGCGCTGTGCCATGGTCGAAAAAATAGGGTATGCCGGCGTAGTGACAAGAATAACGTCGCCCGCGTCTATCAGGGCCAGGCACAGTAGATTGAGCGCGGACTTTGCGCCACTGGTGGGTAGAACGGCCAGCGCAGACGACGAACTCATACCCTGGGTTGCGTGCCGTAGGCACGCCGCCTCGTAAGCCGAATGATGATAGACATAGCCATGTAGCTCACGACGCGCGGCCAATGCACTCAACGCCTCGGACAGTTCGTCAGCGGGTGGCATGAAGGCATCCGCGACGCCGAAGTCGAGGAGAGGTTGTCCAGTTGACGATGCCTTGAGCGTACGGACCCAACTGAAGAAGTCGTCGCTGTCGGGGGCCAGCTTGGTCTCGCGAAAGAAGGTATTGAAGACTGTCGCTTGCATGTTCACGCTCGATCGAAGGGTCAATAGTGCTCGTCATTGAAGTTGCTCAGGTGTGCAGTACCTGAGAATGCGCCGTGATGGCTGTAGCCGCGGACATGACGCAGGGTGCGATGCCGCATGTCGTAGACGTAGATGAGCTCATTCGAAACCAGCAACACGTAGCGGCCATTATCGGAAGTCTCTATCCATAGGGGCATGTGACCGAGCAAGGTGCAGAAGTGCAGCCCCTGCGGCGCGATGGACTCGTGCTCGAAGAGTTGCTCGTCCCTGGTTCGTTGCAGCGTACGTTCCCGAACAATATGAAAACGATTGGGATAGGCACTGAGCACGATGTAGTGCTCGCCCTGGTAGATGAACAATTTGTGGGATGTCAGGCGATACAGCCCCTTGGGCCGGTACTGGTCTTCGAGGTTGAGCACACCCTCCCGGATCGTGCCCGCAATCAGTGTCGCCTGGCCGTGCAATATCAACTTGCCGTGTGCTTTGGACAGGTTGTGGCAAGACAAGTAGAAGCGTGAAGGGTCCGTCCGCGAGAACTCGATATGCCCAGGGGTGCCTGCAGCAACGAGCTGTGCCTGGGACTGCCCGGTCGACTTGTCCACCAGGTAGATCCGATTGGCCTGCAGGCCTCCAGCCTGATACGCCTGCCAGTGCATCGGGTCGGCAAAGGGATCTCCTTCAGGGCAGGGAGGACGAACGTTCGCAGCCAGGCAAAATTCGGTCAGCACCAGGTAACGCGGGTCCGGGCTCTGTTTGACCTCGTGCAACGCCTCAAGCGTGTGCAGTGAGGCCAGCTTGCGCGGGCTTTGCCAGCATGTATCAAGCGCATATAACTCGGTATCCAGTTCCTGCGGCCCCGCACCATAGGCCCGCAAGCGCTGCTGCATATCGGTCATCGTGTACAGGTATTCACCTGTGTCGCGATCAAGCGAGTTCTGCGCGGACATCATGCGTGGCACGAATCCATCCTGTTCAGAGACATGGCCCACATGTCGCTGGGAAAACTCGATTTCTCGGGCATAGCTGCAGTTGTGCATGCCAACTACAACTCGACCATCTTCAAGTTCAAGCGCCTCATGCGGTTGAACGAAACAATACGCTACGGCGTTGCTGGAGCCGCAGGCGTACGGGTACTGGTCGGGGACCAGTTGCTTTTCTATGTATCCGGATAATGCCGAAACGTAACTATCAACCTGCACGATGCAGCTTTTGATAAGTTTCTGGGCAAAATCGATGAGGTAGTAACATTCTCGGTTTTCCCTGAGGCCACCTATGAAGATACGGCCGGTCAAGTCATCCGGTAGATGCCAGTCAGAGGGAAAGGGCCTTTCGTCGAAGTGAGCGCTGTCAGTAATCGGCATGATGCTTATTCCGGCATCACGGCAATGGCTTCGATCTCCACCAGCAACTCGGTTCGGCAGACATCAGCCTCGACGAACGACGCCACTGCCCGGTCCGGCAGCAGTGAAGCGCATACCGCGCGCACCCGCGCAAAGTCATTGCGGTTTTTGATGTACACCGTGTAGCTGACAATACTTTCAAGGCCGGATACTGCTGGATAGCAGTCGTAATCCGACAGTAGCCTGGCGCATAGCAGGTTGCCTATGTTTTCAATTGTCTGCCTCGTTTGCTGCTCGATGTCACCGAGATGCACGCTCTTTGCACCGACGATACTGGCCGTTCCAGATACGAACACCATCGCTTGAGCACCACCAAGGATGGCCACCGCGCGTGAAAACAGGGGCGCGATCAGGCTCTCCTCCTTCGGGTAATGAAACGCGCTGGTCTGGCGTCGATTCTCCAGGGCGACGAGACGCATCCCGGGGCGAGTCCTGCACGAGAGCAATCCAAGGGTGAGTGAAGGCCCTTGCGTACCTATCCCGGTACTTGCCGGGAAGGGAGAGTCGACCGTTCCTGTACCAATCCCCACCTCCTGGAAAGCGTCCCGCCGTGCCGCATTGACCTGCTGATAGGGTGTCTCATCGTGTCGCCCCTGGGTGATGTTTCCGATGTAAATCCAGGCGCGCAGCAGGTCATCGGGCGTATGCCCTTGGGCATGCTCAAACGTCAAACCGTCGTAGAACTGCCGACTGAACACAGAGCCCACTTGCGCATTGCTCGGCACATGCTCGTTGCTTGCCGAGAACAGCCATTGCAGTACCGCAGGGGGGCTGTTCGAGGAGGCCTCATCGGCAATGGCCGCATGATCCACCAGCCAGGCGCTGAGCTGCAATTGCCCTGAGAAGGGCGGCTGAACAACGACCTCCGCCCGGCAAAGCAGCGCCGGGAAACCCTTCGCCAGTTGCTCGAGAATGCCGTGAAACTGGTCTTGGTTGCTGACTGCCACCACCAGGCGCAGTACACCGAATGGTGCCGGCTCGCTGCTGGATGAAGTCACCAACCGGAGCAGGCAATCGCTGAACGTATCAGGTGTACAAGTGGCACTGAGGAACTTGTGACGTGAGCCGGCAAAGGACAATGCAAAGGCGTTGTCCCAGAAGGGAGTGCTAAGGGTCATCGAAGATCTTCCTTTCACAAACGGGATAGAGCGCGCAACCGAGTGGCAAGTGTCGCTATTACGCAACTCGATTGAATGGCTTTCCGCGAGTGGTGCATAAGCGCACACGGTTGTGGCCAAATGCATCTTCCCCACCGGCGATGACGGTGCCGTAGTGTTCAAGGGTTACCGTTCTGCCGAACTCGGTGAGGGTATCCGCATCCGGGTAGACCTTGACGGAGGTGGGCACGTAGCGAGATACGTAGCCCAGGCGCGGCGTGCTCGTTTCACCCAGGTGAGGCAGCGAACCATGCAGGAGGGTGGACCAGAAAATGATGAACTCACCCTTCTTCATGGTGAAGTAAATGGCTTTCGATTCATCTGGCGTCCAGTTTGGATCAACCTGCAATTCGCGGTAGTCGTATCCGTAGAAGCCGCGGGCCACCCCGTTCTTGACCAGTCCATGCTTGTCTTGCGAGTAAGAGGCTGCCTTGGATTCGTCATAGAACCGCGAGTGCTGGGTGCCGGGAATGATGCCCATTGGCCCCATGTCCAACGTCACATCCGAGAGTGCCGTCCAGACGGTGACTGTCCCCCCCTCCTGAGAGCCTTCGGGCCACCGAAGCGCGTCCTTGCCACCGTTGAGACCTGCGAACGTATCGCCTTGGTGCCAGTCGGTCCCTTCATCGCCCGGATACTTGGGGAAAAACTCGGAGCGCCAGCAGGCCACATCACGCCCAATCAGTCGTTGTAGCTTGGAGATAATGGCCGGATGGCAGACATGGTCCGCAAGTTCATCTATGTCCAGGTGACGGTCGTAGCTGGATATCGGGTCCTTGGTGTTCTCGGCTTTGCCGAAAACCGATTTGGAGTGATCGAAGGTTTTCAGGCGAGCCCGTCGCCAAATGTCGTCGATCTCGCGCTCGGAGTAAGCCGGAAAGGGGCCGAGATAGCCCTCTTTCTGAAAGAACGCCACTTGTTCGTCACTGAGTGGTTCATGCAGTTCGTTAGTCATGACGGTTGCTCCTTAACCGATGTGCTGAGAAGAAAGTTTCCGGCTCAACGTTGAAGCCAGGGCAGCCATTGAAGCCCCTTCGACGAGGACATCGAGGCTGGCGGAGAGGTTGAAGCGCTTATTGAGTTCATCAATAAGAATCGCCATCTGCAAAGAATTGATGCCCTGGTCGAACAAGTCGTCATTGCGGTCGAATGTCGACGTATCGACCCAGTCAGCCAGTATCCTTTCGATTGCATCAATGATTGTCATTGGATAAATCACTCCCTGTGATACTTTCAGATATTTAGCGCAGCGATTTTTATTTCACTATTGACTGCGCCGTCGACGAACGCATGGACCAAATCATCAATCAGCCAATGGATGAGTGAGCAACCCGCTTCGGTGAATACCAGCCACTCATCTTCGTGTGTGGCCAGGCCCATTTCTAACCAGGTATGGATCAGGCGTTCAACGGCAAAGCGGGTATTTCCACTCTGCGTCAGCAAGTAATCACGTTTCACCCGACTGAATACGCGGATATAACGCATTAGCGTGACCATGAACCGTTCTTTATCATCAAACAGCGAACCACTGGCCAATGGCAACCGACCACCGCGTACCCGCTCCATCCAACCACTGAGCGACTCATTATTCTGCACCCAATAATTGGCGGCAGTGGAAAAGGCACCCATGCCCAAGCCAAAGTAGGGGACGACCGTACTCCAGCGCTCAATCATCGTTTCCCATGACGTGATGGCTTCTGTTTTCTTTTGTTTAACAAACCAGCCCAATGGACTTTCGTGGTAGCCGCACGATTCGAGGTAGGTCTTGCCAAGGAAATACATTTCTCTGGCTTTGTATTCGGAGACCGTTGCCCAGGGTTGCTGGCGAGCCAACTGGAAACTCTTGGTGCCAGGAAACAGTTCGTTGCGATAGAAGGTGATGGAGGGTACACCCAGATTCACCAGGTCCTTCAGGGTGAGGAACACCGACTCGAGTGATTGACCAGGCATACCATACAGAACATCGGTATTGACCAGGTCGAAGTACTCCTGCGTGGTAGCCACACGGGCCAGGAGCTTTTCCCGTGGCAGGATCCGCCCTTCACGTTGTCTCAACGCAGTGTCGGTGGATTGCACCCCCAGACTCATGCGATTGACCCGAGAGGAGAGCAACTTCAGTTTCGAGTCCGTCAACGTCGCCGGGCTTGCTTCCAGTGTGATCACCGCGTTGTCTGCCAGGTGGCTGCGTTGCAAGGTGCCATCGACGAAGGCTGCGAGCAGGTCGTTGTCGAGTATCGAGGGGGTACCACCGCCGAAGTAGATACTCCCTGCAGGCGTCGAGGCGAGCCCCGCAGCATTGTAGGTATCCAGTTCCTTGAGGATGACCTCGATGTACTCGCGTTTCTCCTCTGCTCGCGGGCTGCGCGAGTAAGCGAGGTCGCAGAATGAACAGGTTTGAATACACCAGGGTACGCCTAGGTACAGTGCCGTGCGTGTAGCAGTGGATAGCTCATGGACCACGGCCTGTTGCGCTTGCGCAGGCGTCAACGGTGGAGAGACGCTGCGACCTGCCATCTGGCGCAAGTTGTCGAAGCGGTGTGTGAAGGCCGTGCGATCTGCCCAGAAGTGTGTCGGCACTTGTTGATAACAATGGTTCATTCGCGTCATCGCCGCATCCAGAACATCATTGAAATTCGAATTGTCAGCCATGGCGTGCACGCGACCTCCATCGTGAATTATTTCAACCCAAGGTCCCTGGGTATGGTCGGCAAAAAGTGCCGTCGGCAGTGATGCTCAATGATTAGTGGAATGGCTGTCAATCTATATCAGAAACGTATTGTTCATTAAAAAGCTGATATCCGGGGTGTCGAATTAATGCTGTTTTTATATGTGTGCATGCCAAGTAAGGTTTGGGTAATATTTGTGCTTCGTAGTTCGAGTTATTGGGTTTGCATGTTGTTTGGTGTCACGAATTCATGCAAATATTCCGTCAGTATTTACGGTCATTTAACTGAACTCTAAAGTTGGTGTTGTGGGGGGTTATGCTTTACCCCCCCCTGCGTCACGTTGTGTACGAAAAGTGACTGCGCGACGAACAGGCTTTACGATTGACGGGCTTTTCTCCCCTCATGGTGAGCGGTGGGGGCAGGTTTTTCAGGCACAGGGGCTGAGATTGGCAACAAGCCTGGCTTGCGGCGTAAGCCTGTCGAAAAATCTGCCTATCAGCATGGCAGAAGGTTTTTTAGCAGATTGACGTGTTCAGCCGCAGCGGCTGGCAGGGCTCCGCACATGAGTTCGAAGGCTTGGCTAGTGCCTTTCCGGCACAAGGACCGCACGATCAGCCGTTAGGTTTAAAACGCACAGGGGGAGGGTTTTGAGTAAGATGGGGTGAGCACGAGGGCGATGGGCCGCACAAGAAAAAACTTCGAAAACAGTATGCTCGCGTTATTCAAGGAGTGAATATGCACCTAAAATTTCGACATATAGAGATCTTTAAGGCCATCATGATCACCGGGACTGTCACCGGTGCCGCCCAGATACTTGAAACGTCCCAGCCAACGATAAGTCGAGAGCTTTCAAATTTCGAAAGCAGCATCGGCATGCGCCTGTTCGAGCGCTACAAAGGACGCCTAAAACCCACGGCTGAGGGTATGGCCCTTCACTCCGAAATTTTGAAAGCGTATGACGGTCTGGCTCGGGTAAGCGCTGCGGCGCAAAGCATCAAACTCGGGCTGCGAGAGAAAATCAGTATCGTCAGCCTGCCCGTGCTGTCACAAACCATTTTGCCGACCAGCCTTGCTAGATTCATCGAGCGTTATCCGGATATCAACCTGAGTGTCACGACTCACGACTCGCCCGATATCGAACCGTTGATATCCAGCCAAGCTTACGATATCGGCTTGATCGAGGGGGTGAGCGCGCCCTTGGGAACCACGACTGAACACCTCACGGATGTGGATGAAGTATGTGTCCTGCCACCCGGTCATCCGTTGTCCGTGTTTCCGCAAATAGACCCACTGCAACTCAGCCACTATCCCTTCATTCACTTGGCACCGAATGATCCTTACCGGCACCATCTCGATAGTGTGTTTGCCCAGTTGGGTGTTTCGCGCAACAACATCATCGAAGTCGACAATGCCGTCACCATCTGCCAAATGGTGCTGAGCGGTATTGGTGTATCGATCATCAACCCATTAGTAGCCAACATTTACGCTAGCCAGGGCCTGGTCATCAGGCGCCTCACGGTCTCGGTCCCCTTCAGTGTCAGCTTGGTCCGACCGCTGCAGCGTGGCGCATCCCTAATCGTCGACCACCTCGTCGAATGCATACGTAGCACTTCACACGCGTTATCGATGCAATACCAATCCGGACGTCGCGAGACAACTCCGGGTAATGTGAGAGCATCCGCTTAAGGCTGTTTATTTGGTGCGTGGCCCGGACGACTGTGAGGCGCTTAGTTATTCGGGTCTGGCTGTTTACGCTTAACGGTAGTGCCGCAATTACCACCGCCTTTGCGGGTTGCAAATATGAGTATTCCGAGCGAGCCGGCGCCCCCGTCTGTTTGTAGCGCCGCATGAATGTCGCGCAGGCATGTTTCTTGTCCAATCGGGTAGCTATACAAGGCTGCATGCTATTTGTATGCATGATGCATGCTTCTTTTGCGTCAATAGCGACAATTTTGACTGTGTAGATATTGGGTGCGACATGATGGTTGCTCAATGTTGGGTGGTTGCTCATTCTTTCGATTTCTTGACGGTTTGATATTTCGTCATAGGGCGCGCGCAGGCGGTGACAGCAGCTCAATGCGGTAGTCGCCAGGTCTGAGCGAGTCTATCGTTGGGTTTGCGGCTTGGTGATATCAGATAATAGTTGCTCTATTCGCATCTGATATGCGTTGACAGGGTTTTTGAATACCGATTATGTTCAGTGGCGGATCGCGTTGGATCCAATTTTTGCGCCCGTTGTAGCGCTGTGTTGTCTTTCGTTGATTTCATAAAGGGATTTTCATGAAAAGCATCTACATGGTTGGTGCCGGTCACATGGGCGGGGCAATCCTTCGTGGTTTGAAGGGGTTCTTGAAAAGCACTGCAAACTTGCATGTTGTTGAAGTAGATACACAGCGTGTGCGCTATTGGCGAGAACAAGGGTTTGATACTACTACGCAGATTCAAACACTGGCGCCACACGATTGCGTGGTGCTGGCCGTCCCTCCTCAACAGTTTGAAAGTGCACTTGCTGGCAATCCGATGCTTTCCCGTCATCAAGGTCCGGTGATTTCGGTGATGGCGGGTATCACCCATGCGACGCTAGTACGCCTGCTGGGCCATGACTCGGTTGTGCGAGCTATCCCCAATACCCCTTCAGAAGTAGCCCAGGGGGTCACGATGTACTACGCACCTGCGCACGCCAGCTCGGACCTGATCGACAGCGCGCGGCAGATCTTCGACGTTATCGGAATATCCCTGAGGGTCAGAGAGGAATGGCAGATCGACACGGGGACTGCCTTGGCTGGCGGTGGACCGGCATTGGTCGCTCACTTCGCCGATGCACTACAGGATTACGGGCTTCGCACGGGGTTGGAACAGGAGGAGGCAGCGGTCGTTGCCCTGCAGTTGCTTGCCGGCACTGCCGAGTTGATCCGAGCGAGCGGTAAACCATCCAGCCAGATTTGCCGCGAAGTGCAAACTGTCGGTGGCACCACCGAACGCGCTATCGGTGCCTTGGACGCAGCAGGCTTCAAAGAACTGGTGAATGCTGCGCTTGATGCTGCAGCCAGGCGCTCCGCGCAATTGGGTGAATGATCAGGAGGATGAAACATGACTATTCTGACCGCTCCGGGGAGCGTCCATTCAGACATTGCAGCCTATAACCTGTATTTCGGCATGGGCCAGCGGATTACGCTGATCGACGACCCCAAGGTGTTTAGAGTGAGTCCCGCAGGAGAAGCGTTCGGGGCATTGATCGCGAGGCGTTTTGGCGGGCGCGACAGGGATGCCCGTTTTCTCGATCTGGGGACCGGGAGTGGCGTGCATGCCTTGCTGCTGCGTCAGTTAGGCATGCGCAACATCACTGCCAGCGATATTTCTCTAGAGGCTGTGCAGGCGGCTCGGGCAAATGAACTGGTTAACCTGGGCGAATCATGTATTGAGTTCGTGCACGGTGATCTGTTCGACGCTGTCCCCACCGCAGACAGCGGATTCGATGTGATCCTATTCAACCCACCAGGGTGGCAGACACCCTCGGATGCGTTCCTCGCGGCACTACAGTCCGTTGAGGCTGCGCAAGGTCTGTCATTAGAGGCCATGTTCTACGGCGAACAGACCTTACGCAGATTTTTCGAAAGGGTGCCGGCCTACCTCAAGCCTGGAGGCAAGCTGCTCATCGGCCTCAATTCGTTGGTCGACATTGCCGGTGTCATGCGTGACCTCTATGGCACCCATGGGGAGCGTTTCAAGATCGACTGGTCATTGCTGGAGCGTCACGAGATCCCCCTTGTCCTGTACACGGAGCAATGGCGTGCTCTCCAAGGCATGTTGCATGAAGAAATCGAACGTTGGACCGGCCAGGGTCGGGCACATTGCCGATTTGACGACTCCGGCATATTGTTCTGGTCCTACGAGATCATTGAGTTCTCTTTCACGCCAATAGGCGAGTGACCACCATGGCCGGAAAACCCTTTGCTGCGGCTGCGGGATTGTCTGCTGCGCTGGCATCGAACTGTTTGCTTGGGCTGTCGTCCCTTTACTGGAAGGCTCTCGCTACCTTACCGGCGTTGACGTTGCTCGGCTGTAGGGTGTTGATGTCATTGCTCTGTGTCACGCTGTTACTTGCTGCGCGTAAAGAGTTCGTACCTCTGCTGTGCGGCTTGACGCGACGCGACATTCTCCTGCACGGAGGGGCGGCGCTGCTGGTTGCCGCTAACTGGGGGACGTTCATATGGGCTTCAATCCATGGGCACGTGCTGGAAAGCGGCCTGGGGTATCTGATCGCGCCGGTTCTGGGGATCTCGCTGGGCTTGCTGCTGTATCGTGAACGAATGTCCCTGCCACGTGGATTGTCATTAGCACTGGTAATAGGCAGCGTTGTCTACCTGCTTTTCGAAACGGGTGGACTAGATAGTCGGGTGTTCTTGGTTATCGGGATGACTTGGGGCGGTTACACCTGGCTCAAGAAGCTGGCCTGTCTGCCGCCGTGGTCGGGACTGTTTCTCGAATCGCTTGTGCTGGGGATATTGCTGGTGCCGCTCATCATATGGATGAGCACCCCGCTGGCAGGTATCGGAGCGTTGGACACTGGTGACAAGGGGCTGCTGCTACTTTGCGGTGCAGTATCGCTGTTGCCGCTGGCCCTCTTTTCGTTCGCAGCTCGGCGTCTGCCCCTGAGCATCATGGGGTTGATGCAGTTCGTGCTACCGCTGACTCAATTCTTCGTTGCGCTGATCTTCTATGACCAGATGCCTTCCCATGGCGCATTACTGGCGTTTGCGTTTATCGCCTTTGCCATGCTGCTGGTAATACTCGAGCCGTTGCTCAATACCGTTTTCATCAAGGCAAAAGGAGTTGTTGAAGATGCTTAAAACCTATAGTGCTGTGGTCGTCGGCCTGGGAGTTGTGGGTAGCGCCACGTTATGGCGCCTGGCTCAGCAGCAGCCAGGTGTCCTAGGGCTTGAGGCCAGAGCGCCAATCAATCTGCATGGCAGTTCCTACGGTGGCTCGCGGATTTTTCGTCAGGCTTACTGGGAGGGTTCCGACTACCTGCCGTTGCTGGCAGAAGCAGACCTCGGCTGGCGTGAGCTGCAAGCGAGTTGCCACCGATCTTTGTTGCACCACAGTGGAGGGCTGTTCATCGGACCGATTCGCTCAGGTGTGGTTTCAGGCAGCGTGGCGACCGCGAAGGCCGGCAGCATTGCTCATCAGTGTCTGAGCGCAGCTGAGGTTGAGGCCAGGTTTCCAGTCTTTCGTGCCGATGAGCACATGGAGGCGGTGTTTGAGGAAGGCGCATTTACCATCGCTGCGGATGATGCTCGGCTGCAAATGCTGAACCAGGCTGTGGCTCATGGCGCAGAAATTCGCTTCGGCAGCCCCGTTCAGGAAATTACCCTTGTATCGGGCGGACTCGTACTGCGCCTGGTCGATGGCCAACAGGTGCACACGCAAAAGCTGGTGTTGGCGACTGGAGCCGGTTTGGCAGACGCTCTGATTCCCGACCTTGCCGGGCTGTTACAGCCTCGCAGCGTGCCGATTTACTGGTGTGCATTCAAACCGGGCGCTGAACACCGATTTTCGAATTTCCCAGCGTTTCTCTATGAGCTCGAGGATGGTCGCCTGCTGTATGGCACGCCGCAAATCGACAATGCCGAGCCGGGCATCAAGATTGGGTTCCACAATCATCAGCAATCAGCACTGGACTTGAGCACACAATTGGAGCCGGTTAGCGACGTGCAGATCGCTGAAATATCAGCGTGCGTGGATCGCATCTTTCCCGATCTCATCGCTCATCCTTATGCGTCCCGCAAGTGCGTATACACCCTGACACCGGACGAAGCATTCATACTAGGCGAATCAAAGGAGCTTCCAGGTGTGTTCTATGCCTCGGCCTGTTCTGGGCATGGCTTCAAGTTTGCACCCGCATTGGGCAGTTGTCTTGCCCGAGCAGTAGCAGGCCAGTCGTTGGAAGTACAAGTTCCGGCCTTCAGTCGGGAGCGATTTGTCCACTAGCCGTAGGCTTTCGTATGAGGCCAGGGCTGGAGTGCAGCGCATCAGCAGGGTCCAAGGCGAAAACTACATGCCGCCAGTGCCAGCAGACTATTCGGCATGATGCGTAACGCTGAGCTCAAGCGCCGGCCAATTCTTGCAACAGACGCTGTTTGAGATCGTGCAGGCGTGCGCTGTCTCGTCGGCGTGGATGGGGCAGGGAGATGCTGATGTCTTCCTTTATCCTGCCAGGCCGCGCATCCATCACGATCACCCGGTCACCCAGGTACAGCGCCTCTTCGACGTCATGGGTCACCATGATCACGGTGCAGCGCTCCTGCACCCAGATGCGTTGCAGCTCCTGTTGCAAACGCACCCGGGTCAAGGCATCCAGTGCGCCGAGCGGTTCGTCCAGCAACAGCACCTTGGGTTTGTTCACCAGTGCCCGGGCAATCGCCGCGCGCTGGGCCATGCCGCCAGACAGCTGGTGCGGGTAGGCCTGCTCGTAACCGCCCAGGCCCACCAGTTCGATGTGCTCGGCCACCAGCCGGCTCTTTTCAGCCACCGGTAACCGATGGTTCTTCAAGGCCAGGGCAATGTTCTGCTGCAGGGTCATCCACGGGAACAGGCGGTGGTCCTGGAACACGATGCCGCGCTCAAGGCCCGGCCCGCGCACCGCCTGCTGGTCCAGCAGGATCTGCCCCTGGTAATCCTGATCAAGGCCGACGATCAGTCGCAGCAAGGTCGACTTGCCGCAGCCGCTGGCGCCGAGAATGCTGACGAACTCGCCGGGGCGGATGTCCAGGTCGATGTCTTCAAGTACCGGCACTGGCTTGCCCTTGAGCGGGTAGGCCTTGCTCAGGCCGCGGATGGTCAGGGCGCCAGGGCTGACGCTGGTGGGTAAGGCATGGGCGATAGCGTTCATGATCGGGCCTTTCAACGGGTGGGCTGCCAGCGCAGCAGGCGGCGGGTAAGCAGGGAACACAGCCAGGACATCAGGTAGCCGCACAGGCCGATACACAGCACGCAGACCACGATGATCTCCATGCGCGCCGCGGCCTCGGCGTTCATCATCAGGCTGCCAAGGCCAGCCCCGGCGGACAGGAACAACTCGCTGCCCACCGAGGTAACCCAGGCGAAGGCCAGGGCTTGCAAGACGCCGGCGGCAATGCCTGGCAATGCCGCCGGCAGCAGGATCAGCCACAGTTGCTGCCAACGGCCGAGCATCAATACTCGCGCGGCCTCACGGTGCGGGCCGGCGACCTGGCGCAGGCTTTCAAAGGTGTTCAGCACCATCGGGTACAACGCCGCCAGGCTGACGATCAGCAGCTTGGCGCCTTCACCGTTACCCAGCCACAGGGCAATCAGCGGGATCCAGCCCAGCATCGGCACCTGGCGCAGGGCATGGAACAGCGGCGCGATCAAGCGGTTGGCCGGCACGGACAGGGCCATCAGCGCCCCCAGGCCGACACCGCCGACGATGCCGATGGCAAGGCCGCTGCAGGTGCGCAACAGGCTCGCCCACAGGTTGACCAGCAACTCGCCGCTGGCCAGCAGTTCGGCCAGTGCGCTACCTACCTGCGCCAGCGGTACGAAGGCATAGGCGCCAGTCGCGCCCTGGCGCGAGGCATATTCCCAGGCACCGAGCAGCAATAGCGGTAACACCAGGCCACGCACACTCTGCAGTTTCATCGCATCCTCCTCAGCGGCTTTGCCAGGCAGACAGGCGCCGCTGCACACGGCGCAGGGTGAAATCCAGGCAGAAACCGATCAGCCCGGTCAGCACCACGCCGACCATCACTACATCGATGCGCAGCATCTGCCGGCCCATCTCGATCATCTGCCCCAGGCCGCTGTCGGCCGCCAGCAGTTCGCAGGCCACCAGCACCACCCAGGCACGGGTGAGGGCCACGCGGATACCGGTGACAATGGCCGGGACCGCGGCGGGCAGGGCAATCCGGCCTACCAGCGTGGGCCAGCGCAGGCGGTACACCGCTGCCATTTCGAAATGACTGCGCGGGATCGCGCGGATGCCTTCGCAGGTTGCCAGCGCCACCGGGAAGAACGCGGTCTTGGCGACGATGACCACCTTGAAGGTTTCGTCGACGCCGAACAGCAGCACGAACATCGGGATCAGCGCGATGCTCGGCACCTGGCGCAGGGTATGGAACAGAGGGGCGCAGTAAGCCTCCACGGTTTTCGACAGCGCCAGTGTCGCGCCAAAGGCCAGGCCGGCCAGTGCGCCACCGGTAAAGCCCAGGGCCAGCCGCGACAGGCTGCCGGCCAGGTGCTCCTGCAGCTCGCCGCTGGCCAGCAGGTCGGTGAGGCTGCGCCACACGTCCAGCGGCGAGATCAGCAGGTTGGCCGGAAACAGTCCGGCATTGGCCACCACGGCCCAGAGGGTGAGCAGGGCCAGGGGTGAGATGAACCAGGTAAGGGACGAGAGTACGCGCATGGCTGGCCTTGGGAGAGCAGGGGGTAACGGCTTATCGCAAGAGCTGTGCCAGGCGGCGCAGGCCCTGGATTACAGGGCTGCAGGGAGGGGGATGGTGCTGGGGAAGCAGCGCGGTGTTGCTGCAGCAGCAGTCGGTCAGCAGCATCGGCGTTGGCGCTTCGCGGGTTTGCCCGAGAAGTCGCCCACTCGGTTTCAGATCAGAAATCGTAACTCACACTGGTGTAGTAGAACGCCCCCTGCGCCCCCTCCGGGCTGGTAATGGAGTATTTCGGCACGCCATATAGCTGCGCGCCCTCAAGCTTGTCCGGGTGGCTGTCGAACAGGTTGATCGCGCCCGCCGACAAGGTCAGGCCCAGGTCGAAGTGGTACGACACGTCCAGGTCGGTTACCCACTGCGGGCTGAAGGTCTGGTCCAGGGCGGGGTTGGCGGCGTTGCGGTTCTGCCACTCGCCATACCGGCGCTGGGCCACGGTGACGCTCCAGCCGTCATACAGCCAGTTGGCGCTGAGGGTCAGCTTGTCCTTGGGTGTGCCGTCTTCGATCAGGCCCTGGGTGTTGCGGCCGATGATCTGGTTGCCGGGGATGTTGCCCACGTCGCCCAGGCCGGTGATGCGGGTGTTGTTGCGTGCATAGCCGCCATTGAAGTCCACACGCCCCCAGCGGCCCACGTCCAGCTGGTAATGCCCGGCCAGCTCGAAGCCGTCGGTGCGGGTGTCGGCGATGTTGGTGTAGAACGCCGCGCTCTGGATGTTGGCGTAGGGCGTGCCGGCGAAGATCGGGCCGACCACCGACGCGGGCAACTGGTCGGACAGGGTGATGCGATTGTCGATGTCGATGCGGTAGGCGTCGAGTGTGACCGAGGCGTTAGGCAGTGGCTGCCAGACCAGGCCCACGGAGAAGTTGGTCGACTCTTCCGGCTTCAGTGCCTTGCCGCCCACCAAGGCTGCTTCCGGGCTGTCGGCGCGCAGGGTGCGCTGCTGCACCTCGACCCAGTTGCCACTGCCCGGCGGCTGCTCCACCACCTGCACGCTGAATGACGACAACCCGCTCTGCACCAGCGAGGGCGCGCGGTAACCGGTGCTGGCGCTGGCCCGCGCGGCAATTTGCGGGGTGAAGTCGTAACGCAGCGACAGCTTGCCGTTGGTGGTGTCGCCAAAGTCCGAGTAATGTTCGCTGCGCACCGCCACACCGGCCTGGAATTTCTCGGTCAGCTGGGCTTCGACATCGAAGTAGGCGCCGATCACGCGGCGGTCCAGCGACACCGCATCGACCTGGGTGATCCCCGAGTAGTAACCAGGAATGCGTCGGCCCGTGATCGGGTCGATCATGTTGAACAGCGGCCCGTTGGACCAGCCGGCAGCATCGCCCTCGCTGAGGTCGTAGTTTTCCTGGCGCCAGGCCAGCCCCGCGGACACGGTCAATGGCTTGAACAGCCAGTCGTTGGCGAAGTCGCGGGTCCAGTCCAGGGTCAGGTTGGTCTGGTCTGCTTCGCGGCGGCCGGTGTAGATGGTCGACGGGCTGGTGGTGCCCCAGCTGGGGTTTATGGCGTTGCGGTCGGTGGAGTCGACGCGGTTGTTACCGTAGTTCAGTGCCAGGTCGAAGTTGCCCAGGGTGTCGTTTTCAAGGCGCAGGCCACCGGTGACGGCATAGTCTTCCAGGCCGTAGCGGGTGACTGGCAGGCGGCCGTCTGGGTAGCGCGCCAGGGCTACGCTGCCATAGTTGCTGCGCAGGGTGGTCGGTGGGTCGAAGAAGTTCTCGGCGTCGGTGTTCTTGTGCGCGTAGGTCGCGAAACCATAGGCGCTCAAACCCTCGCTCAAGCCCATTTCGGCATTGGCGGTGAAGTTGTACTGGTCCGAGACATTGCCCGAGCCCCAGCGCCAGTTGCGGTAGCGGTTGTTCTGCTCGCGCGGTGTGTCGATGCTGGTGGAACCGGGGTAGAAGAGGCGGTTGTCGTCACGGGTATCGCTGGCGGGGTCCTGGCTGCCGGCGTCGAAGGCCAGGGTCAGGAAGCCGTCGTTGGGCAGGGCAAAGCCCTTCCAGCCGCTGAGTTTGCGCTGCAGGCCGTCGCCTTTCTTGTAGCCGCCGAAGCGGTAGCCGGCGTTGCCGCCTTCGTCGCGCTCCTTGAGCACGATGTTGATCACCCCGGCGATGGCATCCGAGCCGTACTGAGCGGCGGCGCCATCGCGCAGGATTTCCACCCGTTCGATGGCCGACAGCGGGATCAGGCTAAGATCCACCGCTGCCGCGCCCCGGGCGTTGACCAGGCCCTGGCGGGTGACGTTGGCGCTGGTATGGCGGCGTTTGCCGTTGACCAGCACCAGGACCTGGTCCGAAGCCAGGCCGCGCAGCGAGGCGCCCTGGGCGATGGAGCCGGCAAACGCACCTTGCGGCGACTGTGGGAAGCTGAATGAGGGCGACAGCGCGGTGAGCGCGGCGGACAGGTCGCTGGCACCGGTTTGCTGGAGTTTTTCACCGCTCAGAACATCGACCGGGGCGGCGCTTTGCAGGGCGGTGACGTCGCTGCGATGGGTGCCGACCACGACAACGGTGTCGAGGCGGGCGGAGGGTTCGGCGGCGAATGCGGGCACGGCAAGGCCGGCGATGGCCAGGGCGATGGCGCTGGCCAAGGCGGTTGGATGGGGCATGGAGTAATCCTTTTATGCAGCGTGATGCATTGGGGCTGCTGCACAGCAGCCCAATGGCCTGATAATCAGAAGCGGCTGGTAACGCTGAGCCCGACGGTGCGCGGGTCACCGTAGGTGATCACGTACTGCCCGGCGGTGCCGTTGGGCCGGCCATGCACCTGGTAGCGGCGGTCGGTGAGGTTGTTGACGAAGCCAGTCACGCTCAGCTTGTCGTCATGGCTGAACCAGCTCAGGCGTGCGTTGGCCAGGGTGTAGTGGGGTTGGCTGAGGGTGGCGTCGGCGCTGCTCTGACGGTCGGCCAGGAAGTACTCTTTGTCACGGAAGCTCACGTCGCCGCCGGCCACCAGCTTGCCGCCCACTTCCAGCGGGATGGTGTAGTCCGCCCCCAGCGACACCACGTTGCGCGGCGAACGCACGAAGCTGTTGCCGCTGTAGTCGCCGGTCACTGCGCCGGTGGTGGGGTTGGTGTTCTTGAAGTCGGTGTACTCGGTGTCCAGGAACGATAACGCCGCGCGCAGGTGCAGGCGATCGGTCGGCTGGCCCTCGATCTCAAGTTCCGCGCCCTTGACCTTGCCCTTGGCACCGTTGGTCAGAGCGGTGGTGAGCACGCCGTTGTTCACCGTCAGCAGGTTCACCTGGATGTCGGAGTAGTCGTAGTAGAAGATGTTCGCGTTGACCGTGAGGCGGCGGTCGAACCACTCCGACTTCAGCCCCAGTTCGTAGGCGTCCAGCTTTTCCGGGTCGACCGTGGTCAACTGCGCCAGGCTGGTCGACAGCCCGGTGTTGAAACCGCCCGAGCGGAAGCCATGGGCGTAGCGGAAGAACACCCGCAGGTTGTCGTTGATGCGGTATTCAGGCGTCAGGTCGTAAGTCCAGGCTTCCCAGGTCTTGTCTTCCTGGCGGTTGCCGTTGGTGCCTGCTCCAGCCAATGGGATCAGCGGGCCACTGGCCGTGGCACGGGTCTGCTGCACCAGGTCCAGGTCGATGTCCTTTTTCTCCTGAGTCCAGCGCAGGCCGCCGGTGACGCTGAAGTCATCGGTGAAGTCGTAGGTCAGGTTGCCGAACAGGGCGTAGCTGTCGGTGCGGTGGTCGTAACCCAGGTCGCGGAACGCGGTGGTGCCCACCTGGTTTGAGCCGGTACCGTTGGGGGTCGGCCCCGGGGTGACGATACGCTGCGCAGAGCTGTCCAGGTCTTCATGGAAGTAGTGGGTGCCCACCAGCCAGTGCAGTGGGCGGTCTTCCGGCGAGGCCAGGCGCAGCTCCTGCGACCACTGGCGGTAGCTGTTGTCGGTGATGGCCGCGCCGTTGACCTCGTAGGGGGTGTAGTCGGCATCGCTGGTGGAGCGGTTGCGGATGTAGTCGTAGGCACTGATCGAGGTCAAGGTGTAGTCGCCCAGGTACCAGTTGAAGGTCAGCGAGGCGCCGTCGTGGTCCAGGCGATAGTCTTCATTGACGTTCAACGAGATGTCGCGCCCGTGCGGGCGTTCGTAGCCGACGTTGTAGTAGCGGCCCACCGGTAGCGAGCCGTTGCTGCCGTCGCCCTTGAACTGGCGGCTGTGCAGCTTGAGCAGTGCGTCCAGGTCGGGGTTGAGCTGGGCCAGGAACTGCAGGCGGATGGCCTTCTTGTTCACATCGCCGTAAGTGTTGCCATCGAAGTCGTTGTTCTGGAAACCGTCGCGCTCCTCGGAGTACAGCGCTACCCGCCCAGCCAATTTCTCATCCACAAGCGCACCACCGATGGCACCGGTGACAATGCGCTCGTTCTTGGTACCGAAGCCGACCGTGCCGTAGCCGTCGGTGTCGAAGGTCGGCTTTTTCGAGATCACGTTGACCGCGCCGGCCGTGGTGTTCTTGCCATACAGGGTGCCTTGCGGGCCACGCAGGATTTCGATGCGTTCCAGGTCGAACAGCGGCCCACCACCGGCGATGGGCGCGTTGAGGTACACGTCATCGGCGTAGATGCCCACCGGGTAGACCGTTGCCGCGCCAGTGTCGCCGGTGCCCAGGCCGCGGATGTACCAGCGCGGGCGACCGTCGCCGTCGGGGTTCTTGGCCGAGGCGTTGGGCACGAAGGTGGTGATGTCGCCCATCGCGCGCACGCCGTCGGCAGTGATGCTGGTGCCCTTGATGGCCGACACGGCGACCGGGACTTCCTGCAAAGTCTGTTCGCGGTGCTGGGCGGTGACGGTGACGGTTTCCAGGGCCGGTTCGTTCTTTTTGTCTTCGTTGGCGGCGATGGCCTGGGTGCCGGTGCCGGCCAGCAGCAGCGCAAGGCTGATCTGGCGGGCGAGTGGTTGACGTTGGTGCATGGTGGATCTCCCCGTATGTAAAACGTTGTTGGGGAGGGCTAGAGCAGGGACTGTGCCACATTGTTAACCAATTGACTTACAAGGATTTAACGCCTGTTATTGGAGGCTCTTGCAGGTTGGGCAGCAGTGGGGTGCTGGGCGGGTGCTGCTGGGGCAGCAATGGGGTGGCAGAAATGCCTGGGGCTGCTGCGCAGCAGCCCCAGCGTCTTAAACGGCCAAGCGCGAAGTCGAGCCGATCACATTCTCCAGCACGCGAAAATCAATCCACTCCCGCACATCGAAGCGCCGAGGGATGAACCCCCACCTGAAAAGGAATTCGGTAAAGTCCTGCAGCGCCTCGATCGAGCGGCTGTCCAGCGTCGTACGCAACCGCCGGTGCGCATCGTCGCCATAGGCCGCCGCTACCCAGTACTCGCTGGTGTTCAGTTCACGCGCCAGAAAGCGCCGAGTCTCTTCGGGGTTGGCCCAGGCCCATTGCTCGGTGCGCAGCACCGTGTCGACCAGCGTGCGGCTGGCCTCGAAGTGGTTCTCCAGCAAGTGCCGGTCGACGGTCAGCGTGCGCGGCGTACCGTTGTTGCTGCGGATCAGTGGGTCGGGGTGGCTGCCGGTATCCACCACCACGCGCAGGCCGAACTCATGGGCCAGGTGTACCGCATGGGCGCCCTTGAGGAAGATGGCGTCGATGTCGCCACGCAGCAGGCCGATAAGCTCGTTGTTGCGGCGGCTGAAGCGGCTGGTGTCCAGGCTCACTTCGGCGCCATACAGGTGCTGCTTGGCATCGTCGCTGTAGGTGCCGCCGTAGGGGTAGTCGACCAGCTCCACATCGGCCACCGCCAGGCCTTCGAGCTTCAGGGCGTTTTCCAGCCCGCGCAGGGCTTGGGCACGGGTGAAGTCGATCTGCACATTGGCCCACTTGGGCAAGCCGAAGCGGCGGTTCTTCAAGTCGCGGATGCTGCGAACACCGCTTTCTTCGGTGGTGAGGATCAACTGCACCTCATCGCTCCACGAAAGCCCCAACACGCGGGTTTCGACGCCGTTGGCGTAGGCCCAGATCGCCGGGATGTTGCCGCCATGGCGCACCGAGTTCTGCAGGTGGTGGTCGTAGTGGGCCTCGCGCACCTCGCGTTCGCTGGACTCGCGCAGCGACTGGATATTGGTGCCGAATGGCGCAAAGGCCTTGGCCAGGCGCCCCGACTGCACGGCAATGCCGAGACCGGTGGGCACCGGGCTGTGGGTGTACCAGAGGGTTTCCAGGGGCTTGGTCATGGGGTAACGGGTTTCCTGTCCATGGGAGTGGGGGCCAGCAACTGATCCAGGGGTTGGCGGGCGATCCAGTCGCGCACCTCGAAGCGCGCCGGAATGAAGCGCCAGCGTGCGAGGAACTCGACAAAATCCTGCAAGGCGACGATGGCCTGCTCGTCCAGGCGAGTGCTCAGGCGCAGGTGGGCGTCATTGCCGTAGGCCACTTGCACCCAGTACTCGCTGCTGTTGGTTTCTCGCGCCAGGTAGCGGCGGGTTTCATCCGGGTGCTGGTGTGCCCAGCGCTCGGCGCGCAGCACCGAACCGAGCAGGGTGCGTACCACGTGCGGGT
Source organism: Pseudomonas sp. FG36 (assembly GCF_057809275.1). NCBI lineage: Bacteria > Pseudomonadati > Pseudomonadota > Gammaproteobacteria > Pseudomonadales > Pseudomonadaceae > Pseudomonas > Pseudomonas sp. FG36. The sequence goes on from NZ_JBMDJQ010000001.1 coordinate 83,984, forward strand.
GCTGCGTCAGCAGGTGACTGTCCACCGCCAGGGTGCGCGGCGTGCCGTTGTTGCTGCGGATCAGTGGGTCGGGGTGGCTGCCGGTATCGATCACCGTGTGCAGGGCAAAGGCGTGGGCCAGTTGCACGGCGCTGGCACCCTTGAGGAAGATGGCGTCCACTTCGCCGCGCAGCAGGCCAGCCAGTTCCAGGTTGCGGCCTTCGCTCTGGGTACTGGACACCGGTGTGCCGGCCACGTTGCGCACTGGGCGGTCGCTGAAGGTGCCGTCGTATCGGTAGTTGACCAGCGCCACGTCGCCCACTTGCAGCCCTTCGAGCTTCAAGGCGTTTTCCAGCCCGCGCAGGGCCTGGGCACGGGTGAAGTCGATCTGCGCGGCAGCCCAGTCAGGCAGCCCGAAGCGCCGGCCCTTGAGGTCTTTCACGCTGTGGATGCCGCTGTCTGGCCGGGTCAGGATCAACTGCGCCTCATCGGCCCACGACAGGCCGATCACGCGGGTTTCGCGGCCCTGGGCGCGGGCCCAGATGGCCGGGATGCTGCCGCCATGGCGCACCGAGTTGAGCAGGCTGTGGTCGAAGTGCGATTCGCGCACCGCCTGCTGGTCGGCTTCGCGCAGCGATTGCACCTGGGTGCCCAGGCTGGCCAGGTCGTCTTGCAGCCAGCCTTGCTGCACGGCAATGCCCAGGCCGGTGGGCACCGGACAGCGGGTGTACCACAGGGTTTCGAGGGGTTGGCTCATGTTCGGGCTCCGGTCGGGATCAGGCGCTGGCCTGCAAAGGGGGAGTGGTCGCCTGTTGCACCAGCGGCAGCACTTCCTGGCCGATGCGCAGGGCCTCTTCCAGGTGTGGGTTGGCGGCGAGGATGAAGGTGCTGAAGCCGGCATCGCGGTATTCGGCCAGGCGTTCGGCGATGTGCTGGTGGCTGCCCACCAGGCCTACGGTAGGGCCAGGCTTGGCCTTGGCAAAGCCGGCCCACAGGTTGCGCGCCAGCACCAGCTCGTCGAAGCCCTGCAAGCCTTGGTGATAGGCCGCCTGCCGCGCGCCGCCCACAGAGTCCGAACCGGTCACGAAACCCTTGGCGCTGGCGCTGGCTTTGCCTTCCAGGCGTTCGAACTGCTGACGCAGCTCGCGCCACGCCTGCTCCTCGGTTTCGCGGGCGAACAGGTCGACGCGCAGGCCGAAGCGCACCGTGCGCCCTTGCTTGTCGGCCAGCTCGCGCACCCGTTCGAGATGCGGCTTGAGCTTGTCGATCGGCTCGGCCCAGTTCAGGTATACGTCGGCATGGCGCGCGGCCACCTCCAGCGCGGCATCGGAAAATCCGGAGAAATACACGCCCGGTTTGCGTTCGTGCTGCAGGCCTGGCGGCAGGCTGCCGTTTTCCAGGCGGTAGATGTCGCCATCGTAGGAGAACTTGTCCTGCGCCCACAGGCCCTGGATCACGTCGAGGAATTCGCCGGTGCGCTTGTAGCGCAGGTCATGTTCCAGGAAATCGCCATTGGCGCGTTGGCTGGCCGGGTTACCGCCGGTGATGATGTTCCAGTCCAGTCGGCCGCCGCTGAGGTTCTGCAGGATTGCCGCCTGCTGGGCGGCATAGGCTGGCAGAGTCCAGGTGGCCTGGAAAGCGATCAGGAAGCGGATGCGCCGGGTTTCGCGGGCGAGCGCGGCGGCGGCGATCCAAGGCTCCGGGCCGGTGGGCAGCAGCGCGCCCTCGAAGCCGGCCAGCTCGGCGGCTTTGGCCACCTGGGCGATGTAGTCGATGTAGGTAAAACCGTCGGCCTGGCCATCGGGCAGGCGGCCGGGGGCGATATTGCCGGCGCGGTGTACAGGGTTGCCACGGTTGTGGCGGTCGGTGGACAGCTGCGGGCCGTCGGTACCCAAGGGCAGGCGCCAGAAGAATTCGGTGGTCATGGGGACTCCTGAAGGGGGAGGGTGTGCGAGTCAGGAGGGTGGTGCAACGGCTGTGCCATGCGTGGCGCAGGGCCTGTGGGGCGGGGATTTGTGGAGCAGACGGGGAGAGGGGTGCTGCTGTGGCAGCAATCGGGCAGCAGTGGATGCTGGGACAGCAGCATGAACAGGTCCGGCCTCTTCGCAGGGCAAGCCCGCTCCCACAGGTCCGGCGCGGTCAGTAAGTCCAGCGCCATATCTGTGGGAGCGGGCTTGCCCCGCGAAGAGGCCGGCAAGTCAGGCCTCGATTTTCTGGGCTACAACCTCCCCGGCACTGCGCAGATACGCGTCATGGAGCGCCGCATAGGCACCCCCGCGCCCGATCAGTTCGGCATGCGCCCCTTGCTCCACCACCCGCCCATGCTTCACCACGGCAATCCGGTCAGCATCACGAATAGTCGCCAACCGGTGGGCAATGATGATCGCCGTGCGCCCCTGGCACAGCCGGCGCACGGCGCGCTGGATGCGCCGTTCGGTGTGCACGTCCACCGCCGAGGTGGCTTCGTCCAGCACCAGCACCGCCGGGTCGGCGAGGTAAGCCCGCACCAGGCACACCAACTGGCGCTGGCCATGGCTCAGGTGCGTGCCCAGCGGGCCGACTTCGGTATGGTAGCGCTGCGGCAGGCGCTCCAGCACTTCGTCGGCGCCCAGCTCGCGGGCCGCGGCAATCAGCTGCGCATCACTGGCAGCTGGCGAGGCCAGGCGCAGGTTGTCGAGGATGCTACCGCTGAACAGCACGTTGTCCTGCAGCACCACGCCCACGTTGCGCCGCACGTCATGCTGGGCCAGGGCACGCAGGTCGATGCCATCCAGCTTCACGGCGCCGTCCTGCACTTCGTAGAAGCGCGTCAGCAGCTGTACCAAGGTGCTTTTGCCATGCCCCGAGGGGCCGACGATGGCTATCACTTCACCAGCGCGAATATGCAGGTCGAGCCGGTCAATCACTGGTCGTGGGCTGTTTGGCAGATAGGCAAAACCGACCTCTTCGAAGTCCACCTGGCCATGTGCCCTGGCCAGCGCTTGTGGCGCAGGTGGGTCGAGTACCTGCGGGCGTGTGTCGAGCAACAGGAAGATGCGCTGGGCCGAGGCACTACCGGTGGCATAGCGCTCGAACAGGTCCGACAACTCCTGCAGCGGGCCGAGGAACAGAAACACGTAGAACAGGCTCTCTGCCACTTGGCCAACGCTGACCTTGCCCTCGGCCAGGCCATGGGCGCCGACCAGCAACAGCACGGCCATGCCGGCGGTGCTGAGCAACGCGGTGAACGGGGCGAACCAGCCAGCGCGCAGGCTGCCCCGGATCAGCGCCTGGTTGAAGTCTTCCAGCAGCCGCCGGTAGCGCGCCTGGTTGATCTGCGCTTGCCCGCATTGCTGGATCAGCCGCACCCCGCTTACGCTTTCCACCAGATGCGCGGTGAAGCGGCTGCGTTGCTCCGCCACCTTGGCCCAGTTGCGCTGCGACACCCGCTTGAAGCGCCAGGTGGCTACGGCCAGCAACGGTACAGTGGCGGCCAGGCTGTAGAAGAAACTGGGCTCTATGCGCCACAGCATCAGCGCAGCTAACCCGCAGCGCAGCAGGGCGCCCAGCAGTTCTGGTGGGCCTTGCACCAGCAGTGGCTCCAGTGCATCGACATCACGGTCAACGCGGGAAATGATCCGCCCGGCACGGGTCTGGTCGAAGTAGTTCACCGACAATGCCTGCACATGGGCGAACACCTTGACCCGCAGGTTGTTGAGCACGCCGATCGCCGCGCGCCCGGCAATGAACTGCGATACTCCGGCCAGCAGAAAGCGTCCCAGCCAGCTCGCCGCCAGGCCAAGGCCCAGCCACAGCACCAGGCGTTCGTCGAGCAGCCAGTGGTCGGCACTGTGTACCAAGCCCTTGTCCAGCAGTTCGCGCACGAACCAGGGGCGCAGGAACACGGTAAACACCAGCAGAAGCTCGATGCCGATCACCGCCAGGATCTGTCCACGAATGGGCCGCAACAGAGGCAGCAGGCGGTGGAGCATACCCCGGTCCAGTGCTTGGCGGGCCAGGCGCTGCTCGATGTCGATATCGCTGGCGGGCGCGTGTTGCACATCAGTCATGGTCGACCCCCAGTAAATCGCGGTAATGGGCATTGTTCGCGCTCAGTTCGGCATGGCTGCCACTGGCGCTGATACGGCCGTTTTCCAGCATCAGCACGCGGTCGGCCTGCAGCAGGGTGGAGAGGCGGCTGGTGATCAGGAGCAGGGTCGGGCCTTGGCCGTGGGCACTGTGCAGGTGGCGGATGTTGTGCAGCACCTGGCGTTCGCCCAGGGCATCCAGGGCGCTGGTGGCGTCGTCCAGGCAGAGGATGTCGGGTGCGCCAAGCAGCGCCCGGGCCAGGCACAGGCGCTGGCGCTGGCCGCCAGACAAGGTAACGCCACGGTCACCCAGCGGCGTATCCAGGCCGTGGGGCAGGCGCGCCAGCACATCCTCGGCGGCGGCCAGGTGCAAGGCTTCGCGCAACTGGGGGTTGCTGGCTTGCGGCGCGGCCAGGCGCAGGTTGGCGGCCAGGCTGTCGGAGAACAGGAAGCTTTCCTGCGGCAGTACGTGAACGCGGCGGCGCAGGTCAATCAGGTCCAGGTTGCGCACGTCATGCCAACCGCCGGCATCACTGCCTACCTGCACGCTGCCGTGCTCTACGTCGGTAAGGCGCGGCAGCAGGCTGGCCAGCAGGCTCTTGCCGGTACCGGTGGCGCCGACCAGCGCCACCACCTCACCGGGTAGCAGGGTCAGCGAGCATTCCTGCAAGACAGGCCGACCAGCCTCTGCTGCACTGGCCTGCACCTGGTTCAGCTTCAGCCCCAGCGGCCCGGCAGGCAGCGTGGCATGGCCGCCGAGGATAGCCGGGCGTTCGTCCAGCAACTGCCAGATGCGTTCGGCGCTGGCGCGGGCATCGGCGAAGGTCTGCATCACCCGGCCGATGCCTTCGATACGGAACACCAACGTGGTCGCCACCAGCAGCGAGGTGACCAGTTCGCCGATGCCCAGAGCATCAGCCGCCACGCGATGGGCGCCGTAGACCAGGATCCACACATGCCCCAGCGCCACCACTGCCTGCGGTAGCGGAATGCGCGAACTGGCGTAGGCGAGGGCAGCGCGGGCGTGATGGGTGAACACCTCGACCTGGCTGGCGAACCGGGCGATACGCTGGCGTTCCAGGCCGAAAGCCTTGATCACCCGTACGCCGCCGATGCCTTCGGCCAGGTCCTGGCTGACCTGGTCATAGGCGGCGCCCACGGCACGGTCCAGGGTTACCAGGCGATCGGTCTGTACCACGAACAGCCACAGCCCGGCGCCGGTCAGCAGCAACGGCACCAGGCCCAACAGCGGGTCGTACCAGCTCAACAGGCCGACGGCGGCGATCACCACCAGCGGTGTTTCGATGATCTGCCGCCAGAAGGTGATCAATGCGTCGCGCACCTTGTCGGCATCGCGGGTGGTGCGGGTGACCAGTTCACCCATGCCGTGGCCCCAGTGGTAGCCAAGGTGCAGGCGCTGCACCTGGTTGAGGATGCGTTCGCGCAGGCGCGTGAGCAGGGCCTGGCTGAGCACCAGCGACAGCACGGCGGCGGCGTATTGCAGCAGGCCGCGGCCCAAGGCGATGGCCAACAGCAGCCACAACCAGTGCCAGGCGATACTGGCGTCCAGGCTGCCATCAGCCAGGCGCGACACGGCGCGACCGGCGCTGACATCGTCGACCGCGTGGCCGATCAGCCACTGTTGCCAGGCCAGGCCGAGATTGCCGGCCATGTACAAGGCTGTGACCAGGGCGAAGCGCCAAGGCATTTCGCGATAGATGGCCAAGGCCCGAAGTAGAGGGTGGTTCATGTAAATGCTCGATCAGAATGCGACGCCGCCCCCTGCAGGAGCGGCCTTGTGTCGCGACAGGGGCGCAAGGCACCCCCCGCCCAAACCTGGTTTCAACGGCGGGTAGCGCCCTGGTTTTCCTTGGCGTTGAGCACCGCGGTGTACTCCCCAGGGTCCGCCCCGTTGAGGTAGTAGTTGCCGACGTTGTGCAGCCGCCAACGGATCGGGTCGTGGGTGGTGTGTACCCGGGCATTGCGCCAGAAGCGATCAAGGTTCCACTTGCTCAGCGACGCGCTGGCTCCCAGCAGCGAGAACAGGTCGCTGGAAATCTTCAGTGACGCCGCATCGGAATGCGCGCGGGCGGTGGCCACCGAAAGAATCAGCTCATCTTGCAAGGCCTTGTTTTCCGGGTCGCGCTCGTGATCGTCAAACACCCGCGCGGCCTCGCGCAGCACCGACTCGGCACCGCGCAGGGCCACGGCATATTCGCCAACCTGGCGGATCACATGGGGCTCGTCACTGGCGCGCTCGACGCCGCTCTCCACCCAGGCGCGGGCATGCTCGCGCAGGTACGCGATGGCAGCCTGCAAGGCGCCAGCGGCGATGCCGGTGTCGATGGCCGCGTGAAGGATCTGCGGGAAGGTCAGGCCGGTGCGCTTCATCGGCCCGCTGCGACGGGTCAGGTAGCGCTCGTCGAGCACGATATTGTCGAAATTCACCGTACCGCTCACCGAGTTCTGCTGGCCGAAGGCTTGCCAGTCATCGACCAGGGTCAGCCCGGGGGTGTCACGGTGCAGCAACACGCCAACACCGCCGTCTTCGCTGGCGGCGGTGAGCGAGATCCACTCGGCCAGGTAGGATCCGGTGGAGTAGAACTTGCTGCCGTTGAGCACCCACTGGCCATCGGCGTTGCGTTCGACGCGGGTCTTGAGGGCGAACTTGTTCTTGCCGCCGACTTCGGCCAGGGCATTGCCGAAACGCTTGCCGGCCAGTACATCGGCGATCAGCCGGTCGCGTACTTCATCCGGGTAGCCGGTAAAGATACCGCGCAGCATCACATTGTGAATCTGCAGCAACTGGCCGACGCCGCCATCGGCGGTGGACACCAGGCGCACGGTTTCGACCACGGTCTGCACCGAGGCACCCAGGCCGCCGAATTCGGCCGGCACGGCGATGGCGGTCAGGCCGCTGCTGGACAACAGCTCGGCCTGGCGGCGGGGGAGCTGGCCGTTGTTGCTCGGGTCGGCGGCCAGCTCGGCGATTTTTGCAGCGACCTGGCGGGCGGTTTCGAGGGCTTCGGCTGCGCTGGTGAGGCGGCGGGCGGGGGAGGGTTCTATGGCACTCATGGAGAGGTCTCGGCTATGTCTGAAGGGGCCAGTGGGCCTGTCTCGCGGGTGAACCCGCAATTGGCCACAGCGCGGCATCAAGCCCTCGAGCAATATCTTTGCCACCCCTCTTCAGGCCCCGTGCTGCGCGGCTTGCGCAACCTTTTGTTGCCAGGGCAGCAGCCGCTCTGCTGATCTGGCAGCACCCCACCCGCAATCCTGCTCCCACTCCAGCAGTAAGCGCCCTTTCAAAACATCCAACGCCAATGAAATCAAGGCCTCCAGCGGTTGGCACGCACACTGCAATGGTGCTTGCACGACGCCCAAGGAGCCACCCCATGACCCTCGCAAGCCCCACCGCAATACGCCCCGCCCACGACCTGTCTGCCCTGGAGCGCATCTGGTTCACCCGCTGCCCGGTGCCCACCGCCTCTGGCATCGCTTACAAGCTTGGTTGGCTGGAGCAGGAGTTCGCCCGCGACGGCCTGCCGGTCTCGACCCTGCAGGAGGCCCGCCAGCTTGGCCATCACCACTACGATCACCAACTGCCCGGGCTGTTCCGCGAAGGCGGCAACGTACCGGCGTTGGCCGCACGCGCTGCTGGCTCGCCCAGCCGGCTGATCGGCCTGACCTGGATCGAAGAATGGCAAACCATTCTGGTCCGCCCGGACTCCGGCATCCGCAGCGCCGCCGACCTGCGCGGCAAGCGCCTGGCCCTGCCGGCCTGGGGCGACAGCCGCCCCGGCAGCATCGCCCGGGCCATGAGCCTGCACGGCTACAAAGGCGCCCTGGCGTCGGCTGGCCTGCAGCTGGGTGATGTGCAACTGGTGGAAGTGGCCCTGCTCGACCAGGCCAACGCTGCGACTCCGCAGCTGGGCCTGCAACGGCTGTGGTCGGGGCTGGAGTACCTGGCGCGCGGTGAAGTCGATGCGGTGTACGTGAAGGGCGCGGCAGCGGCTGATGCGGCACGTCGGCTGGGCCTGGTGGTCGGCGTCGACCTCGACCTGCTCACCGACCCGCGCCACCGTATCAACAACGGCACGCCACGACCGATCACCGTGCACCAGCGCTTGCTCGACGACCACTTCGAGCTGGTGGTGCGCTTCCTTGCCCAGACCTTGCGTGCCGCAGATTGGGCGGCCAACAACCGCGACGCGCTCAACCGCATCCTCGAAGAAGAAACCCGCGCCGGCAGCCAAGGCGTGGCGCAGGCCTACCGGGGTGACTTCCACACCACACTGGCGCCAGACCTGTCCGAGCAGCGCCTGGCCTTCCTTGGCACGCAAAAGGACTTCCTGTACCTGCACGGCTTCCTCGAGGCCGACTTCGCCATCGCCGACTGGGTCGACCCGCGGCCCCTGCAAGCTGCCCATGAACTGCTGGCCCAGCGCCGCGCCTGACCTGACTGGAGATTGAACATGACCGTACTGATCAACGAACGCCCCGTCACTGCCGAACTACAAGCCTTCATCGACCAGGTGGTGGCCGAAGCCGAAGCGGCCTTCAGCGTGTTCCGCGAAACCAACACCATCACGGCCAATGGCACGGTTGGTTTTATCGAACGCGTGCCCGGCGAGGAACTGCTGGTAGCGGTCAACTACGGCGGCCCGTGGCACCACCGCAAGCCGCTGCAGGCCACGGTGACCGACTTTTCCGGCAACGTCATCGTCGGCAAGGGCAAAGGTGGCCTGGGCCGTTACACCAAGCTGTTCCAGACCCACGCCGACATCACCACCGTGTCACACGTGCACAGCCCGTACCTGGGGGCCTGGGCGCAAACCCACCGTACCTTGCCGTTCCACTATGTGCCGGTGCAGCGCTACCAGCTGGCCCGCGAGCTGCCGGTGTACATCGACCGACGCCAGGCCGAGGTGGACTTCATCCTCGACAAGATCGCCGAAAACCCGTTCAACCTGGCGATTCTGGAAGCCAATGGCGGCTCCACGGTATGGGGCAAGCAGGGGCTGCGGGCCACGGCAGAGTTCATCCTGTTGCTGGAGGAGGGCGCGCAGATTCAACTGTTGGCCGATGCCTTGGGTGGGTCGCGGCCGTATGGACCGGGGGTGCTGACCCAGCAGTGGAAAATGAGCGGGTTGTATGAGCGGGCTACCGAACTGGGCCTGGTGCCGGGTATTGACCGGCGTAGCTGATGTGATCGCAGGGGCGCGGCGCGCCCCCTTCCAGAAAAGGATTCACCCCATGGCAGTAAAAATACTCTGGTACCTCACCACGCCGGATGGCCCGCACCCCTGGGAGCCAGAAGGGCGCTGGCACACCGACTTCGAGCACCTCAAGCAACTGGCCATCGCCGCTGACCGCCTGGGTTTCTACGGCTCGCTGCTCGGCTCCAGCCCCAATGAAAGCCTGGCCGTGTCGGCAGCGCTGATCGACGCGACCAAGCGCCTGCGCTTCCTGGTCGCCCAACACCCGGGCGAGCTGTCGCCAGCCGTGTTGGCCAAATGGGCGCTCACCTTTGACCAGTTCTCCAACGGCCGCCTGCTGTTCAACGTGGTCAACGGCAACGACGCTGGCCTGGCCACCCTGGGCGTGCATTATCCGCACGATGAACGCTACGACTTCAGCCTGGAGTACTGGCGCGCCTTCCAAAGCTTCTACGCCGGTGAAACCGCCGGTTACGATGGCCGCTACGTCAAGCTTTCACCCCGTTCGCCAGGCGCTGCCCAACACCCGCTGGGCGGTTGGCATCCACCAAAGCAAAAGCCCGGCATTCCGCTGTGGGGGGCTGGCACCTCGGCACCGGGTGTGGCCCACTCCGTGCAACTGCTCGATGTTTACCTGAGCTTCGCCGACACCCCGCAAAAGCTCGGCGACAAGTTCCGCCGTGTGGCAGCCGAGGCGGCGAAGATCGACCGTGAACTGACCTACGGCACCCGTCTGCAGGTGATCGTGCGCGAGACCGAGGAAGAAGCCTGGGCCCATGCAGAACGCCTTTTGCAACGGACCTCGCTGGCCACCGCGCGCGCGGCCATCGAACGGCAGTTGCCTCCCGGGCAAACCTTCGACAGCTACGTCAGCGACGACCCGCGTATCCAGCGCAACCTCGACAGCATCCGCGCCGGGCGCCTGCCCACCGCCCGTGAGCTGGAGATCTACCCCAACGTCTGGCTGGGCCCCAGCCTGTTCGGTTTCAACATCCTTGGCCCTGCAGCCGGCACTTACCTGGTCGGCAGCGCCGAACAGGTTGCCGAACGCATCCGCGAGTACGAAGCGCAGGGCACCTCGGCGTTCATCCTGTCCGGCTTCCCGCTGATTGACGAGGCGCACCGGGTGGCTGACCTGCTGTTCCCGCTGCTGGACCTGGACCATGGCTTTGAAGTGCCGCGCCTGGGCGCAGCCAGCAAGCCCGGCGTGGCGCAACCGGCGTGAGGAGAGGGTGATGAGCGAGCTGTTTTCGCGCCGGGTGTTTCTCGGCAACAGCCTGGCCGTCGGTGGCGGCCTGCTGCTCGGCGGCGGGCTGCTCAGCGGCTGCGACAGCGGCGCGCCGGCAGCCGCCACGGCGCTGCTACCGGGTACGCCGGTGCGTGGCGGGCGCTTGCGGGTGGGCATTATCGATGGTGACCAGGCCGGTAACCTCGATGCACACAAGCCGGTAGGCGGCGGCATCATCCGTGGCTGGGCGCTGTACGCCAAGTTCTGGGAATGGAACGCCGATGTCAGCACGCGCCTGGCGCTGGCCGAGTTCGCAGAGCCGAATGCCGATGCCAGTGCCTGGACTATCCGCCTGAAGCCGTGGCTGGAGTTCCACCACGGCAAAAGTATCACTGCCGACGACATGCTGTTCTCGATCCTGCGCCTGACCGACCCGCAACTGGCCTCGCCATTCGCCGGGCTGGTCGGCGCTATCGACCGGCAGGCGTTGCGCAAGCTGGACGAGCGCACCATCGAAATACGTTTCAAGCAGGGGCAAAGCTTCTACCCACTGGATGAGACGCTGATCAGTTTCGGCGGCATTGTGCCTACCGATTACCATCCGGTGACCAACCCGGTCGGCGCCGGGCCGTACCGCCTGAAAAGCTTCATTCCCGGCCAGCGCTCGCTCTACACCCGCTTTGAAAATTACTACAAACCCAATCGCCCCTATGCGGACGAGTTGGAAATCATCGAATTCAAGGACCAGGTGTCGCGCGCCGCAGCCTTGCGCGCCGGGCAGATCGACGTGGCGAGCGGTGTACAGGCCGAGCACAGTGCGTTGCTCAAGGCTGACCCACGGCTGCGCCTGTATGCCTCGCCAACCACCTCGTTCACCGGTTTCAACCTGAACCTGGCCAAGGCGCCGTTCCAGGATGTGCGCGTGCGCCAGGCGTTCCGCCTGCTGGCCGACCGCCAGGAGCTGGTGGCGCGTGGCTTGAATGGTTTTGGCCGGGTGGCCAACGACCTGTATTCGCCTCACGACCCTACCTACAACCACGCCATTGCCCAGCGCCCCTACGACCTGGACCAAGCCCGTTCGCTGCTGCGCCAGGCCGGGCAAAGTGACCTGCGCGTCGAGCTGACCACCACATCTGGGCCTGGCGTCAACGCCGCGCTGGTGTTTGCCCAGCAGGCCCTGAAGGCTGGGGTGCAGGTGAAGGTCAACCAAGTCGATGGCTCGGTGTTCAATGGCCCGCAACGCGAGCAATGGCAATTGTCGCCGGGCTCGACCCCAGCCCGCGGCTTTCTCGCCTCGGCGCTGCACAACGATGCGCCGCAGGCCATCTATAACCGCAGCAACTTCCACGACCCACGCTTTACCGAGCTGTTCCAGCAGGCCCTGGCCCAGCCCGACCTGGCGCGGCGCACGGCCTTGGTGCATGAAGCCCAGGTCATCCAGCACGAACGTGGCGGGTTGCTGATCTGGGGCTTTGCCGACGTGCTGGATGCCGCGTCGGCCAAGGTCGGTGGGCTTACCCCGGAACAGACCACCTTCGCCTCCTGGCGCTTCGACGAACTCTGGTTGAACCCCAATGCCTGACGCTCACCACACCCCCCGTACGCCGGCCTGGCTGGCTTGGTTCATCGGCCGCCTCGGTTATGGGCTGCTGACCGCCTGGGTGATCAGCCTGGTGGTGTTCATCGCCACCCAGGCACTGCCCTCGGACCCGGCGCGGGTGATTCTCGGCCCGGATGCGCCACTGGAAAGCATCCTCACCCTGCAGCGGCAACTGGGCCTCGACCAGCCGATTTTGCTGCAGTACCTGCGTTGGCTCGGCGCCTTGTTACGCGGGGACCTGGGCATCTCGCTGGACTCCCAGGTACCGGTGGCGCAGCTGCTGTTCGGCCGCCTCGGACACACCCTGGCCTTGCTGGCCGGGGTGCTGGCGCTGGTGGTGCCGCTGGCCTTGCTGCTGGGGGTAAGCCTGGCTCTACGGCGTGACAGCCGGCTCGACCGCTGGGGGCTGTCGGCGTTGATCCTGCTCAAGGCCACGCCGGGTTTCCTGTTGGCCATCGGCCTGGTGCTGCTGTTTTCCATGCCGGGCATGGGCTGGCTGCCGGCGGTGTCGATCCTCGACCCGCAACTGTCGTTGTGGCGGCAGTGGCCGTCGCTGGTGTTGCCGGTAGTGGCGCTGAGCCTGTCTGCGCTGCCGTACCTCACGCGCATGGTGCGCGCTTCAATGATCGAGGCGCTGGAGTCCGAGTATGTGATCGCCGCGCGCCTGCGTGGCATCCCCGAGCGGCGAATCGTTTGGCGGCATACCTTGCCCAATGCCTTGACCCCGGCGATCCAGGGCGTGGCCCTGACCTTGCGCACGTTGGTCGGCGGTGCGCTGCTGGCCGAAGTGATCTTCAGCTACCCGGGCATCGGCACGGCGCTGAACGCCGCGATCCAGATGCGCGACCTGCCGATGATCCAGGCGGTGGTGCTGGTCATCACTTTGGCGGTGGTGTTGATCAACCTGTTGGCCGACCTGCTGACCGTGCTGCTTACCCCCAAACTGCGCACCGCACGTCGGGTACGGATGATCCGCCGTATCCGCCGTGGCATTCGGCCATGGTGGCGGCGTGCGCGCAGCACCCCTGCCCAGGAGGCCACCCATGACTGATTCCCGTTGGCTGGCCGACCCGCAGATACGCCGGGGCGCCGTGATCACCTTGCTGGTGGCGCTGCTGGCCGCTTTCGGCCCCTGGCTGGCACCCCACGCGCCCACGGCGATGGTCGGGCCGGTGTACGGCCCCCCGGGTGCGGGAGCACCGCTGGGGCACGATTTTCTGGGCCATGATTTGCTTTCACGCTTGCTCAGCGGCGGCCTGTCGGTGCTGTGGATGTCGGTGGCTGCAGCCACCCTCGCATTGCTGGTGGGCGGCAGCCTGGGTCTGTTGGCCGGCTTCTCGCGCAGGCGCCTGGATCAGCTAATCAGCTGGGCCGCCGATGTATCGCTGGCGTTTCCGGACCTGATCCTGGTGCTGTTGATTGTGTCCATGCTCGGGCGGGCGCCTTGGCTGATCGTTTTGACCGTGGCGATCGCCTTTATCCCTGGGGTTGTCCGTCTGGCCCGGGGCAGTGCCGTGGCGGTGGCCGGGCAGGAGTATGTCGAGGCGGCGCAGATGATGGGTTACCCGCGTTGGCGCATCCTCTTTCATGAAATCCTGCCGAACATCCTCACGCCGCTGTTGGTGCACTTCGGCAACATGCTGACCTGGGCGGTGGGGATGCTGTCCGGCTTGAGTTTTCTGGGCTACGGGGTGGCGCCGCCGGCTGCGGATTGGGGTTTGATGATCAATGAAAACCAGGCCGGCCTGCTGGTGCAGCCCTGGGCCGTACTGGCCCCTGCATTGCTGATCGGGGTGTTTGCCTATGGCACCAACATCCTTGCCGAAGGCATTGGCCGGGCCAGTGCACGGATTGGGGAGAAGCAGCCATGAGCGCGCTGTTGAATGTGGCGAGTGAAGTGTTGCAGGTCCACGACCTGCGGATAGAGCTGGCCGGGCAGATTGATGTACTGGCCGAGGTGTCCTTCAGCCTTGCGGCAGGGGAGATTGTTGGCCTGGTCGGTGAGTCCGGCTCGGGCAAGACCACCTTGGCCACAGCATTGTTGCGCCATGCCCGACAGGGCGCGCGCATTGTTGGCGGGCAAGTGGTGGTGGCCGGGCAATCGCTGCTCGAACTCGAAGGCGAGGCCCTGCGCCTGGCCCGTGGGGGGCTGGTCGGCTACGTGGCCCAGGACCCGGCCACGGCACTGAACCCGGCGTTGCGCCTGGGGGCCTTGCTGCGTGAAACCCTGTTGGCGCACCAGCCTGCGCTGTCGCGTGAGGCAGCACGCCAGCGCATCGGCGATACCCTGCTGGATGTTGGCCTGCCGGATGACGACGCCTTCCTGCGGCGGTTCCCGCATCAACTGTCTGGCGGGCAGCAACAGCGGGTGATGCTGGCGCTGGCCTTTGTCTTGCGCCCCCGCCTGATCGTGCTCGACGAGCCCACCACCGCACTGGACGTGACCACCCAGGCCCATGTGCTGCAGACCCTCAAGCGGCTGTGCCGTGACCAGGGTGTGGCGGCTCTTTACGTCACCCATGACCTGGCGGTGGTGCGTGACCTGGTCGACCGGGTGATGGTGATGTACGCGGGCCGACTGGTGGAAGTGGCCGGGCGCGAGGCGTTGTTCGGCGCACCCCTGCATCCCTACACCCGCGCCTTGCTCGCGGCCATTCCCGACATTGCCCGGCGCCAGCCGTTGCAGGCGATTGCCGGGCACGCACCGGCACCGGGGCAGCGCACGCATGGCTGTGCGTTTGCGCCGCGCTGCGGCAGGCGTCGTGCAGAGTGTTGTGTAATCGAGCCGTCGTTGTTGGCGCACGACAGCGGGCATCGGGTGGCGTGCCTGGTGCCGCACAGAGAGCCGCTGTCCCTCGGTGAGGCGGCTGTCGAGGCTGTTGCTGCGCCGGGCGCGGCAGTGTTGCTGGAGGTCCGGGGGCTGGATGTCGCCTACGATCGCCAGGTGCTGTTCGATGTTTCCCTGCGGGTGGGGCAAGGGGAGTGCCTGGCGCTGGTGGGTGAGTCGGGTTCGGGGAAGACCAGCCTGGCCAGGGCGATTGCCGGGCTGGGCGAAAACGTCCAGGGGCAACTCAGCTACGCCGGCAAACCTTTGGCGTTTGCAGCGCGTGAACGGGATGCCGGGTTGCGTCACCAGATCCAGTATGTGTTCCAGAACCCCTATCGAGCCTTGAACCCAAGGCACACGATAGGGCAAACCCTCGGCGCCCCTTTGGCGCACTTTTTCGGGGTCCGTGGCGGTGAAGCGCGTCAGCGGGTCGAGGCCGTGCTGGAGCGGGTGTCGCTACCGGCGCGCGTGGCGGACATGTTCCCGCATAGCTTGTCCGGTGGTGAACGCCAGCGGGTGGCGATTGCCCGGGCGTTGATCTGCGAGCCGAAGTTGCTGGTGTGTGACGAGATTACCTCGGCGCTGGATGTGTCGGTGCAGGCGTCGATTCTGGCCTTGCTGAAGCGACTGCAGGGGGAGGGGCTGACGGTGTTGTTCGTGACCCATGACCTTGGGGTGGTGCGGGCGATTGCCGACCGGGTGCTGGTGTTGCGCCAGGGACGGGTGGTGGAGCAGGGGGCTGCTGATCAGGTTCTTGGGCGTCCGGTTGATGCTTATACCCGGACGCTGGTGGAGCATTCGCCTAGCCTTTCAGGTTGAGGGTGATCAGAACTGGTAATCGACCTGGGCCAGCAGCGTGCGGCCCGGCATCGGTTGCAGGAATGTGTTGGTCGAACCGGCCAGGCCACTGACGAAATTCAGCTCGTCGGTAACGTTGAGCATGCGCACCGTCACGCCCCATTGCGGCTGGCGGTAGTACACGGCAAGGTCGAGGTTGTATTCGTCCGGCACTTTCACCGTCTTGCTCAGGTTCAGGTACCAGCTGCTGGTCCACCAGCCGGAAAGCTCGACGCCAAACCCCGAGTCGAAGCGGTAGTCGACATAGCCGCCGGCGTTGTATTCGGGGATCTGCACCGCATCGAACTTGCCGGACGGGCGCTGATTCAGGCTGTTGTTGTCGCCGAATACGGTGCCGTTATCGGGCATGAATCCGGCCGAGGCGAACCCGGCCTGGCTGGTGAACTCGTTGTAGGCGCT
This sequence comes from Pseudomonas sp. FG36, assembly GCF_057809275.1. Taxonomy (NCBI): domain Bacteria; kingdom Pseudomonadati; phylum Pseudomonadota; class Gammaproteobacteria; order Pseudomonadales; family Pseudomonadaceae; genus Pseudomonas; species Pseudomonas sp. FG36. The sequence goes on from NZ_JBMDJQ010000001.1 coordinate 100,158, forward strand.
GATGCGGCTGAGGTTGAGGCCGCCGCGCAGGTGCTGGTCCTGGTAGCGCAGGGTCGCTTCCCAGCCTTTGACGATCAGCCGGGCGATGTTGTTGTTGCTGTCCGGCGACTGGTCGCGGGCCTGTTTGTAGGCGGCCAGGGTAAGGAACAGCTGGTCAGGCACTGCTTCCACTTTCAACCCGACCTCATGCAGCACGCTCAGGCTTTCGAAGGCCAGCGGGTTGAGCTGATTGGCCCCCGTGCCGCTGCCCCAACCCAGGCCGTTGGTGAAGAAGCCGGTATTCACCGCCAGCGAGCGGTCGAAGGTGTAGTACAGGGTGCTGTTTTCTGTAGGTTTTACGTAGGGGCTTACCTGCACCGAGAACAGCCGGTAGTTGTCCGAGTCTTTGCGCGGGTTGCCGCCGGGCAGCACGAAGGGGTTTTCGATACGGGCGTCGATCCAGCTGCGGCTGGCGCCGATGTTCAGGCCCACGCGTTCGCCCAGGCGCAGGTTGTGTTGGCTGAACAGGGTCTTGGTGGTCCAGGTGCTGTCGGCGGTGTAGGGCGCCACCGATTCTGCATACAGGCCGTGCCCGGCCGGGTATATGGCGGGCAGGTTGAGCCAGCCGTAGTAGCTGGAAAATTGCGGCACGCCGGGTTGGCCGATCCAGGCCGCGTTGCCACCGGCGGGGTTACGGCCGCTCAGGCCGAGCAGGTCGCCGGGGTTCTTCAAGGTCGGGTCGAGGGTCAGGTCATAGGCGTTGATGGTGCTGCCGAAGCTGTTGTTGGCGGCGATCGACTCGTTGCGCTCGCGGCGGTAGATCAGCCCTGTGTTGCTGTCGTCGACCAGGGTCAGGTCGCCCAGCTGCCACTGACCACGGGCGCGAAATTCGAAGCGGTTGTCGAAGATGTCGTCCTTGCCCTGCACCTGGAACGCCCCGACGGCATCGGTGGTGTCGGTGGAGTGCTGGTAGAAGGTGCTGTTGGCCAGGGTTATCGATGGGGTCAGGTCGCCTTCGACGCGCAGTTGCGTGGTAAAGCGTCGCGAGCGATTTTCATCCTGCGCGCGCTGGCCGGTCTGTGACGACAACGAAGTCAGGCCGTTGCCTGCCAGCGATGGGTCGTAGACCCAGCCACGCAGGCTGCCGGGGTTGGCCTGGGTATTGGGCGAGGCATTCTGGAAGCTGCCATCGACTACCTGATACTGGCCCTGAGCATTGCGCTGGCGCTGGACCCAGCCAAGCACCTGGGCGTCGGCGGCGCCGGAGGAGAGCACCGGCGACCATAAGTTGTTGCCGTTCTGGACGATTGGCGTGGCGCGACCGGCGTAGTACTTGCCGTGGTCGACCAGGTCCTGGGTGGCGCGGTTCCAGCCGTGGGTGATGTTGTAGTCGTAGTAGTCGTCGTAGGCTGCGTTCCAGTCAACGCGCAGGTTGTCGTTGCGCCAGGCCAGCGCGCCATAGAAGGCGTCGAAGTTGTTCTCGACGTTGTCGTAGAAGTCTTCCTGGCGCTGGCGGGTGATGCTCACCCGGTAGGCCAGGTTGTCCGTCATCGGGCCGGTGTTGTCGATGCTGAACTTGGTGGCATCGCGCGATTCGCCATCGGGGATCCAGCTGCCGATTTCGCCGCTGAGCTTGGTACGGAAACGGTTGAAGTCGGGTTTCTTGCTCAAGTAATTGACGTAGCCACCGCTGCCGCTGACCGAACCGTAGGTCACCGACGACGGCCCGGAGACGATGTCGGCGCCCTCGTAGGCGTTGAAGTTGGCAGGGTGGCGCACGCCGTAGGCGCGCTGGCCATCCTGGAACACCTCGGTGTTCTGCCCGCGCATCTGCGGGGCGATGCCGGCGTTCTGGCCACCGCCGCGGGTGATGCCGGGAGCGTACTTGACCAGGTCGTCGGAACTGCGGATCGGGTCGTTGGCCAGTTGTTCGGCATTGATCTGGGTGACCGAGCGCGGGGTGTCCAGCACCTTGGCTTCCAGGCCGCCGTAGATCGAGGCCGGTGGGCGGGTGGGCAGGGCGTCGTCGTCGACCTGTTCGGCCTGCACGGTGACGGTTTGCAGCTGGGTATCTTCGGCGCGGGCTGGCGGCAGGCTGCCGGCCAGAATGGCCAGCGCCAGGACGCTGGGCTGGAATTTGGGGTGCAGCAAGGTAACGCGGGACATTGGCTGGGCCTCGTTCAATAGTAAGAATGTGGGAGAAACAAGGGCGCAGCCGCGCCTGCGGTTGGTTTTTTTTGTGTTGCCTGTCCCGGCCCTATCACCGGCAAGCCAGCTCCCACAGGGACTGCATGGGCTTGAAGGCTGGCGCTATCCCTGTGGGAGCTGGCTTGCCGGTGATAGGGCCGGGACAGGCGGTAGAGGGCCTGCAGGTCAACTTCTGAGCCACAAACTCTCGAACCGCCAGGTGCTGAACAGCGACTGCTCGGCCTGCGCGCCACCCACGCGGGTGCTGACGCCATCGAGCAGGTCGGCAAAGCCCCAGATCAGCATGCCGCCGCGCTCGTACTGGATACGTTGCGCCCGGTGCACCAGCGCCTTGCGTTGCGCAAGGTCCGGCTGGGCCATGGCGCCAAGGAAGGCCTCGCTGAATTCGCGGTCATGAAAGTGGGTCTTGTTGGCCACCGCGAACGGCGCATCGGTGTGGATGGCGCTGGCCAGGAACGGCGCACCGATGCTGCCGCCGGTACTCAAGGTCCAGTCGTCGCGCTGCGGTCCCTGGAAGGTGGCCAGGTCGACCTGGCGCACGTTGAGTGTCACGCCGACGCGCCGGGCCTGTTCGGCCAGCACCAGGGCCGAAGCCAACCCCGGTCCAGGAGTGGTCACCAGTTCCACCTGCAACTGTTCATGGCCGGCTTCGCGCAGCAACTGCACTGCGCGCTGAGGGTCATAGGGGCGCGGGCCAATGCTGTGGTCGAAGGTTGGGTCGAACGGCGCATACAGGTCGTTGGCCACCCGGCCTTGGCCATTCAGCGCACGGCGTACCAGCTCCTCACGGTCGGCCAGCAGGCGGAACGCCTCGCGCACCCGCGGATCGTCGAACGGCGCCTTGGCGGTGTTCATGTCGAACGACAGCCAGTTGCCGCTCACCGATTTCAGCAACCGTAACCGTGGATCGGCCTGCAGCACCTGCAGGTGTTCGGTGGACATGACGTTGGCCATGTCGATCTGCCCCGCACGCAGCGCCGCCAGGCGGCCGGTCTGGTCCTTGAAGTCGATGATCTCCAGTTCATCGGCATACGGTTTGCCAGGCTTGTAGTAATTGTCGAAGCGGGTAAACAACGAGCGCTGGCCTGGGGTGAAGCTTTTCAGTTTGTACGGCCCGGCGCCGACCGGGTTGGTGACCGGGTGGTAGTCCACCGGCACGATGCCGCCGAAGTTGACCCAGGTTTCCGGCAGTGGCAGGTAGCTGCGCCCCTCGCGAAAGCCCAGGCGCACGGTACGCTCATCCAGCTTGACCAGGTTGTTGCGGTCCACCCAGTGCAGCAGCGCCGCATAGGGCGAGGCCAGCTGCGGGTCGGTGAGGCGGCGGATGGAGAAGATCAAATCGTCGGCGTCGATGGTCTTGCCGTGGTGGAACTCCAGCCCCGGCTTCAGGCGCAAGGTCCAGCTGCTGGCGTTGGCATTGGGCTCGGCGAACTCGGCCAAGGCCAGGCGCGGCTGCATCTGCTCGTCCCACTCCCACAGCTTGCTGTACAAGGCAAAGCCACGCACGATGCCGCTGCCGACAGGCTTGTGGGCGTCGAGGTTGCCGCTCTGGCTGCCGTCGATGATACCCAGGCGCAGGCGCCCGCCATGGCATGGCTCGTCGGCCACGGCAGGGTTCGGGCTGTCGGCGGGGCCGCAGCCGGCCAGCAGCCCGCCGGCCAGTACGCCGGCGTGGCCGAGAAAGCTGCGCCGGCTCAGTGGGTAACCGTCCCTGGCCATGGCGTCAGGCTCCGTTGCTGGCGTGCAGTGGCACGGGTTCGGCTACCGGGCGGGCAAGGGCTGCACGCTGCTCACGAAAGTGCGGCAGGATGTGCTCACCGATACGGTAGGCTTCTTCCAGGTGCGGGTAGCCGGCAAGGAAGAACAGATCGACACCGATGCCGTGGTACTCGCGGATACGCGCCACCACGTTGGCGTAGCTGCCCACCAGCGCGCAGCCCGGCGGGATGCCGATGTAGCCGAAGCCAGTCCACACATTGGGGTGGATGAAGAAGTCGTCGAAGGCCTGTTGCTCGTCCTTGTCGTTGTAGCCATGCTCGTAGCTCAGCTTGCGCGCCGTGCGCAGGCCGGCGTGAGCGGCGCGCGCCTTGACCGTGCCCTTGGCCACGCCTTCGTCGAAGAACCGCTTGGCCTCGGCCAGTGCTGCGTCTTCGGTTTCGCGGGCGATCACATCGATGGACAGGCCGAAGCGAATATCGGTGCGGCCCCACTTCAGCGCGCGGGCGCGGATATCTGCGATCAGCGCGGCAATCTCGTCCGGGTGTTCAGCGCGCATCAGGTAGAAGTCGGCGTGCTTGGCGGCGAACTCCCGTGCTGCCACCGACGAGCCGGCCGTGCAGATCAGCGGCAGCTCGGCCTTTTTCAGCGGCCCGCGCAGGCCACCGCCTTCGGCGCGGTAGTAGGTGCCTTGGTAATGGAACTGCTCGTGGTGCCAGTAGCCGCGCACCACGTCCATGAACTCGGTGGCGCGGGCATAGCGCTGGTCATGGTCTTCGAAGTCGCCGACCTGGCGCTGGATGGCATCCGAGCCGCCGTTGATGATGTTCCACACCAGGCGGTTGCCGGTGGCGCGCTGGTAGGTCGCGGCCTGCTGCACGGCCACCCAGGGGGTGTAGTGATAGGGCTGGAACGCGGTGACGAACTTCAGCGAGCGGGTTTCCCGGGCCAGTAGCGAGCACACCGTCCACGGCTCTTCGCCAGTGGGGGCATTGACCATCAGCGCGCCGCCAAAGCCATTAATTTCTGCGGCACGGGCGATCTGGCCGAGGTAGTCGATATAGGTGAAGTGGTCACCCACGGCAAACCCCGACACCGCACCGGTGCTGGGCCCGCCCGCATGCCAGTCGCCGCGGTTGCGCGGGTCGCCGGGGAGAAACTGGGTTTCGCCATGCAGGGGCAGGCGGGTAAAGAATTCGATGCTCATGGGCTGGCCTCCTTACTGGACGCTTGGGCTGCAATTGGGGGTGACCGGCTGGTCGCTGATGACCTGGCGCGCGAACGGGATGGAGTCCTTGAGCGACGCATTCACCGTTTCGCTATGGCCCAGGCCCTTGTAGAGGTGGCCCTGCACCACCGAGCCGGCTTTGCAGGCATCCTGCATCAGCGCGACCTGAGTGGTGGCAGCGGGGGTCTTGTCCTCGGCGCCGGTGCCAATGAAGATCGGCTGGGCAAGCTTCAGGGTTGGGTACGACACCTGCGCCAGCCATGGCTTGAGCTGATCGCCCTTGTAGTCTTTCTTGGCGTTGGCCGGGGTAAGGCCGGTACCGACCACGTCGCTGACCAATGCTGACAGGCAACTGGTGCGCGCTTGCTCGAACAGCGGCAGGGCCTTGTCGGTGTAGAAGTCGCGCGGGTCGATGCTCGGGTCATACTGCTGTGCGGCGAGCAGGGTATAGAAGCCGTAGGCCAGGGCCGGGTCGACCTTGTCCTGGTCCTGTTCGCCCACATTCTTCGCGCCCACGGTGTAGATCACACCTGTGCCGATACTGCCCTTGACGCCCAGCTTGGGCGCGTAAGTCGCCGCATAGGCCCCGGCGGCAAAGGCCCCGGCCCCCCCTTGCGACTGGCCGATGATCAACACCTTGTCGGCCAGCCCCGGCACGCCGGCGACCACGGCCTTGGCCGCATCGAGAATGCCGTAGGCGGCCATGCGGTTGTTCAGCAGCGGGTGGCCGCCCGGCACACCCAGGCCCTGGTAGTCAGTGGCGACAATGGCATAGCCTTCATCGAGCCAGCGATTGAGGTATTGCACGTCGCGGTAGCTGCGGCCTGCCCAGGACGGCGCGCAGATATCCGCCACGCCGACGGTGCCATGGCCCCAGCTGGCGACCGGCCAGCCGCCCGCTGGTGCCTTGCCTTTGGGGATGAACAGCGCACCGGAAACCACGATTGGGGTCTTGCCGTCGATACCATCGAGCGAGGTGTAAAGGAGGCGTTGCGCGCTGGCGGCATTGGGCAGGCTGAGCGCCTGCTCCAGCGGTTCGCTGCGCAGCAGTTTGCCGGGGGTAGCGGGGATGGCCTTGGTCCAGGTGTAGAAGGCCGACACACGACCATCGCCCTGTTGCGGGTCTGGTTTGGGGGCGTAGGTTTCGGCGGCCATGGCGCCGATGGACAGGGCCAGGGCGCTGAGACCGAAGATGAGCGAAGCAGGCAGTTTCATGGGAAAGTCTCTCAAGGGTGTTGGCTGATCTGGGCGTCGAAGGATGGCCAGTAGTGGGTCAGTTGCAGGTCGATCAACGCCTGGCGGGTAAAGCCCGTGGCCAGGTCGCTGGTAATGTCGTAGGGGGTGCGGATCAGCCGGTTGGCCAAGGCGTACTGGCCAAGGGCGTCGTAGTGGGCCTTGAGCTGGGCATCGCTTTTCGGTGCCCAGCGCGCCTTCCAGGCCACCGGGTCGTCCTGGTCGTCACGGCGCAGCACGCTTTCGCTGACGCCGGCGCGCGAAGACAGCGCGTAGTAGGCGTCGCGGTTGTGCTCCTGGGAGATCCACCAGGCCGCGCGCACCCAGGCGGTGGCCACCAATTGCGTCAGGTCAGCATGCTGCTGCACGAAGCGGTCAGTGCCCCAGAGGTCGGAGACCAGCCGCCAGTCGTTGGCGCCTTGTTTGGTCGACCAGAGGATGCGCGCCACGCCTTTGTCTTCCAGGGCGTAGGCTTCGTTGAGCAGCACGGCGGCATCCACTTTACCGGCAGACACCGCAGCGGCGCCGACCTGCGGGTTGAGGTTGGCGATCTTGAAATCGCTCAGTTGCAGGCCCTGGCTCTGCAGGAAATTGCTGAAGGCGAATTCCCATGGCCGGCCGCGGTGCAGCGCCAGGCGCTTGCCCTTGAGGTCCTGGATGCTGCGTGCCGTGGAATTGCTCGGCACCACCAGGTAGATGTTGTTGCCGCTGCCGCCCGGCACCACCAGCTTGCCCGGCACCTGGCCGGCACCGGCGATGACCGAGGGCAGGTCGCCGCGCACGGCAAAGTCCAGGCTGTCGTTGCTGAAACCTTCGTTGATCTGCGGCCCGGCGCCGGCATGGGGCAGGGCGGTCCATTGCAATTTCACGCCGCGGGCGGCCAGTTGCTGTTCCAGCCAGCCTTCTTCGATCACCCGCCCAGGGATGCCACCGAACACTGGCGCGCCGCCCTGGGTGAAGGCGACGATGGCGATGCGCACCGCCGCCGGTGGCTCGGCTGCCAGCGCAGCCAGGCTGAGGAACAGACCGCCCAGCAGGGCGAGGGCGTGACGCCAGGGATTGTTCATGTGCAGCTCCAGGCAAAGGTTCTACAGGCCAGGAGCGAAATGCATGCCAGCATGCTGTGAGGTGGCTACAGCCCTTTATCTACAGGGCCTCCAGCCAAAGGGAAGTGGGCGTGAAGGGCAGGGACTGCTGATCGGCGGGCAGGGCAGTGCTGGCGGATTGCTGCTGTAGCAGCAGTCGATTGTTGAAAAATCGAATATTTCCAATTCGAATATTCAAATGCTAATTAATAATTTTTTGATCTAATTTGTTTCATGCACTATGGGCCTGCGCGTCAACTGCCAGGAATGCCCCCATGTCGCTGATCACCCACCCAAATGCCCGCGAGCTGACCAAGTCGGTACGCGCCACTGTGCTCGTGTTCAAGGACCCGCGCTCCCAGGAGCTGCTCAGCCGCATCGAGCGCCTGGCGCCCAGCGAGGCCAATACCCTGATCATCGGCGAAACCGGCACCGGCAAGGAGCTCGTCGCCCGTCATATCCACCACCTTAGCCGCCGTGGGCGTGAGCCATTCGTGGCGGTGAACTGCGGCGCCTTTGCCGAAACCCTGGTGGAGAGCGAGTTGTTCGGCCACGAGAAAGGCGCTTTTACGGGCGCTACCAGCAACAAGGCCGGCTGGTTCGAGGCGGCCAATGGCGGCACGCTGTTCCTCGACGAAATCGGCGACCTGCCGTTGAACATGCAGGTGAAGTTGTTGCGCGTGCTGCAGGAGCGTGAGGTGGTGCGCCTGGGCTCACGTACGCCGATACCGATCAACGTGCGGCTGGTGGCGGCAACCAACGTCAACCTGGCTGATGCGGTGGTGGCAGGGCATTTTCGAGAGGATTTGTTCTACCGCCTGCACGTCGCAACGATACGCCTGCCGCCCTTGCGTGAGCGGCCAGGAGACATCCTGCCGCTGGCGGAATTCTTCATTGAAGAACATTGCCGACGGCTGGGTTACGAACGGGCATCGCTGAGCCCGGATGCCGAGCGCAAGTTGCTGGCGCATAGCTGGCCGGGCAACATCCGCGAGCTGGAAAATGCCATTCACCATGCGTTGCTGGTGTGCCGATATCAGGTGGTGGCACCGGCGGACCTGCACTTGGTCGATATCCGGCCACAGGTGGCGGCGCCTGTTGCACAGGCTTACTTGCCGGCAGCCAGCGCGGCACCGCCGGAATTGGAAAGCGCTTTGCTGGCGCTATTCGAGCAGAATGTCCCGAACTTGTATGAGCATATCGAGGAGACTGTGTTCAGGGCGGCGTATCGGTATTGCCACGGCAATCAGCTGCAGACCGGGCGCTTGCTGAGCATCAGCCGCAATATCGTGCGGGCGCGGCTGGAGAAGATTGGTGAGCTGTCTAAGGCATGATGGTTGGACAGGTCTTTGTTATGTCCAAATGGTAGATGTATCTAGAGGCCATATTTTGCTTGGTGGAACCTGATCACAGGCTATCGGGGTCTCCAAAAAACATCTGTATCCGCGACCTCAACCACCGCTCCGCCGGATCATTATCCTGCGCCCCGCGCCAGGCCATGTGCAGTTCGAAGCTGCGCACTTCCAGCGGCAGGTCCTCGGCCCGCAGGCCGCCCGCTGCCGTGAGGGCATCGGCGGTGTAATCCGGCACAGTGGCAACGATATCGGTCCCCGCCAGCAAGCTCCCCAAGCCGTTGAACTGCGGCACGGCCAGCACCACATGACGCTTGCGGCCGATCTCCTCCAGCGCCTCGTCGATGAACCCGGACAGGTCGCCGGCGAACGACACCAACGCATGGGGTCGGGCGCAGAAGTCGTCCAGGGTGATGTTGCCGGGCATGCTGTCTGCGCGCAGCAGCTTGGGCATGCTGCGGCGCAGTACCTTGCGCTTGGCGTTGGCCGGCAGGTCGCTGGTGTAGCTCACGCCCACCGAGATTTCGCCGGAGGCCAGCAGGGTGGGCATCAGCAGGTAGTTGACCCGGCGCACCACCAGCACGATGCCGGGCGCCTCGGCGCGGATGCGCTTGAGCAGTTGGGGCAGCAGGGCGAATTCGGCGTCATCCGACAGGCCGATGCGGAACACCGCGTTGCTGGTGGCCGGGTCGAACTCGGCGGCGCGGCTGACGGCGGTGGAGATCGAGTCCAGCGCCGGCGACAGCAGGGCGAAGATTTCGTGGGCGCGCGCCGACGGCTCCATGCTGCGTCCGGTACGCACGAACAACGGGTCGTCGAACAGGTTGCGCAGGCGCGACAGCGCGGCGCTGATCGCCGGCTGGCCGAGGAACAGTTTCTCGGCGGCGCGGGTCACGCTGCGTTCGTGCATCAGCGTCTCGAACACGATCAGCAGGTTGAGGTCTACGCGACGCAAGTCGTTACGATTCATTCGATGCGGCTCGCCTGAAGTGGGGCAGGGGTGAATCTTAAGGCCAAAGGCTGGTACCCTGCACCGATTTCCGGGTGCCAATGCACAGATTTGTCAGGGGCCCAATCAATGACAGGCATGTCGACTATTAACAGCCACTGATGGTCCAACCGTGAAAGCCCGGATAAAGTCCGTGGTAATACGAGATTCACAAAGGCGAGGTATGCGATGTCCCGCATGATCCGTTTCCACAAGTTCGGCCAGGCCGATGTGCTCCGTTGCGAGGAGCAGGCCGAACCGTCCCCGACCACCGGCGAGGTACAGATCCGCGTCGAGGCGATCGGCATCAGCTGGTACGACGTGCTCTGGCGGCAGAACCTGGCGCCGTCCCAGGCGCGGCTGCCGGCGGGTATCGGCCATGAAATGGCCGGCGTGGTCACCGCGGTCGGCGAGGGCGTGGACGATATCGCGGTGGGCGACCGGGTCGCCAGCTTCCCGGCCACCAGCCCCAACGACCATCCGGTCTACGGTGACGTGATCGTGCTGCCGCGCAGCGCCATCACCCGTTACCCTGACGTGCTGACCCCGATCGAGGCCAGCGTGCACTACACCCCGCTGCTGATTGCCTACTTCGCCTATGTCGACCTGGCCCGGGCCAAGGCCGGGCAGACCGCGCTGGTCACCGACGCCAGCCACTGTGCCGGGCCGGCCTTCGTGCAGCTGGGCAAGGCCCTGGGGTTGAAGGTGTTCGCTGCCACCAAGGAACCCGAGCAGCGTGAATACCTGCTGGGCCTGGGCGCGGACAAGGTGATCGTCACCGAGGAGCAGGACCTGCTGATGCAGATCGGCAAGTACACCGATGGCCGTGGCGTGGACATGGTCCTCGACGGCATGGGCGGCCCGCAGATGTCGCTGCTCGGCGATGTCCTGGCACCGCGCGGCAACCTGGTGCTGTATGGCCTGCAGGGCGGTAACCAGACGCCGTTCCCGGCCTGCGCGGCGTTCCAGAAGAACATCCAGTTCCATGTGCACTGCATCGGCAACTTCACCGGCAAGCCGGAGCTGGGCATCACCCAGGACCAAGTGGCGTTGCAGCGGGCCTTGCGCGATATCAACCAGTTCACCGCCGACCAGCTGCTGACGCCGCAGATCATCAAGGTGTACCCGTTCGAGCAGGTGGTCGAGGCGCACCGGCATATGGACGCCTGCCCTTGCGGTGGCCGGGTGGTGCTGGACATGGGCGGGCAGGGCTGACGCTGCCGACGCCTGCGCCGGGTAAGCCTGCTTCTCCCGCCGTGGCATGACGCCCGCCCTGCAGGGGCGGGCTTTGCCTTGTGGCCTTGCCAGCAAACATAGCTAATTTTCCTACCCGGTTTTGGGAAGTTTCCTTCAAGCCCGGTCAGCTATTCATCTGCCAGAATCGGACTTCAATTCGAAGCCGTCAGGGAGATGGAGCGATAGCATGACCGAGACCCACGACCAAGCCATGCACTACATCTACCAGCAGGTCCTGCAGCGCCTGCTGGAGCACATGAGCCAGGCCCAGCGCGCCTCGGTGCAGTTGCTGATCCAGCGCCTGCTGGTCATCGCCGGTGGCCAGGACTGCATCGGCAACCTGCGGGTCCTGGCCCTGCACGGCGTGGACCGGCGCAGCGCGCATCTGCTGGCCTGCCTGCGCGCCGCGCAACTGAGTATCGCCATTCGCCACGCCGCCACCTTCCGCCTGCGGGTGCTGGCGGCGCGCCTGCCCACCCTCGACGACACCGCCCTGGCCCTTCACGACCGTTGCTTCAGCGCACTGTTCCTGCACGATGATCCGCGGGTGGAGCTGTTGCGCGCCGATGGCGGGCAGCTCGGCCCGTTTGGTGCCCGACAGGCTTGTTCGGCCGAACAGTTGGCCGCCGCGGGTAACGCCTGGCTGCTGTTCGGGCACCTCGCCGGCGGGCAACCGGGGGCTTTGCTCGGGGCCAGGGGGTATCTGGATGTGGGGGCCAGCCTTGGGCAGGTGCTGGGTGGGCAAGACGGCGAGCAACTCCTGGTCAGCGCCGCGCCGCTTGCCCAGCGCCACCGCCTGCTGGCCTGGGGGCGGCGCTGCCTGCGCCATAGCGGGGAGGTCGCGCACACCGTGACACCCCACAGCGTCCTGGCCGCCGGTGTCGAACAGCTGCACCAGGTGCTGTCCGACCCTTGGCAGCCGCCGTCAGCGCCCAGGCACGATCAGCCCTGGAGCGATACCCACCTGATGACGGTGGAGGATCTGCTGCGCCATCCCGATGACGGCGGTCACCTTGACCGCATGCTTGGGCGAGAGGAGGCGCAGGCCTGGCACGCCCAGGGGCCGGCCGGGTTGTTCGACCCCTTGCCGCTGGCCCACCTGCATGGCCTCAAGGCGCAGTACCTCGAGCAGCGTACCTATCGTGAGGGCGCGCAGGCGTTCTACCAGCGCTTGCGCCAGCCGTCGGTGGCCTGGCCGCAGGGGCGGGCGTTGCGCGACGAGGCGAAGGCGCGACTGCTTGCGGCATACGGCGTCAATGAAGCGCAGCTGGTCTGCCAACTGTTCACCCCCTTCGACGCGCAGGGGCACAACCTCGAAGCTTTCGTGCTGCGCTGCCATCCCGGTATGCGCGTGGCGTTGCCGTACCTGCACCGTGCCCTGCAGGGTCGGACTTGCCCGGAGCCTGTCAGCCAGTGGCTGGTGGACACCAGCGGCCTGCAGCTTGCGCAGTTGCGGGCACTGTACGCCGGCACGCTCGGCAGCCAGGCACGGCGCCTGTACCAGTTGCTGGGGCGGCGCGACCTGTGGCTGCGGCCGCTGCCGGCCGGTGCGTGGGGCAGCGCCTGACCGTTGATCCAGCGCACTTGCCCCAGTAGGCGATCTGTATGTATAACCAGTGTCTGTTCCCCCGCGCCTGAACTGCACCGTGATCGCCCATTCCGTCGATGATCCCTTGTACTACCTGTATAACTTCCGTCAGGTCCTGAGCTGGGTCGGGCAACGCTACGCCGACCTGCTGGACCACGACGAGCACAGTTTCATCCAGGTGTTCGGCGAGCTGCCGGTGTCCGCGCAGGCGCTGCTGGTACGGATGGTCATGCGCAAAGGCGAGTGGTTTCGCAGTGACAAGCTCGACTATGCCGAGATCGGCGATACCGACGCGGCCCTGGTGCCGCTGCTGGCTTTGGGCTGGGTAGCGACCGACGCACCGTTGGCCGTCGAACAATTGTGGGCTTTGCTGCGCAAGGACGAGCTGGCCGGGCTTTTCACCGGGAAAATTCCTCGGCCTCGGGCGAGCAAGGCCGAATTGCTGGAACAGCTGCAGGCACTCGAGTTGGCGCCCAGGCCACTGGCACAGTGGTGCCCCGATTTCCCGACGCTGATCCTGCACTGGAGCCGGCAGCCGTTATGCGACCGGTTGCGGCTGTTGTTCTTTGGCAACCTGTACCAGAGCTGGTCCGATTTCGTGCTCGCCGATCTGGGCGTGTTCCGTTACGAACAGGTGGCGTTCAGCGCCGATTCGCGAGCCTTGCGCCAGCGGACCGAGGTTGACCTGGCCATGGCCCTGCACCAGTGTGCCGAGCGCCTCGAGCAGGGCGCCGCGCCCGCCGAACTGCTTGCGGCACTCGCGGGCCTGGACCACAGCAACCCCTGGTTGGTCCGACGTCGGGCGCGGCTGCTGTTCAGCATCGGCCAGCAATGCGAGCGTGCTGGCGACTGGGAGCTGGCGTTGCAGGTCTATGCCGACTGCGCCCACCCCGAGGCGCGCATCCGTCAGGTCCGGGTCTATGAGCGCAGCGAGCAGTGGCAGCCGGCACTCGCATTGGCCCAGGCCATGGCCCAGGCGCCTGCCAACGCGTTGGAGCGCCAGGCACTGGAGCGCATGCTGCCGCGCCTGGCGCGCAAACTCGGCGGCCCGCCACAACCGCGTCGGCGCACGAGCGCGGTTACGCTCATCGAGCTGGAACTGCCGGTCGCGATGGCGTCACTGGGGGTGGAGGAGGCGGTGCGCCAGCATCTGGAACAGGACGGCGGCGTTGTCCACTACGTCGAGAACACCTTGTTCAACAGCCTGTTCGGCCTGCTGTGCTGGGAGGCGATCTTCGCACCGGTACCAGGCGCTTTCTTCAATCCATTCCAGGCCGGGCCGCAAGACCTGCACGACAGCGATTTCCAGCAGCGTCGCGGCGCACTGTTCGACACCTGCCTGCGGCGCCTGGACGACGGCAGCTACCGTCAGGCCATCCGCGATTGCCATGCGGCCAAGCAAGGCCTGCAGTCGCCGTTCGTGTTCTGGCAGATGCTCGACGAGCCACTGCTCGAACAGGCACTCGAGCACTTGCCGCCCGAGCATTTGAAAGCCTGCTTCCTGCGTTTGCTGCAGGACATCCGCGCCAACCGCGCCGGCATGCCCGACCTTATTCAGTTCTGGCCGGGGCAGGGCGGCTATCGCATGGTCGAGGTCAAGGGGCCGGGCGACCGCCTGCAGGACAACCAGCTGCGCTGGCTCGAGTTCTGCCATACCCACGGGCTGCCGGTGGCGGTCTGCCATGTGCGCTGGCAGGCCACGCCGGCATGAGCTACACCGTGGCCGTGCGCACCCTGTGCGAATTCAGCGCCAAGATCGGCGACCTCGACCTGCGCTTCACGCCGTCGCCCAGTGCCCAGGAAGGCATTGCCGGGCATCGCCGGGTGGTGGCCAAGCGCGGCGCCGGCTATGAGTCGGAGGTGGCGCTGGAGGGCGAATACCAAGGCTTGAGGGTGCGCGGCCGTGCCGATGGCTACGACCCGGCACGCAACCGGCTGGAAGAGATCAAGACCCATCGCGGCGACCTCGCCCGTCAGCCCGACAATCACCGCCAACTGCACTGGGCCCAGGCCAAGGTCTACGCCTGGTTGCTGTGCCAGGCGCGGCAGTTGCCGGCGATCGACGTGGCGCTGGTCTACCTGGACGTCGACAGCGACGGCCAGACCGTGATCAACGAGCATTACGGCGCCGACGACCTCAGGCGCTTTTTCGAGGCCCAATGCCAGCGCTTCCTGGCCTGGGCGCAGGCGCAGGAGCGACGCCTGGTTGAACGTGACCGGGGCCTGCAGGCCCTGAGCTTTCCTTACCCTGCGTTCCGTCAAGGCCAGCGGCAGCTGGCCGAGACCCTGTACAAGGCGGTGAGCACCGGCCGTTGCCTGATGGCCCAGGCCAGCACCGGCATTGGCAAGACCCTCGGTACTCTGTTTCCGCTGCTCAAGGCCGTGGTGCCGCAGCACTTGGACAAGCTCTACTTTCTCACGGCCAAGACCCCGGGCCGGGCCCTGGCCCTCGATGCGCTGCGCCAGATCACCTTGGCGTCGCCGCAACCGGCCCTGCGCAGCCTGGAGCTGATCGCCCGCGACAAGGCCTGCGAGTATCCACAAAACGCCTGCCATGGCGAGTCCTGCCCCTTGGCGCGGGGCTTCTACGACCGCCTGCCCGCCGCCCGTGAAGCGGCCGCGCAGGTGCCGCTGCTCGACCGCCCCAGCCTGCGCGAGGTGGCCCTGGCGCACCAGGTCTGCCCCTATTACCTGGGGCAGGAGATGGCGCGCTGGGTCGACCTGCTGGTGGCCGACTACAACTACTACTTCGACGCCCATGCGCTGCTGTTCGGCCTGGCCCAGGCCAACCAGTGGCGCACGGCGGTGCTGGTGGACGAGGCGCACAACCTGGTCGAGCGCGGGCGGCAGATGTACAGCGCCAGCCTCGACCAGGGCCAATTGCTGGCGCTGCGCCAGGGCCAGCCGGCCGGGCTCGGCAGCGCCCTCGACCGGCTGAATCGACAATGGAATGCGTTGTACAAGGCGCAAATCGCACCGTACCAGGCCAGCGAGCAGTTGCCTGATGCTTTCCTGCGTGCCCTGCAGCAATGCATCGGGCTGATCCAGGAACGCATGAACCAGGCGCCCGCCGAGGTCGAGCCCAAGGTGCTGGAGTTCTACTTCCAGGCCTTGCAGTTCAGCCGTATCGCCGAGTTGTTCGATGAGCACTTCCTGTTCGATATCAGCCCGCGCAACGGCCCCCGTGGGCGGCGCCTGGCCACGTTGTGCCTGCGCAATGTGGTGCCTGCCCGACTGCTGGGCCCGCGCATGAGCGCGGCGCGCAGCGTCACGCTGTTTTCCGCCACGCTCAACCCCAGGCACTTCTACAGCGACCTGCTGGGCATGCCGGCCGACACTGCCTGGCTGGAGGTCGCCGCGCCGTTTCGCGCCGAGCAGTTGCAGGTGCGCATCGTCAGCGAGGTGTCCACCCGCTACCAGCAGCGCCAGGCCTCACTGGCGCCGATCGTCGAGCTGATCGCCGCCCAGTTCGCCGGCCAGCCGGGCAACTACCTGGCCTTTTTCAGCAGCTTCGAGTACCTCGAGCAGGTGGCGCGGCTGCTGACCGAACGCTATCCGGCGCTACCTATCTGGCGTCAGTCCCCCGGGATGGACGAGGTCAGCCGCGAGGCCTTCCTGGCGCGCTTCGTGGAGCATGGGCAAGGAGTGGGCTTCGCCGTGCTCGGTGGTGCCTTCGGCGAGGGTGTCGACCTGCCGGGCACTCGCCTGATCGGCGCCTTCGTCGCCACCCTCGGCCTGCCCCAGGTCAATCCGGTCAACGAGCAGTTCAAACAGCGCCTGGGTCGGCAGTTCGGCGCCGGTTTCGACTATGCGTATCTCTATCCGGGGGTGCGCAAGGTGATCCAGGCCGCCGGCCGGGTGATCCGCGGCGACCACGACCGTGGCGTGCTGGTGCTGATCGACGAGCGTTTTGCCGAACCGCGGGTGCGGCAGATGTTCCCCGGCTGGTGGCAACTGGCGTGAACGCCGCCATCGCCTGGCGCTGAAACTCCCAGTACACTGCGCGTTCCAACACCAACATCCGTTGATTTCGAGGTTCCGCATGACGCTCAGTCCTTTGGCAGGCAAGCCGGCTCCGGCCAGCGTGCTGGTCGATATCCCCCGCCTGTTGACCGCTTACTACACCGGCCGTCCCGACGCCGCAGTGGCGGCCCAGCGCGTGGCCTTCGGCACCTCGGGCCACCGCGGCACTTCGTTCGAACTGAGCTTCAACGAATACCACGTGCTGGCGATCACCCAGGCCATCTGCCTGTATCGCCAGGAGAAAGGCATCGACGGCCCGTTGTTCATCGGTGCCGACACCCACGCGTTGTCCGCCCCGGCCGCCGCCAGCGCCCTGGAAGTGCTGGCCGCCAATGGCGTGCAGGTGATGTTGAGCAAGGACGACGAGTACACCCCGACCCCGGCGGTGTCCCATGCCATCCTCTGCTACAACCGTGGCCGCCAGCAGGGCCTGGCCGACGGCATCGTCATCACCCCGTCGCACAACCCGCCGCAGAGCGGCGGCTTCAAGTACAACCCGCCCAACGGCGGCCCGGCCGACAGCGACGTGACCAAGTGGATCGAGGCCAAGGCCAACGAGCTGCTGGCGGCGAACCTGGCTGGCGTCAAGCGCATGGACTACCAGCAGGCGCTGGCGGCGCCGACTACCCAGCGCCACGACTACGTGAGCAGCTATGTCGCCGACCTGGAAAACGTCATCGACTTCGACGTGATCCGCAGCGCCAACCTGCGCCTGGGCGTCGACCCATTGGGCGGTGCCGGCGTGCGCTACTGGTCGGCCATCGCCGAGCATTACCAACTGAACCTGGAAGTGGTGAACACCGAGGTCGATCCGACCTTCCGTTTCATGACCGTCGACTGGGACGGGCAGATCCGCATGGACCCGTCCTCGCCTTACGCCATGCAGGGCCTGATCGGCCTGCGCGAGCGGTTCGACGTGGCCTTCGCCTGCGACCCGGACCACGACCGCCACGGCATCGTCACCGCCGACGGCCTGCTGCAGCCGAACAACTACCTGGCCGTGGCCATCGACTACCTGTACCGCAACCGCCCGCAATGGCGCAGTGATGCCGCCGTGGGCAAGACCGTGGTTTCCAGTGGCCTGATCGACCGCGTCACCGCGGGCCTGGGCCGTGAGCTGTATGAAGTGCCGGTTGGCTTCAAGTTCTTCGCCCAGGGCCTGTTCGACGGTTCGCTGGGCTTCGGTGGCGAAGAGAGTGCCGGCGCCTCGTTCCTGCGCAAGGACGGCTCGGTCTGGGCCACCGACAAGGACGGCCTGATTCCGGCGCTGCTGGCGGCCGAGATGACCGCCCGCACCGGGCGCAACCCGAGCAAGATCTACGCCGACCTGACCGCCAAGCTGGGCAAGCCGTACGCCACCCGCGTCGAGGCCAAGGCCGACGCGCGGCAGAAGGCGCTGCTGAGCAAGCTGGCGCCGGAGCAGGTCAAGTCCACCGAGCTTGCCGGCGAGCCGATCCAGCAGATCCTCAGCCATGCGCCGGGTAACAACCAGGCTATCGGCGGCCTGAAAGTGATGACCGCGAACGGCTGGTTCGCCGCGCGGCCGTCCGGTACCGAGGATATCTACAAGATCTACGCCGAAAGCTTCATCGACGAGGCGCACCTCAAGCGCCTGGTGGCCGAAGCCCAAGTGCTGGTGGACGCGGCGATCGCCTGATCGACGCTGATACGCATCGCGGGGCAAGCCTGCTGTCACTGCCTGCTTCGTTCAGGCGTGGCAGCGGGTTTGCCCCGCGATGCGTTTGGTTGTTCCACTGATGGAACGATCCATGCCATTTCAGCTATCTACCGCAGTATTGGCCTCATCTGTAAGGTGTAATCCATCAACAGGAGGCTTCTCATGAAAAAGATCCAGGGTATCCACCGCAGCCCCAACGCCCACTGGGTGGGCGACGGCTTCCCGGTGCGCAGCCTGTTCACCTACGACCATCTGGCGCGGCATATCAGCCCGTTCCTGCTGCTGGATTATGCCGGCCCGCATGACTTCGCCCCGACCACTGCCCGGCGTGGCGTCGGCCAGCACCCGCACCGCGGTTTCGAGACCGTCACCATCGTCTACCAGGGCGAACTGGAGCACCGCGACTCCACTGGTGCGGGCGGGCTGATCGGCCCGGGCGACGTGCAATGGATGACCGCCGCGGGCGGCATCATCCACGAGGAGTTCCATTCCCCGGCCTTTGCCCGTAGCGGTGGCACGCTGGAGATGGTGCAGCTGTGGGTCAACCTGCCGGCCAGGGACAAGCGCGCCGCAGCGGGCTACCAGACGCTGTTGGCCAACGACATTCCCGTGGTAAAGCTGGAAGGCGAGGCGGGCAGCCTGCGGGTAATCGCCGGGCGTTACCTTGACCAGCAGGGACCGGCGCGCACCTTTACCGAGATGGACGTCTGGGACCTGCGCCTGAAGGCGGGTGCCACGCTGCAACTGCCGGTGGCCGCCGGGCGCAATGCCGCGCTGGTGGTGCTGCGTGGCACGCTGCGGGTCAACGATGAGCGCGAAGCCGGTGCGGCCAGCCTGGTATTGCTGGAGCGCGACGGCGACGGTGTGCGCCTCGAGGCGCTGGATGACGTCAGCGTGCTGCTGCTCAGCGGCGAGCCGATCGACGAGCCCATCGTCGGGTATGGCCCGTTCGTGATGAACAGCCAGGCCGAGATCGCCGAATCGTTCGATGATTTCCAGGCCGGGCGGTTTGGGCAGATGGGAGGTACCGAGCGCGGCGTCCGACAATGACAAAGCGTTGACTCCAATCGCCGGCAAGCCGGCTCCCACAGGATCTGTGCTATCCCTGTGGGAGCCGGCTTGCCGGCGATTGCTTTTTCAGAAGATCACAGCTGATCCGGCACCACCGCGATCACATCGATCTCCATCAGCCACTCGGCCTGCGCCAATCCTGCCACCACCAGCCCGGTGGAAATCGGGAACACGCCCTTGAGCCACTTGCCCACTTCCTTGTACACCGGCTCGCGGAAGCGCGGGTCGGTGATGTAGGTGGTGGTCTTGACGATATGCGACAGGTCCGAGCCTGCCTCTTCAAGCAACTGCTTGACGTTCTTCATCGCCTGTTCGGCCTGCGCCTGCGGGTCGCCCAGGCCGACCAGGCGGCCTTCGAAATCGGTGCCGACCTGCCCGCGCACGTAGATGGTGTTGCCGGCGCGCACCGCCTGGCACAGGTCGTTGTCCAGGGTCTGGTTGGGGTAGGTGGCCTTGGTGTTGAACATGCGGATGCGAGTGTGAGTAGGCATCAGTGGGCTCCGAAGGTGCTGACGTTGCTGATCGAGGGTTGCTGCTCATCCGCCGTGCGCTGTTCGCGGTCGCGGTAGGCCAGGTAGGTGCGCTGGGTGGCGATGTGACCGGCGACGTGCTTGGCGTCGTGCCACACGCCCCAGATGAACGACGAGCCACGGCGTGACAACCAGGGCAGGCCGAGGAAGTACACGCCTGGTTCTTTCGACACGCCACGCTGGTGCTGCGGCTTGCCGTTGGCGTCGAAGGCGTCCACCTGCAGCCAGCTGAAATCCACGCCGTAGCCGGTGGCCCAGATGATGGTGGTGACGTTGGCCTGGGCCAGGTCCAGCTCGCGCAGCGGGTTGCTGACACAGGCCGGGTCGGGCAGGCGCCTGCGCGCTTCGGGCTCTGGCGGCAGGTCCAGGCCGTTGCGTTCGACATAGGCGTCGGCGGCGTCCAGCAGGGCCAGGTAGTTCTCGTCGCCGCGGTTGATGTTCTCGGCCAGGTTGTCCTGGAAGCGCGCCACGCCGCCCTCGAACGACTGGGTCAGGCCGACCAGGGTCATGCCCTGGTGGGCGAGGGCGCGGAAGTCCACGGTATGGCCGCCACGGGCACCGGACACGGCGATGGTCACGTGCTCGCGGCCGGGCTTGGCGATCTCGGCATCCCATTCGCCGAGCACGCCGAGCCACCAGCAGAAGTCACGGTTGCGGTAGCTGCGTGGCGGGCGGTCGTGGGCGCCCACCGACAGGTACACCTGGCGCCCGGCGCGCATCAGCTCCTCGGCGATCTGCACGCCGGAGGAGCCGGCGCCCACCACCAGCACCGCGCCTTCAGGCAGTTGCTCGGGGTTGTAGTAGGCGGCGGAGTGAATCTGGTGCAGGCCGTCGTCCTTTGGCGCGATGGCCGGGATCACCGGGCGCTGGAACGGGCCGGTGGCGGCCACCACGCGGTTGGCGCGGATCACGCCCTGGTTGGTTTCGATGGTAAAGCCCGGGCGGTCGGCGTTGCGTACCACCTGCCTGACCTCGACACCGGTGCGCACCGGCAGGTTGTACTTGCGCACGTACTGCTCGAAGTAGTCGGCGACCTGGTCCTTGCCGGCGAAGGCGTCGGCGTCGAGGTCGAATTCAAGGCCCGGGAAGCGGTCGTGCCAGGCCGGCCCGTTGGCCACCAGCGAATCCCAGCGGCCGGTGCGCCAGGCCTCGGCGATGCGCTTGCGCTCCAGCACCAGGTGCGGCACGCCGAGCTTGCTCAGGTGTTCGCTCATGGCCACGCCGGCCTGGCCGGCGCCGACTACGAGGGTGTCGATTTCGATGTTGTTCAGTGTCATGTCCCAGCCCTTCTTCAGCGGCGTTCTTGTTCAGGTCGGTGGGGACCGCCTTTGCCTGGGGCCAGACTAGGGATGGGGGGGCAATCGCGAAAATAGTATTTAGCTGGGGCTTGCCGATAAATTGGCGAAGGGTGGATGGGCACCGCTGCGCGCCGAGCCGCCATAGTTTTTTCCTGCCCTGTGCCGAGGAAAATGTTGGTTTCGCCGCTGCCTTGGCCCGCCGAGAATGCCGGTAACTCAACACAGGAGCTGCATCATGACCTTCTCCATCATCGGCCGCTGCCAGGAAACCGGCCAGGTCGGCATCGCCATCAGTTCATCGAGCATCGCCGTCGGCGCCCGTTGCCCGTGGGTGCGCGCCGGGGTCGGTGCCGTGGCCACGCAGAACATCACCCTGCCGGCCCTCGGCCCGCAGATCCTCGATGCCCTGGAGCAAGGCCAGCTGCCGCCTGCCGCGGCGCTGGACCGGGTGCTGAGTGCCAATGGCTGGATCGAGTACCGCCAGGTCACGGTGATCGACAGCCACGGGCAGGTGGCGCTGTTCACCGGCAAGGAAGCGCTGGGCACGCACAATGCGGTGGCCGGTGAGCAATGCGCGGCGGCCGGCAACCTGCTGTCGTCGCAGGCGGTGATCGCGGCCATGGTCACGGCATTCGAGCAGGCCGGCGGCCACCTGGCCGACCGCCTGCTGGCGGCCATGCACGCGGCGATGGCGGCCGGGGGCGAGGCGGGGCCGGTGCATTCGGCGGCGCTGAAGATCGCTGGCGAGCTGACCTGGCCGCTGGTGGACCTGCGGGTGGACTGGACAGAGCAGGACCCGATCGCTGAACTGGACACCCTGTGGCAAGCCTATCGTCCGCAGATGCAGGACTATGTGACCCGCGCCCTGAACCCGACCGCCGCGCCCAGCTACGGAGTGCCCGGTGATGAGTGAGACCAGCAGCCGCGCGCTGCTGGAGCGACTGGTCGGTTTCGCCACCGTGAGCCGAGATTCCAATCTGGAGCTGATCGCCTTCATTCGCGATTATCTAGCCGGGTTTGGCGTTCACAGCGAGCTGTTCCACAACGACGAAGGCACCAAGGCCAACCTGTTCGCCACGATAGGCCCGCTTGACCGGGGCGGCGTGGTGCTGTCCGGGCACACCGACGTGGTGCCGGTCGACGGCCAGGCCTGGAGCGTCGAGCCGTTTCGCCTGAGCGAGCGCGACGGGCGCCTGTATGGCCGCGGCACGGCCGACATGAAGGGCTTCATCGCCTCGGTGCTGGCGGCGGTACCGGCGTTTCTCGCCCAACCCCTGAGGATGCCGGTGCACCTGGCGTTCTCCTACGACGAGGAAGTCGGCTGCCTGGGCGTGCGTTCGATGTTGGCGGCGTTGGCGCGGCGCCCGCACAAGCCGCGCCTGTGCCTGATCGGCGAGCCCACCGAGCTCAAGCCGGTGCTCGGGCACAAGGGCAAGCTGGCCATGCGCTGCGAGGTGCACGGTGCCGCCTGCCATTCGGCCTATGCCCCCTATGGCGTCAATGCCATCGAGTACGCGGCGCGGTTGATCGGCAAGCTGGGCGAGATTGGTGATGAGCTGGCGCATCCCGAACATCACGACGGGCGCTTCGACCCACCGTTCTCCACGGTGCAGACCGGGGTGATCAAGGGCGGGAGGGCGTTGAACATCGTTCCCGAGGAGTGCGAGTTCGATTTCGAAGTACGCGCCTTGCCGGGCTTCGAGGCCCAGGTGGTGGCAGACCAGCTGCAGACCTACGCCGAGGCCGAGCTGCTGCCGCGCATGCGCGCCGTCAATGCGGCCAGCGCGATTCGCTTGCGGTCGTTGAGCGCCTACCCGGGGCTGGCCACGCCTGCCGCCAGCGAGGCCGCGCAACTGGTGGCGTTGCTCAGTGGCTCGGATGACTTCGGCACGGTGGCGTTCGGCACCGAGGGCGGGTTGTTCGACCAGGCGGGGATTCCCACCGTGGTTTGCGGGCCGGGGAGCATGGAGCAGGGGCACAAGCCCGATGAGTTCGTCAGCGTCGAGCAGTTGCGTGGCTGTGACGCGATGCTGCGGCGCCTGGTCGAGTACCTGGCGCAGGCATGATGGATCGCGGTGCAAGCCCGCCCCAGCCAGGGCGGGAAACCTGATTACGGTTACGCCGGCACCATCGCAAAGCCCACGCCGAAGCGGTTCCAGGCATTGATGGTGGCGATGGCCAGGGTCAAGTTGGCGATTTCCTTGGCGCTGAAGTGCTCGAGCAACGCCTGGTACTCGTCTTGCGGCGCACCGCGCTCCGGGAGGCGGGTCAGGCTCTCGACCCAGGCCAGGGCGGCACGTTCGCGTGGGGTGAAGTAGCGTGTCTCGCGCCAGACGCTCAGGGTCTGCAGGCGCGCCTCGGTTTCACCGGCCTTGCGCGCATCGTTGGCGTGCATGTTGACGCAGTAGGCGCAGCCATTGACCTGCGAGGCGCGCAGACGGATCAGCTCCAGCAGTGAGTGTTCCAGGCCCGAGGCGACCAGCGCCTGTTCGAGGCCGATCATGGCCTTGTAGGCTTCCGGCGAGTGCTTGGCCCATTCGATACGGTCATGCATGGTGAGGCTCCAAAGATGTACAGGTGGCAAGTGGCACTACCTTAGCGCCCGGCCGCGTCGTGCCGAATAGCCAATCCCGCGCTTTGCCAGGAGGCCAATCGCGCATTCGGATGGCCACTGACAGGCATCCAATCTCTTCATTTCTGTCGAGACGTCGCAGCCGGGATAATGGCCGGGTCAATACCGGAGAACCGTTTCATGTCCGCAGATCGCTACATGCGCGAGGCCCTCGAGCTGGCCCGCGCCAATATCCAGGCCGGCGGCCGCCCGTTCGGCGCCGTGCTGGTCTACCAGGGGCAGGTGATCGCCCGCGCCGTCAACGAGATCCACAGCACCCAGGACCCGACCAGCCACGCCGAGATGCAGGCCATCCGCCAGGCTGCCCAGGTCCTTGGCCGGCCACGCCTGGAGGGCGCCGAGATCTATGCCAGCGGCCACCCGTGCCCGATGTGCCTGGCAGCCATGCACCTGTGTGGCATCGAGCGAGCCTGGTTCGCCTACGACAACGACGAAGGCGAGCCCTATGGCCTGTCCACCGCCCCGGTGTATGCGCAGATGGCCCGCCCGCCGCAGCAGCAGAGCCTGCCCCTGCGCCCGCTGAAACCCACGGGTGAGAGCGGCCTGTACCGTGAATGGCAGCAGGCCAGCCAAGGATGAGGGGCGCGCTGAACCTGTTGCTGGTGGTGCTGCTGGCGCTGAACCTGCGGCCGATCCTCACCAGCATCGGCCCTTTGCTCGAACCCATGCGCCAGGGCACCGGCCTGGGTTACCAGCAGGCGGCGTTGCTGACCGCGCTGCCGGTGCTGTGCATGGGCCTGATCCCGTTGTTGCAACCCTGGCTGCGCCGCTGGCTGAGCGAGCATGGCGGCATGCTCGCGGGGCTTGCGGCCATTGCCCTGGCCTGCCTGTGGCGCCTGCAGCTGGACAGCGCCTGGGCGTTGATCGCCAGCGCCGTGGTTGCCGGCTTGGGCGTTGCCGTGGTGCAGGGCATGATGCCGGGGCTGGTCAACCGCTGGTTCCCCAACCGCCTGGCGGCGAGCATGGGGCTGTATTCGGCGGCGTTGATGAGCGGTGGTGGTTTGGCCGCGGTGCTCGGCCCTGGGATTGCCGCACACTTCGGCCATTGGCAGTTCGGCCTGGGCCTCTGGGCACTGCCGGCGCTGCTGGCAATGGCGGCCTGGGTACTGCTGCGTCCGCGCCAGCACACGCCAAGCCTGGCCGCCGGTAGTGGCGGGCACTGGTTCGGCAACCGCAGGGCCTGGCTGCTGGCGTTGTACTTCGGGCTGATCAATGGCGGCTATACCAGCATGGTGGCGTGGCTGCCGGCCTATCACCTGGAGCACGGCGGCACGGCACAGGGGGGCGGCGAGTTGGTCGGCCTGATGACCATCTTCCAGGTCTGCGGTGCCCTGGGCCTGCCATTGCTGCTGCGGCGCCTGGTCGATCGCCGGCCCGGCCTGTGGCTGGCCTTGCTGATCCAGCTCGGGGGCTTCCTCGGCCTGCTGCTGGCGCCGGCCAGCGCCATGGGCCTGTGGGTGGCAATGATCGGCCTGGGTCTGGGGGCCTGTTTCAGCCTCAGCCTGACGCTGACCCTGGAGCACCTGCGCAGCCCCGGCGAAGCCGGCAGCCTGGCGGCATTCGTCCAGGGCGTGGGCTTCATCGTCACCGGCATCGTGCCGTACATCACAGGCTGGCTGCGCGATGTCAGCGGCGACTTCCAGGCCTCCTGGACCCTGCTGGCCTGCACCGTGCTGGCGATGTTGCTGGTAACCGCGTGCTTTGCGCCGCAGGGCTACGCCAGGGCGATTGCGCGTGGCCGGCAGCCCGCTGAAGCGCTGGTCAACTGAGGCGCTGCAGGGTGTCGGCGACGCGGTCCAGCGCCGGGTCGATATCCAGCAGCTCGATGGCGCCAAAGCCCAGCAGCAGCCCCGGCCGCACCGGGGCTTCGCTGAAGAACGGCGCGAGGGAGTAGAGGCCCACCTCCACCTTGCGCGCCAGGCTGATCAGCAACTCGACATCCACCCCCGGCTTGGCCAGCGCGCTCAGGTGGAAGCCGGCGCTGGTCGGTACCGCGTCGAACCACGGCGCCAGGTCGCCGCCCAGCCGCGCCAGGATCCGCTCGCGGCGTGCGCTGTACACCTCGTGGCAACGGCGGATGTGCTTGTTCAGGTGGCCTTCGGCGAGGAACCGCGCCAGCGCCCATTGCTGCAGGGTCGGGCTGTGCCAGTCGCTCAGGTGCTTGGCCACGCAGGCGGCCTGCAGCACGGCGGGCGGCAGCACCGCGTAGCCCAGGCGCAGTTCGGACAGCAGAGTCTTGGAGAACGTCCCGACATACGCCACCAGGCCATGCCGGTCCATGCGTTGCAGGGCCTCTGCGGCCGGCCCCTGGTAGCGGAACTCGCAGTCGTAGTCATCCTCGATGATCAGCGCGCCAAGCTCGGCGGCCCGCGCCAGCAGCGCCTCGCGCCGTGGCGCGGCCATGGGCATGCCCAGCGGGAACTGGTGCGAGGGGGTCACGTAGATCAGCCGGGTGCCATCCTCGATCTGCTCCACGCACAATCCCTGGTCGTCCACCGGCACTGACTGCAGGCGCGCACCCAACGCCTGGAACAACTGCCGGGCCGGTGGGTAGCCCGGGTCTTCCATGGCCACCTTGCAGCCGGGCTCGACCAGCACCCGGGCGATCAGGTCCAGGGCCTGCTGGGCGCCGTTGCACACCAGCACATCGCTGGGCGCGCACTGGATGCCGCGGGTGAAGGCGATGTGATGGGTGATGGCCTCGCGCAGTTCGGGCAGCCCCTGGGCGGAAAACTGCCGCTCGGGGTGCCGCTGGCTGCGGCGCAGGGCGTAGTTCATGCAACTGCGCCACTGATCGTAGGGAAACTGCGATTTGCTCGAGGCGCCGCCGATGAAGTCATAGCGCGAAGGCGCGTCCAGCGCCCGCTGGGCCAGTACCGTGGCGCGCTGGCGCCAGCCTTCGAGGGTGTCGGCGGCGGCCAGTGGGATGTGCTCGCTGTCGCCCTGGCGCAAGGTGTGGCGTGGGGTGATGAAGGTGCCGCGGCCAACCACGCCGCTGAGCAGGTTGTCGTAGGTCAGGCGCGAATAGGCTTCGGCCACGGTCTTGCGCGAGACCCCCAGCTGTTCGGCCAGCAGGCGGGTGGGCGGCAGTTGCGTGCCAGCGGCAAGGTGGCCGCTGTCGATGCCGGCGCGCAGTTGCCGGTAGAGCTGCTCGGCAAGGCCTTTGCGGCCTTCGAGGCGGATGTGCAGTTCCATCGTGGGAAGGGTCCGAAGCGCAGGGATGTAGAAGCTTCGGGGTTTATCAGCAAAGCCGCAAGGGCCGCAGGCGCGAGCCAGCCTCGCGCCTGCAGGCAGCGGGTGTTCACAGGCGGGCGGTACTGATGGTGATGTAGCCTTTTGCGGGCAGCGCGATGCGGATCACCGTTTCGTCGTCGCAGGCCTTGCGTTTCTGCTTGATGCATACGCCATCCACCGTGGCCTCGCGCATGCGGGCGGGGATGGCGCGGCCCTTGGCGTCGAAGAAGGCCTCGCTGGCGAGCAGCTCGACGCGCTCGATCAGTTGGCGGGTGTGCTCGTCGGTGGCGCAGAAGAAGCGCACACCGGACAGGTGCGGGTTGTCATCGGGGTTGCTGACTTCATGGGCCAGCAACTGGCGCAGGGTATGGCGCAGTTCGCGGGTAGGGCGGTCGTGTGTGGGCATGGCATGGCCTCGTCTGGATGGGGTTGGCCGCGCCGGGGCGGCCGTAACGTCTCCAGGTCGGATGATGTTTCGCCGCGGATGTGGCAACAATCAAGAAGCGTCCTTGCTTTCGGTAGGAGGGTTCCGAAAATACAGGCAGGAGGTTGAACATCGCCTTGATCCGCGTCAGCTCCAGCACCTGTTGCCGAGGCCGTTGATGCCCAGTCAGACGAGCTACAGCGTTGCAGTGCGCTTGGCATCGAGCGCCGCCTCGACGATCTCGACCCAGTGCCGCACCGGTGTTCGCCCGGCGCTTGCAAGGTGCACCTGGCAACCGATGTTGGCCGTGGCAATGACCTGTGGGCTGCCGCTCTCCAGTGCATGGATACGCTCATCGCGCAGTTGCCGCGCCAGCGTCGGCTGGGTCAGCGAGTAGGTGCCGGCCGAGCCGCAGCACAGGTGGCCATCGGGCACCGGGGTGAGATGAAAGCCCAGGCGCGTCAGCAGGCCTTCTACCGCGCCGCCGAGCTTGAGGGCGTGCTGCAGGGTACACGGGCAGTGGAAGGCCAGGCGCTGCTCGGCGCACAGCCCCAGGTGTTCGAGCGGCTCGGCCTGCAGCACCTGCACCAGGTCCCGGGACAGCGCGCTGACCTTGGCGGCCTTGGCGGCGTAACGCGGGTCGCCTTCGAGCAGGTGGCCATAGTCGCGCACGAATGCGCCGCAGCCGCTGGCAGTCTGCACGATGGCCTCGGCGCCGGCCTCGATGGCCGGCCACCAGGCGTCGATGTTGTGTCGGGCACGCTCCAGGCCGCGCGCCTGGGCATCCAGGTGGTAGTCCACGGCGCCGCAGCAACCGGCCTCGGCTATCGGTTCGACACTGATGCCGAGGCGGTCGAGCAGGCGTGCGGTGGCGGCGTTGGTATTGGGTGAGAGCGCCTGCTGCACGCAACCTTCAAGCAGCAACACGCGGCGAGCGTGCCTTGCTGACGGGCGCTGGCCGGCGGCGGCGATCGGCGGCGGCAGCTTGGCCTTGAGGTTGGCCGCAAGCAGGGGGCGCAAGGCAAGGCCGCTGTGCAGCAGGGCCCTGAACAGCGCCGGCCTCGGCACTACCGCACGCAAGCCACTGCGCAGCAGGCGCTGGGCCAAAGGCCGCGGTACCTGGCGGTCGACCACGGCGCGGCCGATGTCGAGCAGGTTATGGTACTGCACCCCGGAGGGGCAACTGGTCTCGCAATTGCGACAGCTCAGGCAACGGTCCAGGTGCGTCTGGGTGCTGGCGCTGACCGGTTCGCCTTCGAGCACCTGCTTGATCAGGTAGATACGCCCACGTGGGCCGTCCAGCTCGTCGCCGAGCAGCTGGTAAGTTGGGCAGGTGGCGGTGCAGAAGCCGCAATGTACGCAAGACCGCAGGATGCGCTCGGCCTCGTCGGCGCGGGCCAGGTGGCGGGCGGAATCACTCAGTCGGGTTTGCATGCCGTGGCCTCACAAGTGTGCATACAGGCGGCCAGGGTTGAAGATGCCCTGGGGGTCGAGTTGGCGCTTCAGCGCCTGGTGGTAGCGCAGCGTCATCGGGTCCAGTGGCGCACTGCTGTCGTCGCCGGGCGCGTAGGCGGTGGCATGGCCGCCGGCCTCGGCCACCAGGGCGCGCAGGGTGGCCGCCGGCGCCTCGGACTTGAGCCAGCGCTGGGCGCCGCCCCAGTCGATCAACTGCTGCCCGGGCAGCTCGAGCACGCCGCAGGTGATGGGCAGGGACAGCCGCCACAGCGTGGCCGGCGCGCTGAAGAACGCCAGGCGTTGCTCGCGCAGGTCGCTCCAGTAGCGCGGGTCGAATACTTCGCCGCCCAGGCGCTCGCGGGCCGAGCGCACCGAGCCTTCGCCGCCCTCCAGGCGCAGGTGCAGCGCCTCGCCGTCGTGACTGGCGCCGCTGATCGGCAATGGCTGCTGGCCCCATTCGGCCAACCTGGCCAGCGCCTGGCGGGCATCCATTTCCAGGCGCAGGCCCAGGCACTGGCGCGGCCTGGGCAGCACCTTCAACGAAACCTCGGTGAGCAGCCCCAGGCAGCCGAAGCTGCCCACCATCAGCCGCGATACGTCGAAGCCGGCGACATTCTTCATCACCTCGCCGCCAAAGCGCAGGTGCTTGCCGTGGCCGGTGATCAGCCGGGTGCCCAGTACATAGTCGCGCACCGCGCCTGCCCAGGGCCGGCGCGGCCCCGAAAGCCCGGCGGAGACCATGCCGCCCAGCGTCGCCTCGGGCCCCAGGTGCGGCGGCTCGCAAGGCAGCCTCTGCCCGGCCTCACGCAGCGTCGCCTCGATCTCGCGCAGCGGCGTGCCGGCGCGGGCGGTGAGCACCAGTTCGGTAGGGTCATAGCTGACGATACCGCGGTGCCCACGGGTATCGACCAGCTCGCCGGTCACCGGGCGGCCAAGCATGGCCTTGCTGTTGCCGCCCTGGATGCGCAGCGCGGTGCCCTGGCGCAACGCCTGGCTGACCTGCTCCAGCAGCTGCTGGCTGAGATCCGTGCCCATCAGAAACGCTCCAGGTCAGGGAAGGGCAACTGCCCATGGTGCACATGCAGCGCGCCGAACTCGGCGCAGCGCTGCAGGGTGGGGATGTTCTTGCCGGGGTTGAGCAAGCCCCGTGGGTCGAAGGCGGCCTTGACCGCGTGGAACAGGGTGATCTCGTCGCTGTTGAACTGGGCGCACATCTGGTTGATCTTCTCCCGGCCCACGCCGTGCTCGCCGGTGATGCTGCCGCCCACCGCCACGCACAACTCGAGGATCCGGCCACCGAGGGCTTCGGCGCGTTCCAGCTCGTCTGGCAGGTTGGCGTCGAACAGGATCAGCGGGTGCATGTTGCCGTCGCCGGCATGGAACACGTTGGCGACCCGCAGGCCGTATGTCTCGGACAGTTGGCTGATGCCAGCGAGCACCCGCGGCAGCTCGCGCCGCGGGATGGTGCCGTCCATGCAGTAGTAGTCCGGCGAAATGCGCCCCACCGCCGGGAAGGCGTTCTTGCGCCCGGCCCAGAAGCGCACGCGCTCGGCTTCGTCGCAGGCCTGGCGCACCTCGCGGGCACCGGCCTGGCGCAACACGGCATCGACGCGGGCGCAGTCGTCGTGCACATCGGCCTCGACCCCGTCCAGTTCGCACAGCAGGATCGCCGCCGCGTCCACCGGGTAGCCGGCGTGGATGAAGGCCTCGGCCGCTCGGATCGCCAGGTTGTCCATCATCTCCAGGCCTGCCGGGATGATCCCGGCGGCGATGATATCGGCCACCGCGCGCCCGGCGTCCTCGACGCTGGCGAAGCTGGCCAGCAGCACCCGCGCTACCTGTGGCCTGGGCAGCAGCTTGACGGTGACCTCGGTGACGATGCCGAGCATGCCTTCGGAGCCGGTGAACAGCGCCAGCAGGTCGAAGCCGGGGCTGTCCAGGGCGTCACTGCCGAGGGTCATGCGCTCGCCCTCGACGGTGAGGATCTCCACTTTCAGGAGGTTGTGCACGGTCAGCCCGTACTTCAGGCAGTGCACGCCGCCGGCATTCTCGGCGACATTGCCGCCGATCGAGCAGGCTATCTGCGAGGAAGGATCCGGCGCGTAGTACAAACCGTGGGGCGCCGCCGACTGGGAAATCGCCAGGTTGCGCACGCCAGGCTGGACCCTGGCGAAACGACCCTGCGGGTTGACTTCGAGGATGCGGTTGAAGCGCGCCATCACCAGCAGGATGCCCTGGCTCAGCGGCAACGCGCCGCCCGACAGGCCGGTGCCGGCACCGCGTGCTACCACCGGCACGCCGCGCTGGTGGCAGAGCCGCAGCAGCGCCTGCACCTGCTCCAGCCGCTCGGGCAGTGCCACCAGCAGGGGCAGGGTGCGGTAGGCCGAGAGGCCGTCGCATTCATAGGGCTTGAGGTCTTCACTGCGGTGCAGGATGTCCAGGTCGGGCAGGGCCTCGCGCAGGGCGGCCAGCAGCGCCGGCTTGTCCACGAGCGGCAGCGGGCCGTCGACACGTTCGTCGTAGAGGATGTTCATGGGCGCTCCTGCACAGTGGCCTATTGCGCCAGTTGCCTGATCATCGCCACCGTCAGGTACAGGCGCGGCGCCACGCTGGCGATCTCCATGTACTCGTCGTCGCCATGCAGGCCGGCGCCGACCACGCCCAGGGTCTCCAGCACTGCGGGCTTGTCGCTGTCGGGCACGTAGGCATAGCCGGCGTCGGTGCCGAAGCGCATGGCGATGGGCTGCAGTTGCCGGTCGATCTTGCTGTAGAGCTGCCGCGCAGTCTGTGCAAGCTGCGTGGAGGCGTCGTTCTTCGCCAGTGGCGGACGGCCTTTTTCCATGACCAGCTCGACCTGGGTATCGGCGACCAACTGCTTCTTGATGATCTGCAAGGCATCCTCCTGCACCCGCTCGGTCTCGCTCAGGTCGGAATAACGCATGTCGGCCTCGGCGCTGGCCTGGGCAGGGATGATGTTGGCCTTCTCTCCGGCCTTGGCCAGGGTCCAGTTGACGGTGGTGCCCTTGTCCTTGTCGCCGAGGGCATTCAATTGCAGCAACTGGTGCGCCAGCTCGATCAGCGCGTTGCGCCCGGCCTCCGGCGCGGAGCCAGCGTGGGAGGCGCGGCCGTTCACCGTGAGTTTCAGGCGGTTGATGCCGTTGGTGGCGACGGTCACCGCGTCCTTGTCCGGTGGCTCGTAGGAAAAGACGAAGTCATGCTTGCGCGCCAGCTCGGCGATAAGCTGCCTGGAGCCGGCCGAGCCCATTTCCTCATCCGGGTTGAACAGCACGGTGAGGGTGCGATAGCCCTTGTATTGCTGGTCCTGCAGCAGCTTCAGCGCATGCAGGATCATCGCCACGCCGCCCTTGGCATCGGCCACGCCAGGGCCATAGGCGCGCTCGCCTTCGATACGGAATGGGCGCTTGGCCACGGTACCGGGGCCGAACACCGTGTCGTAGTGGACCATCAGCAGGAAGTCCTTGTCGCCGGCGCCCTTGAATGTGCCGACGATGTTGTCGCCCACCGACGGCGTGGCCGGTTGGGTGGTGACCTTGGCGCCGAGGGCCGCGAGGCGTTTCACCAGCTCGGCACCAACCTGTTTCAGGCCCGCCTCGGTACCGGTGCCGGTGTCTACCGAAACCAGGGACTTGAGGGTTTCCAGGTAGTGCGGCTGTTCGGCCTGGGCCTGGCTGTACAGCTCCTGGGGCGTGGGTTCGGCGGCCTGGGCGGTGGCGCAGGTGAGGGCGAGGGCCAGAGTGCAAAGTCGCAGATGCATGGGCAGGGTCTCGTTGTCATGAACCCTTCAGCGTAGACCCTACCCGATGAATGGCCGCCCGAGCCGTGGTGTCTACAGACCGTAACGATGCGCCAGACGCTGGTTTGACAACTGCCCGGCCAGGCCCAGGCGGGCACCTTCAAAGGTTTCGTAGCGCTCGAACTCATGCAGCGACGGGATCGAGATCAACCGCTGCGCATCGAAGTCCTGCAGCGCCGCCTCGACCAGGTCCTGCGCCGTCATCACGATAGCCGGGTCGAGGTTTTCCACCGGCAGCCCGCCGATGGCCCAGAAGTCCGTGGCGGTGGCGCCAGGCAACACGGCCTGGACCTGAACACCACTGCCGGCCAGCTCCTTGTGCAGCGACTGGCTGAAGGCGGTGACATAGGCTTTGCTCGCGCCATACACGCCATTCAGCAGTTCGGGCGCCAGGCTCACCACCGACGAGATGTTGATCACCGCGCCGCGCCCACGGGTGACGAAACCGGGTACCGCCGCGTAGGTCAGGCGGGTGAGGGCAGTGACGTTGAGGGCGATCATCCGGCTCATCTGCTCCACGTCGCTGTCCAGCAGCGGGGTGTGGGTGCCGACCCCGGCATTGTTGACCAGCAGGTCGATGCTGGCATCCTCGCGCAGGCGCGCTTCGATGGATGCCAGGTCCCGTGCATCGGCCAGGTCCGCCGGCAGTACCTCGACGCTGCGGCCGGTCAGGGTGGTGAGGCGCTCAGCCTGCGCGTTGAGACGTTCGCGGTTGCGCGCCACCAGGATCAGGTCGTGGCCACGGCGGGCCAGCTGTTCGGCGTACACAGCACCGATGCCGGTGGATGCGCCAGTGATGAGTGCGGTGCCTTTCGAGCTCATGGTTGTGACTCCGTGGGTTGGGGTGAGGCCATGATGCTAGGCTTTGCCGTTGGCGCAAATGACGCATATAGTACGTATTCGAGACATGCTCCGGAGTGTACCCATGCATCGGGTCGGTTATCTGTTGTGCGAAGGTTTCCAGGTGATGGCGCTGGCCTCGCAGTCGGTGTTCGAGTTCGCCAACCTGCTGGCCGGGCGGCCGGTCTACGCCTTGGGCAACTTCAGTGTCGCTGGTGGCCCGCTGCGTTCGTCGCTGGGCCTGGTGCTCGACACCCAGGCGGTAGGGTCGCCGAGCCATGCCGATACCTGGCTGGTGGCGGGCACCTTGTCGCCCGTCGATTTACCGCCTACACCCGAGTCGGTCGCGCTGGTGCGGCGCCTCGGCGGCCAGGCCCGGCGCACGGCGGGTATCTGCACCGGGGCTTTCATACTGGCGCAGGCCGGCCTGCTCGACGGGCGCCGCGCCACCACCCACTGGGCCTTTGCCCGTGAGTTCCGCGAGATGTTCCCGCGCATCCAGCTGGAGGAAGACCGCATCTTCATCGCCGATGGCAACCTGTGGACCTCGGCCGGCATGACCGCTTGCATCGACATGGCCCTGGGCATGGTCGAGCAGGACCTGGGCGCCGAGATCGCCCGGGGCGTGGCCCATCGCCTGGTGATGCACCAGCGCCGTTCGGGCGGGCAATCGCAACATTCACAGCTGTTGGCCATGGCGCCGCGCTCGGACCGTATCCAGGCGGCGCTGGAGCATGTGCGCGGGCACCTGGGGCAGCCCCTGACCGTCGAAACGCTGGCCGAGGTGGCGCACCTGAGCCCGCGTCAGTTCAGTCGCGTGTTCAGCGCCGAGACCGGTGAATCGCCGGCCAAGGCCATCGAGCGCCTGCGCCTGGAGGCGGCGCGGCTGCTGATCGAACAGAGCCGCCACAGCCTTGATGTGGTAGCTCGCGAGACCGGCTTCCGCGATCGTCGGCATCTGCGCGAGGCGTTCCTGCGCGGCTTCGGCATCCCGCCGCAGGCCGTTCGCCGCGATGCGCGGCGCCTGGACAGCGAGGTGCCGGCATGAAGAAGCTCGTGCGCATGGACGACCTGCAGGTGTTCGTCAGTACCGTGGCAACCGGCAGTTTCTCTGCGGCGGCGCGCCAGCTGGACATCTCGCCGGCCCTGGCCAGCGGCGCCGTGCAGCGCCTGGAACGCAGCCTGGGGTTCCGCCTGCTGGTGCGTTCGACCCGGCGCCTGCGCCTGTCGGATGAAGGCCAGCGCTACCTGCCCCACGCGCGGCAGGTGCTCGAGGCACTGGTAGAGGGTGAAATGGCCCTGGAGCAAGGGCGCGAAGAGATCGGCGGGGTGCTGCGCCTGTCGATGCCCTCGGACCTGGGACGCAATGTGCTGCTGCCCTGGCTCGACGAGTTCCAGCTGCAGCACCCTGGCATCAGCCTGCAATTGCGCCTGAGCGACCAAGTGGCGGACATGGTGGGGGATCGCCTGGATGCCAGTATCCGCTACGGCCAGTTGGCCGATTCGGGACTGGTGGCGCTGCCTTTGGCCCCGGACAACCGCCGCACGCTATGCGCCGCGCCGAGCTACATCGCTCGCCATGGCGCGCCGCGCACCCCGGAGGAGCTGGCCGGGCACAATTGCCTGCGCTATGTGATGGGCGAACAGACCCACGAACGTTGGGGTTTTCACCTGCCGGACGGGGTCAGGACGGTGAGCGTTTCGGGCGACCGCACCAGTGACGACGCCGATGTGGTCCGCCGCTGGGCGGTGGCGGGGTTGGGGATCGTCTACAAGTCGCGGCTGGATGTGCTGGCCGATGTGCGGGCCGGGCGGCTGGTGGAGCTGTTCCCATCGCAATGCGGCCAGGCGGCGCCGCTGCAACTGGTGTGCGTGCACCGTCAGGCGGTGTCGCCGGCGATCCAGCGGTTGCGGAGCTACCTGGGGGAGAAGTTTGCCGAGTTGGGTTAGCTGAGTAATCTGCAGGAGCGGCGTAGCGCCGCTGCCTGGCCCCTCGGAAATCTAGAAACCTTCCAGTACAACCTTGCCCTTTGCCTTGCCGCTTTCGATCAACTCGTGGGCGCGGCGCAGGTTGGCCGCGTTGATCGCGCCGAAATGCTCGCCCAGCGTGGTCTTGATCACGCCTTCATCGACCAGCCCGGCGATTCGCTCCAGCAGTTCGTGCTGCTTGATCATGTCGGCGGTCTGGTACAGCGAACGGGTGAACATCAGCTCCCAGTGCAACGATAGCGACTTGCGCTTGAGCGGCACCACATCGAGGCTGGCAGGGTCGTCGATCAGTGCCAGGCGGCCTTGTGGGCGCAGCACCTCGACCAACTGCGCGAAGTGGCGGTCGGTGTGGGTCAGGCTGATCACCAGGTCCACCTGGCCAATACCCACGGCGTCCAGCTGGGGTGCCAGCGGCTGGTTGTGATCGATCACCTGGTGGGCGCCGAGTTGACGTACCCAGGCCTGGGTCTCGGGGCGCGAGGCGGTGCCGATCACGGTGAGGTTGGTGAGCTTGCGCGCCAGTTGGGTGAGGATCGAACCCACGCCACCGCCGGCGCCGACGATCAGCAGGCTTTGCCCTTCGCCGCCGCCTTCGTGCACGCCCAGGCGGTCGAACAGCAGCTCCCAGGCGGTGATCGAGGTCAGCGGCAGGGCGGCGGCGCTGGCATTGTCCAGGCTGCGCGGCTTGTGGCCGACGATGCGCTCATCGACCAGGTGCAGTTCGCTGTAGCTGCCGGGGCGGTCGATGGCACCGGCATAGAAGACCTCGTCGCCCGGCTGGAACAGGGTCACCTGTTCGCCGATGGCGCGCACCACGCCGACCGCGTCCCAGCCCAGCACCTTGGGTTGGCCGGTGCTCCCGCTGCCGGCGCGGACCTTGGTGTCGACCGGGTTGACCGCGATGGCGCGGACCTCCACCAGCAGATCGCGTGGGCCGGGGGCAGGCGCGGGCAGGTCGCTGTCGTAGAGCGAGGCCGGGTCGGTCAGTGGCAGGCCGTGTTGGGTGAAGACGATGGCTTTCATGGCATCAGGGTCCCTGAGTGGTAGGTAGGGCAACCTTAGCCTGCAAGATTTATCGCAAAAACATCGTAATCACAGGAACAGTTTCAGCATTTTCTTGAAAATGTAGCGGCCATGCTGGTCAGAACCAGCGATCGTTGCGTTTGCGCCCGCGGGTCAGCGCCGGCAGGATGAGCCCCGCCAGCAGCCCGGCGCCGGCGATGCTGCCGCCATACACCATGTAGCGCATCATCACCTGCTTGTTCTCGTCACCCAGGCGTGCCTGGGTATCGCGCAGGCTCGACTGGCTCTGTTCGAGCTGCTCGTTGAGTGCCTTGTTGCGGGTTTCCAGCTCGTCGATCAGCGCCTTGCGCGAGTCGAGGGTCTCCTGCATGCCCTGCACGCGGTTCTTCCAGCTGTCGTCGATGGTCTTGAGCTGGCCGGACAGTTCGGCCACCTGGGCGTCGAGCTGCGGCAGGCGCTCGCTCTGGCCGGGTACGGCCTGCAAGTCGCTGGTGAGGATCCACACCAGGTCGCCGCTCTGCCCGCGTACCTGGCTGTAGTTGCCCTGGCTTGTGACCAAAGTGACCTTCTGCCCGGACTTGAGCGTGCCGACGATGCGATGGCCATCGGTAGGGCCGCTGCGTACGTAAGTGGCCAGGCTGTCACTGACCCAACGCGCATCAGTGGCCGGCTCTTCGGCGTGGGCCGGGGCGGCGAGGGCGATCAGGGCGGCGATCAGGCCACCGCGCAGGGCGGTGAGGGCAGGGGAAGCGGGTTGGATGTCTGGCATGCTGGTCTTCGCTGAAACAGGACGAATGAAGGCCCGATGACTGGGCCGGCGATCCGGTCGGGTGGATTGACCGTCAGCGAAAGACCGTTTTTTTGTGGGCAGGTTCACCGCCTGCCGCAGGAAATATCTGCAAAATATTGCGAAAAATCAGGAGTTACTGGCTGCTGTGGGCGCCAGTTCGCCGGCGAAAGGGCCGCAAAGCGGCCCCCAGTGCCCTCAGGCCACTACTTCATAGCACGGCACATACGCCGCCCCACCGGGCAACTTCATGCGGTGCTGGTCGACGAACGCCTGCAGCAGGCGCCCGAGCGGGTCGAGGATCGCTGCATCGCCGCGGATCTGGTACGGCCCGTGCTCCTCGATCAGGCGGATGCCCTTGTCCTTGACGTTGCCGGCAACCACCCCCGAGAACGCCCGGCGCAGGTTGGCCGCCAGCTCGTGGGGCGGCAGGTCGCGGCGCAGGGCCAGGTTGGCCATGTTCTCGTGGGTCGGGTCGAACGGGCGCTGGAAGCCTTCGTCGATCTTCAGCAGCCAGTTGAAGTGGAAGGCGTCGTTGCGCTCGCGGCGGAATTGCTTGACTGCCTTGAGCCCCTCGACCATCTGCCGGGCCACTTCGGCCGGGTCGTCGATGATGATCTGGTAGTGGCGTTGCGCCGCCTCGCCGAGGGTGGCGCCGACGAAGGCATGCAACTGCAGCAGGAACGGCTCGGCGCTGCGCGGCCCGGTGAGCACCACCGGGAACGGCAGACCCTGGTTGTCCGGGTGCATGAGGATGCCGAGCAGGTAAAGGAACTCCTCGGCGGTACCGGCGCCGCCGGGGAAGATGATGATGCCGTGGCCGACACGCACGAAGGCTTCAAGACGCTTCTCGATGTCCGGCAGGATCACCAGCTCGTTGACGATCGGGTTGGGCGCCTCGGCGGCGATGATGCCCGGCTCGGTCAGGCCCAGGTAGCGGCTGCCGTGCATGCGCTGCTTGGCATGGGCGATGGTGGCGCCCTTCATCGGCCCTTTCATCACGCCCGGGCCGCAGCCGGTGCAGACGTCCAGCTTGCGCAGGCCCAGCTCGTGGCCGACCTTCTTGGTGTACTGGTATTCCTCGGTGCTGATCGAGTGGCCGCCCCAGCACACCACCATCTTCGGCTCGACACCGGGGCGCAGGGTGCGGGCGTTGCGCAGCAGGTGGAAGACGTAGTCGGTGATGCCTTGCGAACTTTCCAGGTCGATGCGCTGGCTGGCCAGTTCACTCTCGGTGTAGACGATGTCGCGCAGGGCGCTGAACAGCATCTCGCGGGTACTGGCGATCATCTCGCCATCGACGAAGGCGTCGGCCGGGGCGTTGAGCAGTTCCAGGCGCACGCCGCGGTCCTGCTGGTGGATGCGTACCTCAAAGTCCTTGTAGGCCTCGAGGATGGTCTTGGCATTGTCGACATGGGCGCCGGTGTTGAGGATGGCCAGGGCGCACTGGCGGAACAGGGTGTAGAGGCTGCCGGTACCGACTTCGCTCAGTTGCTGGACTTCACGTTGCGACAGCGTCTCCAGGCTGCCCTTGGGGCTGACGGAGGCGTTGATGACATTGCGTTGGGGCATCTGGTCTTTCCTGTGCGGGTAAAACATCCTTCTTTGACAACACCATACAAGCAAATGTGCGTGGCAACGAGGGGCAGTGGAAAATCATTGCTGTGTGTCGATGAGCTATGCCCTCGAAGCGTGCCATTCCCCTCGCGTTTGTCTGCGTTGTACATCAGGCCAGTTCTTGCTCAACGAGAAGCCCGCGGAGTGAGGAGTGCCTGACGGTGCAATCGATGCCACACGCTTTCAAGGATGCGCGTACTTCCTCGAGCTCCTCATCCGATGCATTGGGATGCACGCGCACCTCGTGGATGATCTTGGCGAGCGGGTAGGCGAGAACATAACCCTTGCCTTTGCGGCGAATGACGTGATGACTCTGAGCCCGCGCCTCTGGTGACATGCACGAGGTGATCTCGTCGCACTCGTGAGAGAGAACTCCGCCTACCCTTACTTCGTTACGTGGCTCGAAGCCGGTCAGGACCGAATAAGCGAGCAGGTTGAACTCCACACGGAATTCTTTCTCATGCTCGAATCGCCCATTCTTGAAGCGGAACGGTTGTTGGTTGGCCTGCAGCTTGAGCTGGTCACTGTAAGTCAACTCATAGAATTCGGTGGTTTGATTCAACGGTTTGGGCAGTGCGAATTCCAGCGCCAGGTCGGTGCTGAAGATGATGACACCGTCTGTACCATACTCTTTCCACATCTCGGGTGATTCCTCATCGGAGCAATACCAGCAGCTCAGGTAAGTGGTTTCACGCCCGACATTCTTGCTACCGAGCATCATGTCGTCGACTTTTTCCATCAGTTCCTCCTCGCAACCAGCTTCATTACGCAGGAGCCTGGAAAGGTAGCGGTGGTCGTAGTCGCCTTCGTGCGGGTCCGACTGATCGCAGGCGGCGCTTACATAGATGCCATTGTCTTCAAGCAGGTACTCGAATTTGCTTCTGGTCAGGTAACGCATTACAGGTTTGTGGGGGAGCATGTTGCAGTTCCTTGTGGCTGGTGGAATGAAAGCGAAGGGAGCTACTTTTCAGCGGTTGAACACATGTTTCAGGTAGGTCACGAAGTTCTCGTCCCGGCACTGGGTCTTGCCCGGGCTGTCGGAAATCTTCGCCACTGGTGCGCCGTTGCAGGCGGTCATCTTGATCACGATGTTCATCGGCGTGACGCCGGGGATGTCGCAGGTCAGGTTGGTGCCGATACCGAAGCTGACGTTGATCCGCCCGTGCAGGGCGCGGTAGAGGGTCAGCATCTTCTCGAAGTCCAGCCCGTCGGAGAAAATCAGGGTCTTGCCCTTCGGGTCCATACCCAGCCGTTCATAGTGGGCGATGGCTTTCTCGGCCCAGGCCAGCGGCTCGCCCGAGTCATGGCGCAGACCATCGAAGAGCTTGGCGAAGTACAGGTCGAAGTCCTTCATGAACGCGTCCATGCCGATGCAGTCGGTCAGGGCGATGCCCAGCTGGCCACGGTACTCGCGCACCCAGCACTCGAGGGCTGCGGCCTGGCTGTCCACCAGGCGCGGGCCGAGTTGCTGGTGGGCCATGAACCATTCGTGGGCCATGGTGCCGATAGGCTTGACCTGGTACTCGCGGGCCAGGTGCACGTTGCTGGTGCCGACGAAGCGCCCGGGGAAATCGCGCTTGAGGATGTGCACCACCTCTTCCTGCACCCGGTAGGAGAAACGCCGGCGGGTGCCGAAGTCGGCCAGCTGCAGGCCGGCCAGCTCGTCGCCGCTGGCTTCGGCCTTGAGCCAGTCGAGCTTCTGGTAGAGGCGCTCGCCGACCTGTTCGATCACCACCTCGCGGTAGCGATAACGGTTGCGTACTTCACTGATGATCGCCAGCAGCGGGATCTCGAACAGGATCACGTGCAACCAGGGGCCGCGCAGGCGGATCGCCAGCTGCCCGGCGTCGTCCAGGCCCACCTGCACATAACGCAGGTTGAAGCGGAACAGGCTGAGGAAGCGGATGAAGTCTGGCTTGATGAACGGAATCTTTTCCAGGTAGGCCAACTGGTCGTGGGTGATCGACACGTCGGCCAACTGCTCGACCTGGTAGCGGATCTCGGCGAGGTAGGGCGCCAGGTCCTCGTTGTTGCGGCAGCGGAACTCCCATTCCACCTCGGCGTTGGGGTAGTTGTGCAGCACCGCCTGCATCATGGTGATCTTGTAGAAGTCGGTGTCCAGCAGGTTCTGGATGATCCGTGGGCCGAAAACGCTGTCGCTCATGGGCGATCCTCCTTGAGGGCGGTGAGCCGATCGTCGAGGGCCTGTTCGTCGCCGCACAAGTGGATGCCGGCATTGGCCATTGCAGTGCAGGCAGCCTGTGCGCCCTCAGCGCTCAGTGCGCGGCAGGCCGGCAGGTACAACAACACCTCGAAACCGGCGCGGCGCAGTTGCAGGGCGGTGGTGCGCACGCAGTAGTCCAGCGCCAGGCCGCCAACGATGATCGCCTGTACCTGTTGCACCTTGAGGAACTCGATGACACCGGTGGAGCGGCGTTCGGCCAGGTCGTGGTAGCAGGCGCCGTAGGGGTGCAGGTCGGGTTCGACACCTTTCCAGACAAAGTAGTCGTAGTCGATGGGAGCGGGCAGGCCGGGGAGCAGTTCGAAGCCGGGCGTGCCGGGGACGCAGTGGCTGACCCAGGTCAGGTCGGCGTTGGCC
This sequence comes from Pseudomonas sp. FG36, assembly GCF_057809275.1. Taxonomy (NCBI): domain Bacteria; kingdom Pseudomonadati; phylum Pseudomonadota; class Gammaproteobacteria; order Pseudomonadales; family Pseudomonadaceae; genus Pseudomonas; species Pseudomonas sp. FG36. The sequence continues at coordinate 141,785 of NZ_JBMDJQ010000001.1, forward strand.
AGGGCCAGGGGTTGCAGCATCTTTGCGGATTCGGCGACCACCCAGGCGGCGTTTGCCGGGTGGGCGTCCTTGCTGCCCAGACGCAGTGAGGCGCGTCGGGCCATGGCGTTGAGCGCGGGGGCGATCAGGTGGCCGTCGGGAACGGGCAGCTCATGCGGGGCATTGGGGGTGAAGCCGTTCTGCGCATCGACGTCGAAGCTGGCAATGTTCATTTGGAGGCCTCCTCTCGCTTGGGTGGCCATATATTTCACCTGGTGAATTAAGTATGTCAAGCCATATCCTCCACAAAATTTTATGCTTGACCAACTTAATTGACCTGGTGGAATATTTGCGTATTTGAAAATGGAGTGCCATCTTGAGCAGCGCAGAAGTCCTGGCCAGCGTGGATATCGTCGCCCTGCGCCTGACGCCTGAAAGCCAGCGCCTGCAGGTCTTGCTGCACCAGCGCCAACGCATGCCCTACAAGGGCCAGTGGGCCTTGCCGGGCGTCATCGTCAATGGCAGTACTGCGGACAACAACCTGGATGCTGCCGCCTGCCGGGCCCTTGCGGAAAAGGCCAAGGTGTACCCACGCCACCTGGAGCAGGTCGGCACCGAGGGCAATGGGACCCGCGATCCTCGGGGGTGGACCTTGAGCACCTACTATCTGGCGTTGCTCGATCCTGCGGTCGTGGTGGCGGATCCGCAGATTGCCTTTTTCGATCTGCAAGGCGTCCTGGACAATGAGCCACCATTGCCGTTCGACCATCGCCTGCTGGTCGAGCGCGCGTATGAGCGGCTGGCGGCCAAGACCGTGTACACCAACCTGCCGTTGTATCTGGCACCCGAGCGGTTCACCGTGCTGGAAGCCCTGGCAGCAGTTCAGGCGTGCCTGGGGCAACCGGTGAACAACACCTCGCTGCGCAAACGCCTGGAGCGCATGCGGAGCGAAGGTTGGGTGCAAGACACCGGAGAGAAGAACCAGCCCAGGTTGGGACGGCCACAGCAACTGTATCGGCATACCCCGCAGGGGAACGGGGCGTTCATGTTCGACCGGAGCCTGCTGGCGGGAGGATAGTCAGGACAGGCCGCAATCGCGTCACGGCCACTTCCTGCTGTTGTCGAGTAGCGACTATCCTTGCCCCCATGACCAACCTGCCTCCCTTGCGCCACCCATGCCCGCCAGGCGCCTGCGACTGCGGCCGCGAACGTCTGGCCGACGGCCCCGAGCGGCGCATCCTGCTGCTCACCCGCGAGGAGGAAAAGCGCCTGGTCGAGCGCCTGGAGAACCTCAGGGATCTTGAAGACCTGCAGCGCCTGCAGTCACGCCTCTACGAGCAGCTCGGCATCCGCGTGCACATCGCCCCGGGCTTCAACGAAGTACGCACCATGCGCGGCATCGCCATCGAACTGGAGCCCCAGCCGGGCCTGTGCCGCAAGACGCGCCAAGCCATCCCCGCGGCGATCCGCCGGGGGCTCGAGCGCAACCCGCAAGTGGCCTTCCGCCTGCTCGACGCCCACGACCTGCTGCGCGACGCCTGAGCCTCAGCGCATCGCCGCCAGCTTGATGCCGAAGCCGACCAGGCAGGCGCCGGCCAGGCGTTCGAGCAGGTTGGCGATGCGCGGGCTGGCGCGCATGCGCTCGGCCAGTCGGTGGGTAAGGAACACCGCGATCAGGCCGTAGAGCAAGGTAAGCCCGGCCACGGTCAGCGCCATGAAGGCGAAGGTGACCACGCCCTGGTGGCGCACCGGGTCGATGAACAACGGGAAGAACGCCATGTAGAACATGATCGCCTTGGGGTTGAGCAGGGTGATCATCATGGTCTGGCGCAGGTAGCGGCCGCTGGCCATGCGGCTTTCGCGCGGGGCGCCGCCGGGCTTGCTCAGCACCATGCGCAGGCCGAGCCAGGCCAGGTAGGCGGCGCCGGCCCACTGCACTACGTGGAAGGCGGTGGGGTAGGTGGCCAGCAGGGTGGCCACGCCGGCCACCGCCAGCCACATCAGCACCTGGTCGCCGAGGATCACCCCGAAGGTGGCGGCCAGCCCGCCCTTGATGCCGCCCTTGCCGGTGGCGGTGATCAGGGCGAAGTTGCCGGGCCCGGGGATCGCCAGGAGGATGAGGAACGCGATCACGAAAGCGCCGTAGTCGGTCACGCCGAGCATGGGGATTCTCCTGGTGGGGGTGGGCAGGCAGACTTCGATATATGCCATCATTCGCCGCGTTTGCAAAGCCACGACGTTCCAGGGAGGTGAAGATGGCGTTCAGTGCGGATGAGCGGGCGGTGCTGCTGGCGGTCAAGGGCGTGGGCCCGACCGTGGTGCAGCGCCTTGAACAACTGGGGTATGGCTCGTTGGCACGGCTGGCCGAAGCCGATGCCTTGCAGATCGTCACCGAGGCTGCCGGGCTGGTGGGCAGCAGTTGCTGGAAGAACAGCCCCCAGGCACGAGGGGCGATACAGGCGGCGATTGCCCGGGCCAGGGAGCATGTCCCGCAGGGCGCGTGCCCCGCCAGCGGCGCATAAAAAAGCCCCGAAGACCAAGGCCTTCGGGGCAAACGGTTGGGGGAGGAACCAACCAAAGGAGCCTTCACATCAGGGGGTGGTCAGCGCGAGCTGGCCACCACATCGGGTTGCCAGCCGCCGCCAAGCGCCTTGTAGATCGCGACGATGCCGCTGTACAGCTCGACCTCGCCCTGGGCCTGGGCGTCTTCGGCGCTCAGGCGCTCGCGCTCGGCGTCGAGCAGCACCAGATAGTCCACCGTGCCTTCGCGGTAGCGCACCGAAGCCAGGTCCGCCGCCTTGCGGCTGGCGTCGCTCTGGCGCATCAGCGCCAGCAGGCGCTGCTGGCGCTTGCCGTAGTCGCTGAAGGCGTTGGAGGACTCTTCCAGGGCCAGCAGCACTTGCTGTTCGTAGTTGGCCAACGCCCCTTCGGCATCGGCCTTGGCGCCACGCAGGCGGGCACGCACGCTGCCCAGGTCGAACGCTGCCCAGGTGATGCTCGGGCCCAGCGCCCAGGCGTTGGCCGCCGAGGAGCCGATCTGCGAACCGCGGGCGGCGGTGAAGCCGAGGAAACCACTGAGGCTGACCCGCGGGAACAGGTCGGCGGTGGCCACGCCGACGTTGGCCGTGGCCGCAGCCAGCTGGCGCTCGGCGCTGCGGATGTCCGGGCGGCGGCGCAGCAGCTCGCCGGGGTCGCCCACCGGCAAGGCCTTGGCGATGGCCGGCAGGGCCTTGGGCGACAGGTCCACGGCCATCGCGTCAGGGCGCTGGCCGAGCAGGGTGGCGATGCGGTTCTTCGCCCGTACCTGTTCGGCCTGCAATTGCGGCACGGTGGCTTCGACACCCGCCAGGCGGGCGTCAGCGCGCACCACGTCGAGTTCGTTGCCGACCCCGGTGTCGCGCAGGGTCACGGTGATGTCCCGCGACTGCTGCTGGGTCTTCAGGTTGGCCACGGCGATCTGCTCGCGCAGTTGCGCGCCACGCAATTGACCGTAGGCGTCGACCAGCTCGGCGATCAGGCTGACCTGCAGTTGCTGCAGGTCGGCCTCGGCCGCCGCTTCCTGGGCTTCGCTGGCCTCGATCTGGCGCTGGATGCGGCCGAACAGGTCAAGCTCCCAGGCCATGTCCAGGCCCAGGTCATAGCGTTCGCTGTTGACCCGGCGCTCGGTCTGGCCAGGGACCTGGCCCTTGCCCAGGTCGCTGCTGGCGCGGCTGGTGACCACGGGGATCTGGTCGTTGGACACGTCCTCGCGAATCGACCGCGCCGCTTTCAGGCGGGCGAAGGCCACGCGCAGGTCGCGGTTGCCGTCCAGCGATGCCTGCACCAGCTGGTTCAGCACCGGGTCGTCGAACTGTTTCCACCACACGCTCTCGAAGCGGCTGCGGTCATAGGCTTTGGCTTCAAGGCCGGCGTCCAGCTTGGCCGGTTCGGTCAGCGGGGCCTTGTAGTCCGGGCCCACCGCGCAGGCCGCCAGGGCCAGTGCCAGCAGGCTCGGGGTCAGGGGTTTGAACAACTTCATGCATGGTTCTCCAGTGCCACGGCGTGCTCGGCCTTGCGGGCCTGGCGACGCTCGACGAAACGGCGGATCAGGAAGAAGAACACCGGGGTCAGGAACAGGCCGAACACGGTCACCCCGATCATCCCCGAGAACACCGCCACACCCATGGCGTGACGCATCTCGGCACCGGCGCCGGAGGAGAACACCAGCGGCACCACACCCATGATGAAGGCGATCGAGGTCATCAGGATCGGCCGCAGACGCAGGCGGCAGGCTTCCAGTACCGCAGCCAGCGGGTCGAGGCCCTTGGCCTGTTCATCCTTGGCGAACTCGACGATCAGGATCGCGTTCTTGCACGCCAGGCCCACCAGTACGATCAGGCCGATCTGGGTGAAGATGTTGTTGTCGCCACCGGAGATGATCACCCCGGTGATGGCCGACAGCAGGGTCATCGGCACGATCAGGATCACCGCCAGCGGCAGGCTCCAGCTTTCGTACTGGGCGGCCAGCACCAGGAAGGCCAGCAGCACGCACAGCGGGAACACGAACAGCGCGGTGTTGCCCGAGAGGATCTGCTGGTAGGTCAGGTCGGTCCACTCGAAGGTCATGCCGTTGGGCAGTTCCTCCTTGAGCAGCTTCTCGATCGCAGCCTCGGCCTGGCCGGAGCTGTAGCCGGGGGCTGCGGCACCGTTGATCTCGGCGGTGATGAAGCCGTTGTAGTGCATCACGCGGTCAGGCCCCGAGGTGTCGCTGACCTTGAGGAAGGTCGCCAGCGGGATCATCTCGCCCAGGTTGTTGCGCACCTTCAGCTGGCCGATCTGTTCGGCGTCGAGGCGGAACTGCTGCTCGGCCTGGACGTTGACCTGGTAGGTACGGCCAAAGCGGTTGAAGTCGTTGGTGTACAGCGAGCCCAGGTAGACCTGCAGGGTGTCGAAGATGTCGTTGATCGCCACGCCATGGGTCTTGGCCTTTTCCCGGTCGATGGCGGCATCGACCTGCGGCACGTTGACCTGGTAGCTGGTGAACAGGCCCGCCAGTTCCGGCACGTTGTGGCTCTTGGCGATGATGTTCTGGGTTTCCTTGTACAGCGCTTCGTAGCCCAGGTTGCCGCGGTCCTCGATCTGCAGGCGGAAGCCGCCGATGGTGCCCAGGCCTTGTACCGGCGGAGGCGGGAAGATCGCGATGTAGGCGTCCTGGATATCGGCGAACTGGGCGTTCAGCGCGGCCGCGATGGCTGCCGCCGACTGGCTCGGGTCCTTGCGCTCGTCGAACGGCTTGAGCGGGGTGAACACGATGCCGCTGTTCGGACTGTTGGTGAAACCGTTGATCGACAGGCCCGGGAAGGCCACCGAGTCGGCCACGCCCGGCTGCTTGAGGGCGATCTCGCTCATCTTCTTGATCACCGCCTCGGTGCGGTCGAGGCTGGCGGCGTCAGGCAACTGGGCGAAGGCCACCAGGTACTGCTTGTCCTGGGACGGCACGAAGCCGGTCGGGGTGGACGAGAAGCCCAGGTAGGTCAGGCCCATCAGGCCGGCATACACGAACAGGGCGATACCACTGGAGCGGATGACCCGGCGCACGCCGCCGACGTAGCCATGGCTGGCGCGGTCGAAGAAGCGGTTGAACGGGGCGAACAGCCAGCTGCCCAGCAGTTTTTCCAGGAACCGCGAGAAACGGTCCTTGGGCGCGTGGTGGTCCTTGAGCAGCACGGCGGCCAGGGCCGGCGACAGGGTCAGCGAGTTGAACGCCGAGATCACGGTGGAGATGGCGATGGTCAGGGCGAACTGTTTGTAGAACTGACCGGTAAGGCCCGAGATGAACGCCGCCGGCACGAACACGGCGCACAGCACCAGCGCTGTGGCGATGATCGGCCCGGTCACTTCGCTCATGGCCTTTTGCGTGGCCTTGAGCGGTTTCAGGCCCAGCCCGATGTTGCGTTCGACGTTCTCCACCACGACGATGGCGTCGTCCACCACGATACCGATGGCCAGCACCAGGCCGAACAGCGATAGCGCGTTGAGCGAGAAGCCGAACAGGTGCATCACCGCGAAGGTACCGATCAGCGACACCGGCACGGCCAGCAGCGGGATGATCGAGGCGCGCCAGGTCTGCAGGAACAGGATGACGACCAGCACCACCAGGATCAGCGCTTCGAACAGGGTGTGCACCACCGCCTCGATGGAGCCGCGGACGAACACTGTCGGGTCATAGACGATGCTGTAGTCCATGCCTTCGGGGAAGTCCTTCTTCAGCTCGGCCATCTTCGCCCGTACTTCGTCGGAGATCTCGATGGCGTTGGAGCCCGGGCGCTGGAAGATCGGGATGGCCACGGCCGGCTGGTTGTTCAGCAGCGAGCGCAGGGCGTACTGGCTGGAGCCGAGTTCGACCCGGGCGATGTCCTTCAGGCGGGTGATCTCGCCGTTGGCGCCGGCACGGATGATGATGTTCTCGAACTCTTCCTCGTTGACCAGGCGGCCCTGGGTGTTGATCGACAGCTGGAAGCTGGTCGAGCCGGGGGCGGGCGGGGCGCCGAGCTGGCCGGCGGCGACCTGGCGGTTCTGCTCGCGGATCGCGGCCACCACGTCGCTGGCGGTCAGGTTGCGCGAGGCGGTCTTGTTCGGATCGAGCCACACGCGCAGCGAGTAGTCGCCCATGCCGAACAGCTGCACGTCGCCCACGCCGCCCAGGCGCGCCAGCTCATCCTTGATGTTGAGGATGGCGTAGTTGGACAGGTAGAGCATGTCGTAGCGGTTGTCCGGCGAGGTCAGGTGCACGACCATGGTCAGGTCGGGCGAGGCCTTGTCGACGGTGATACCGATACGGGTCACTTCTTCCGGCAGCTTGGGCTGGGTGCGGGTGACGCGGTTCTGCACCTGTACCTGGGCGTTGTCCAGGTCGGTGCCCAGGGCGAAGGTGATGGTCAGGGTCAGCTTGCCGTCGGCGGTGGACTGCGAGGACATGTACAGCATGTTCTCGACACCGGTGATGGCTTGCTCAAGCGGCGCGGCGACGGTTTCGCCGATCACCTTGGGGTTGGCGCCGGGGAAGTTGGCGCGCACCACCACGGTGGGCGGCACCACTTCGGGGTATTCGCTGATCGGCAGCTGGAACAGCGAGATCGAACCCGCGATCAGCAGCACCAGCGACAGCACCGCGGCGAAGATCGGCCGGGTAATGAAGAATTTCGAAAAGTTCATCGGTGTTGTCCCTTAACCGCGCGGCGCTTGGGCGCTGGCGACTTTGACATTGGCGCCGGCAACCTTCGGTGCCGGGTTGCTGGCTTCCAGGGCCTGACGCTGCTGGGCGAGGGCGGCGAGGGTCTGCTCGCTGGCCATCGGCGTTTCCTCCGGGGTGACCGGCGAGCCAGGGCGCACGCGCTGCAGGCCCTTGACCACGATGCGGTCGTCCTTGCCCAGGCCGCTGCGCACGATGCGCAGGCCTTCGAGCTTGGGCCCCAGTTCCACGGCGCGGTAGGCGGCCTTGTTGTCCTTGTCCATGACCAGCACGAACTTCTTGCCAAGGTCGGTGCCGACCGCTTCGTCGTTGATCAGCACGGCGTCGTACTGGGCGCTGCCGACCAGCTTCAGGCGCGCGTACAGGCCGGGGGTGAACTGGCCGTCGCGGTTGTCGAACACGGCGCGGCCACGGATGGTGCCGGTGCGCGGGTTGACCTGGTTGTCGACGAAGTTCATCTGGCCCAGGTGCGGGTTGCCGGTCTCGTTGGTCAGGCCCAGGTACACCGGGGTGCTCTGGCCGCGCTGGCCGTCGCGGGCCAGCTGGCTGTACTTGAGGTACACGCGCTCGTCGGCGTCGAAGTAGGCGTAGACCTTGTCGGTGGAGACCACGCTGGTCAGCGGGGTGACGTCGGCCGTGACGATGTTGCCGGCGGTGAATTGGGCGCGGCTGACCCGGCCGCTGATTGGCGCGGTGACGCGGGTGAAGCTCAGGTTCAGGCGGGCCAGGTCGAGCTGGGCCTGGATTGCGTCGACCCCGGCGCGGGCTTCGGCGGCGGCGCTGGTGCGCGACTCGGCCAGTTCCGCGGAGATGGCGTTGCTGTCACGCAGGCGCTCGCCACGGCGGGCTTCGTTGGCGCTGCGGATGGCGGTGGCCTTGGCTTGTTGCAGCTGGGCTTCGAGGCGGCGGACTTCGGCCTGGAACGGGCGCGGGTCGATCTGGAACAGCAGGTCGCCTTTCTTCACCTGGGCGCCTTCGGTGAAGGCCACCAGGTCGACTTGGCCGGACACCCGTGGGCGTACCTCGACGGTTTCCGGTGCTTCGAGGCGGCCGGTGAACTCGTCCCATTCGTTGATCGGCTGTTCGATCACCTTGGCTACGCTGACTTTGGGCGCGGCGGGAGCCTGCACGGCGTCGGGGGTGCGACCACAAGCGCTGAGCACCACCACTGCCAGGGCAGCGAGGGGGAAGCGCAAGGGTTTGAGTGAGTGATCCATGGAGAACTCCGCCGAGATATTAGTAGTGGGCGGAGTTTGAGTGTCTTGCGCGTGACGCACGAATCAAATGGAGCGAAGGTTATTATCACGGGCAATGATATGTAGGGTGCCATCATCAATCATGACGCATGGGCACCCATCAGGATTGCGCAGTCAGCGCGGCCCGCCAGCGGCCTTTTCACGCAACGCCTTGGCCACCTTGGCCTCGATCTCGTAGGCGGGGCCCTCCAGCGCTTGGTAGTCACGGGTGTACTGCTGGGCGAAGCCCTCGACGCCCAGCTCCTGATACTGCTGCACGTGCTTGAGCTCATGGGCCCACAACGCCACGTTGTCCTCGGCATCGCCGGGGCGGCGGAAGATGACCGTGTCGATCAGGGTCACGGCGTTGACGTCCGGGTTCTGCAGTAGAGCGTTGGCGGCGCTGATCTGCTGTTCGTTGCCGACCCGGTAACGTGCCGCGTCGAGCACGGCGAAGTCGTACCAGGGTTCGAGCTGGGCACGGATATGCAGGGGAATCGGCTGCGTGCCGTTGGCAGTGGCTTCGTCGCGGGCCTGGCGCAGGGCGAACACCAGGCTGCCGGTGGCCATGCGCTCGACATCCTGCAGCACCTGGTCTCCTTGGTTGGGGTCGATGGGCGCGCAGAAGCACACCACCAGGCAGACCTGGTACTGCCCGGTCGGGCAGCTGTCCTGGGCGAAGGCGGGCAGGGTCATCAGCAACCCCAGCAGCGTGCTAGCGAACTTCATCGAAGACCCGCTCGACCAGCTTGCGGCTGGCCTCCAGCACCTGTGCCTGCACCGGTTCACTGGCCAGCATGCGCCCCACCACCAGCGCGCCGACACACTGGCTGAGCAAGGCCCAGGCCAGATCGGGATCATCCAGGGTTTCGCTCCAGGCCTGGTGCAACTCCAGCAGCCAGTGTTCGGCCTGTTCGCGCACCGGCCGTTCGGCGCGGGCGATCTCCACCCCCAGTGGCGGCAACGGGCAGCCGCCTTCGGCATTGTGCAGGTGCGCCAGGCTCAGGTACTGGTCGAGCAGGCGCTTGAGCCGCGCACGGTCGGTGCCACGTTCGACCAGGCGCGCCAGCGGGCTGTTGGCCAGTTCACGGCGGACGATCTCGCTGAACAGGTCATCCTTGGACGGGAAGTGGTTGTAGAAGGCGCCGCCGGTCAGGCCGATGGCCTTCATCAGCCCGGCCACGCCAGTGGCGGCGAAACCGCCGCGCTTGGCCAGGGCGCCGCTGCTGGACAGCAGTTTTTCGCGGGTCTGTTGCTTGTGATCGGTGGCATAGCGCATGCGCGCAACCTCGTGGTGTGGGCTTGACGATGAGTAGATCGTAGCATAGCGTTCGTTTACTAAACGATCATTCATCAATGGAGCGGTCCATGGCAGAACAACAAAAAGTCGTGCTGGTGATCGGGGCGGGTGATGCCACCGGCGGCGAGATTGCCAAGCGTTTCGCCCGCGAGGGCTACATCGCCTGCGTGACCCGGCGCGAGGCGCAGAAGCTGCAGCCGCTGCTCGCCGAGATTCGCGCCGAGGGCGGCCAGGCCCATGGCTTTGGCTCGGATGCGCGCAAGGAAGAGGAGGTCGCCGAGCTGGTGGAGACCATCGAGCGCGATATCGGCCCGATCGAGGCGTTCGTCTTCAACATCGGTGCCAATGTGCCGTGCAGCATCCTCGAGGAAACCCCGCGCAAGTACTTCAAGATCTGGGAAATGGCCTGCTTCGCCGGCTTTCTCACTGCCCAGGCGGTCGCCCGGCGTATGGTCACCCGAGAGCGCGGCACCATCCTCTTCACCGGTGCCACCGCTGGCACCCGTGGCGCGGCCGGTTTCGCCGCCTTCGCCGGCGCCAAGCATGGCCTGCGCGCCCTGGCCCAGAGCATGGCGCGAGAACTGGGTCCACGGAACATCCATGTCGGCCACGTGGTGGTTGATGGTGCCATCGACACCGCCTTCATCCGCGACAGCTTCCCTGAACGCTACGCGCTCAAGGACCAGGACGGCATCCTCGATCCTGCGCACATCGCTGACAGTTACTGGTTCCTGCATGCGCAACCGCGTGATGCCTGGACCTTCGAGCTGGACCTGCGCCCGTGGATGGAGCGCTGGTAAATTCCTCCCTCATACAAGGATTGAATCATGAGCAAGACCGTCGAGTTCTTCCTGGACCTGGGCAGCCCGGCCACCTACCTGGCTTTCACCCAGCTCCCCGCCCTGTGCGCGCGTCATGGGGCGCGGTTGGTGTACAAGCCGATTCTATTGGGTGGGGTGTTCCAGGCCACCGGCAATGCCTCGCCGGTAATGGTGCCGGCCAAGGGGCGCTATATGCGCATCGACCTCAAGCGCTATGCCGATCGCTATGGCGTGCCGCTGACCCTGCCGCCGGGGTTCCCGGTCAACACCTTGACCTTGGTGCGTGGGTTGACGGGGGTGCAGCTGTTCGCCGAGGAGCGTTTCGAAGCCTTGTTAAAGGTGCTTTTCGAAGGGCTGTTCGTGCACGGGCGCAATCTGGCGGACGCCGCGGTACTGGATGAAACCCTGGCTGCTGCCGGCTTCGATGCCGAGGCGTTCCACGAACTGGCCGCCCGGCCCGAGGTCAAGGACGCCTTGCGCAAAGCCACCGAGGAAGCGGTCGAGCGCGGCTTGTTCGGGGCGCCGACGTTCTTTGTCGACGGGCAGATGTTCTTCGGCCAGGACCGCCTGGATTTCGTCGAGCAGGCCTTGGTCAGGCAGGCATGACTGGAAGCAGTCGCTCTATCTGCCTGCGTTCCCAAAGGCTCAGGTGATCGACCGGATTGGTGCCGTAGCGGTGCCAATCGTCCAGTGAGCCCAGCCGTCCATCCGGGCACTGGCAGTGGCTGCAGTGGGCCAATCCTTCGCTGTCCAGCACCAGGGTCAGGCGCCAGCCTTCGACCAGCACCTCGACTTGCCCGCCGCCCAGGCGGGCGACCGTCACCAGCGGGCGGACGCCAAGGGCGGCATCACGCAGGTACTGGTAGGCCTCGCGGCTGGCGACGCTGGGCATGGCAGGTCAGAAGTTCGCCGGGGTGTTGGCGCTGATGATCTCGGCCTCGTCGGGGCCGATGTTCTTGAAGCTGTGGGGCAGGGTGGTGGGGATGTAGTAGCCGTCGCCGGCATTGAGAATGCTCACCTGGCCATCGACCCACAGTTCCAGGGTGCCACGGGTGACCAGGCCGCATTCCTCGCCTTCGGCATGCACGATCGGCTCACCCGAGTCGGCGCCCGGTGCGTACAGCTCACGCAGCATGCGCATCTGCCGACCTTCGACGCTGGCGCCGACCAGCAGCATGCGCAGGCCGTTGCGGCCCAGGTCGGGCTGTTCGCCGCCACGGAACACATAGCGCTCCTCGCGCACTGGCTCGTCGAAACTGAAGAACTCGGCCAGGGACATGGGGATCCCTTCGAGCAGTTTCTTCAGGGAGCTGACCGAAGGGCTGACCCGGTTCTGCTCGATCTGCGAGATGGTCGAGTTGGTCAGGCCGCTGCGGCGGGCCAGCTCCCGTTGGGAGAGGTTGTTGCGTTCACGCACCAGTTTGAGTCGTGTCCCCGTGTCCATAGCCGCCTTGTTTGCAGAGGTGTCAAAAATAATGGGCGAGGCATTAAAACACACTCTGCACGCTTGCGCGCTGTGCGCATCAGTGGCGCTGGTCAGACGCTGCTGGCCACAGCCCGACCAGCAGCAGCAGGGCGCCCACGGCCAGGAACGGCAGGCGCGGATCGAGGGCATAGACCAGGGCGCCGGCCAGTGGTCCGATTACCGCGCCCATGCCTTGGGCGGCGCCGATCGAGCCGGCCGTCGCGCCCTGTTCGCTGGCGTGCATGGCATTGGCCGCCAGGGCCGAGAAGGCCGGGAACACGAAGCCCATGCCAAACGCGGCGACGAAGAACGCGCCCCAAAGCCACGGCGCGCTGGTGGCCAGGGCCGCGGCGGCGAAACCAAGCCCGGATACGCAGGCGCCGACCTTGATCATCTTCAGAGGTGGCCATTCCAACTGGCGCAGGAACACCTGGGCCAGCATCAACGCCACGCCCACGCTGGTCAAGGCGATGCCTGCGGCCTGGGCGGCGGCGCCGGCCTCGAGCTGCAGGCGGTCGAGGGCGAAGAAACCGACGGCGATCTGCGACACGGTGATGCTCAGCATGGCGCTGAAGGCCACCAGCAGAGGCCTGCGCAGGCGCGGGTCGGACAGTCGCACCGGGTTGGGCGCATGGGTCTGGGCCAACGGCTGTGGCTTGAGCTTGAACAGCAGCACGACGAACGCCGTGGCCGGCAGCAGCGACAGCACATAGAACGGCATGCTCAGGCTGTAGCGCGACAGCAGCGCGGCCAGGGCCGGGCCCAGCACCAGGCCGACCGCGTTGGCCGCACCCAGCGAGGCCATGGCCCGCGCTCGGCGTTGCGGCTCGACGTGATCGGCGATCAGCGCGTTGCCGCCCACCGGCAGCGCGGCATAGAAGGCGCCGATCATGCCTCGTGCCAGCATCAGGCCGAAGAAGGCCAGGGTCGCGCCCGGCAGCCAGCGCAACGCGCCGTCGATGAACAGGCACAGCACCCAATAGGCCAGGGTGAAGCCGCCGCTGCCCAGCAGCAGTACCCGGCGCCGGCCAAGCCGATCGGCCAGGCGCCCCCAGGGCCGGGCCAGCAGCACCCAGACCACGCCGGCCACGGTCACCGCCGCACCGGCCTGCCAGGTGGCCATGCCCAGCAAGCGGGCGATCGGGCCGATCAGGGCGACGAAAGCCATCATCGACATGGTGCAGGCCATGTTGGCCAGCATCAGCGGGCGCAGGTCCAGGGTGCTGGGCGGGCTGCTCACCGGGGCAAGCGTGGCAGGGTCCTTTGCAACGTTCATAAGGCAGTCCAGGGCAGTTCGACGAAATGAGCGCCGATGTTAGTAATTACTATTTACATTTGTCGAGCCCTGGCGGTGCTCACTCACCGCGACGCAACGGGCCTGGCCACATGCTACGCAAGACGCCGTCGCGACGCACCAGGCCATGCACCAAGGCTGCGCCCAGGTGCGCGAGCACCGTGGCGAACAGCAGGTAGCCGGCCCAGCCGTGGGCCTGGCGCAGCACGGCGTAGAGCTGCAGGTCGTGGGGGGCGATGGCGGGCAGTTGCAGCGGGCGGGGGTAACCGCCTGCCGAGAGCATCGCCCAGCCGAGCAGCGGCATGGCCAGCATCAGCCCATACAGCAGCAGGTGCGAGGCGCCGGCGGCCAGGCGCTGCAGGGCGGGCAGGTCGCGAGGCAGTGGCGGGTGCGCCAGGCTCAGGCGCAGGACGATGCGCAGGATCACCAGCACCAGCAGGGCCAGGCCGGTGGCCTTGTGCAGCTCGACCAGCCACGGGTGGCGGGGCGACAGGTCGGCGACCATGCTCACGCCGATGAACAGCATGGCCAGGATCAGCACGGCCATCAGCCAGTGCAGCAGCCGGGCCAAGGGGTGAAAGGCAGTGGCGCTCATGGGCGGGCTCCTTCGGTCAGCGATTCGTGGCTACGGCGGTTGAACGACACCGAATAGGCGGCCGAGCGGGCGGCGAGGATCGGGTCGGCGGAGGGTTCGATGCCACGGGGAAGGATCAATGGATCGAAGTTCAGGTCGCGGCAGGCGCCTTGCTCGGGGCCGTCGACCTGCTCCAGGACCAGGGTGCCGGCATCGAGGCTGTGGCGTTCGGCGGGCCATGGGCGGGCAGGGTCGTCCACCGGGTCGCCGGGTTCGGCCAGGGTCAGGCGCAGGGTCCAGCGCAGCGGGCCCTGGGCCAGGCGCTGCTGCAGGTCGTGTTGCAGGAACTGCTTGTCGTCGACCTGGGCGGGCAAAGCGGCGTATGCGGCCTGCGGCTCCAGTGCCCAGCGCACCGGGTGCGCCTGGCCGTTGGTATCGATCAGGCGGAAGGCGTTGATGCTGTTATAGGCGGTGTTGGCGAAACTGTCGCTGGGCTTGTAGCTGGCCGCCCATTGGCGAAACGCCGCGCTCTCCGGGTGGGCGGCGAAGAAGGCTTGCAGCCTGGCCGGGTCGGGTTTGCCGGTGGCCGGGTCCGGGGCGCCGGCCAGGACCTGTTCATAGAAGCCTTCGACCGTGCTTACGGCCAGCACCGGCGGGTTGTTCATGCCGGTGCGCCAGACCTGGCCGTCGTCGCTGGTCAACTGCACCGCCAGGCTGCGCACCGGTATGGCGGTGTCCGGCGCGAACGGATTGGCGCCGCCGATGGCGAAGCGGCCGATCACCGGCACGTTCTGCTGGCTGAACACCCGGGCGCTGGACAGCGAGGCGGCCTGGCCGCTGGCCTGGAAGTAGCCGCTGACACACAGGCCCTTGGCATGGTTCTTCCGGTAGCCGGGGTGGTGGCCGGCCTGGGCTTCGAAGGTGTCGATGATGCGCTGCGGGGTCAGCCTTGGCGCGCCGATCCAGCCGGCGGCGTAGGCGAAGCCCGCGCCCAGGGCGGCCAGCGTGGCAGCGATGGCGGCCAGGCGCAGGGCCTTGGCGGGGCCGTGCAGGGGAGTTGTCATGGGAACGGTCCGGTCAGGTGGAATGAACCGGTACGACGCAGGGGTAAACGATTTATTCCCGGCGGGGGGAATAGATTCCGTGCCCACGCGTCTGCCTTGTACACTGACAGCCCGCAGGGGCCCGGAACCCGACCATGCATGACCTGGACGACCAACAATGGCGCGAGCTGCTGCAGCGCCTGCGCCGCTTCGCCCTGTGGCTGACCCGCGAGCCCGGTACCGCCGACGACCTGGTCCAGGCCACGGTCGAGCGCGCCCTGAGTCGTCGCGGCCAGCAGCGTGATGCCGACAGCCTGCGCCCTTGGCTGTTCACCATCCTTTACCGGCTGTTCCTCGACGGCAAGCGCCGCGAGCGCCTGCATGCGCGCTGGCTGGCCTGGTTCGGCCGGGGCCAGGCCGAGGAGCCGGCGGGCGGCGAGATCGAGAGCATCGTGCTGGCCCAGGCCGACCTGCAGGCCTTCGCCCGCTTGTCGCCCGAGCAGCGGGCATTGCTGTTGCTGGTCAGTGTCGAAGGCTTGAGCTACAAGGAGGCGGCCGAGACGCTTGGCATCCCCATCGGCACCGTGATGTCGCGCCTGTCGCGTGCCCGTGCCGCCCTGCGTGAACTGACCGAGGGCAGCCCTACGCCCCCGGCCCTGCGGAGACTCAAATGACACGCCTGATCCCCACCGAGCACGAGTTGCACGCCTATGTCGACGAGCGCCTGGAGCCGGCGCGCCGGGCCGAGGTGGAGGCCTGGCTGGCCGCCAATCCGCAGGAGGCCGTGCGCATCGAGGCCTGGCGTGCCGATGCCCGGCGCCTGCGGGCGGCCCTGGCCGGTTTTGGCGAGCGGCCGAGCGATCCGCACCTTGACCTGGCGCCGCTGCGTCGCCGCCTGCGCCAGCGCCGGCAGCGTCGCCTGGCAGCAGCGGCGGTGCTGATGCTGGCGGTAGGCCTGGGCGGGCTTGGCGGCTGGCAGGCGCGCCAGGTAACGCTGTTCGCCGGCATGCTGCCCATGGCCGACGCGGTGCAGGCCCACAGGCTGTTCGCCGAGGCCAGCACGCTGGACATCGAGGCTCGCGACCCGGCACGCCTGCAGGCCTGGCTGGGCACTCACTTCAACCGCGTCGGGCGCCTGCCGGACCTGGCGGGCTATGGCTTCCAGCCAGTGGGGGCGCGACTGTTGAGCAACGAGGCGGGGCCAGCGGCGTTGCTGGTGTTCGAGGACCACCAGGGGCAGCGCATCAGCCTGTTCCTGCGTTCTCCCGGCGAGCATTTCGAACGCATGCCTACCGGCCAGCGCATCGATGGCCAGCTGGAGGCTCGCTACTGGTCCCATGGCGATTACAACTTTGCCCTGGTCAGCGCGGCGGATGACACACGCGGCGAGTCGTTGCGCCGGGCGCTGGACGTCAGCCTGTAGGCAGGTCTTGGCCGGTGTCATCGACCTGCACGGCGTCAGGCAGTATGCAGAAGGGCCGCAGGTAAAACTATTATCAAGGATAGAATGCTTCAACTTCTGCGCGTCGCTCATTCAACCGGCGTACGACATCATGCCGCTCTACCGTGCCCAGCGGTACGCCGCGCCACACTTTGCGAGGGTTCGAGTAGTAGTTCAACCTCCTGCAGGTTCTGCAATTTTCATAGCCCGCCATGATGGTCATCCTGTTGTCACTGGGGAGCAGATAGCCGTGTTGGTAAGGCGGATCGAAATCGGGGTGGCCCGTTTCCCAGTAATGCTGAGCGCCCATGTTGTGGCCCAAAACATGCCCCATGTCCAGGTAGTTGCCCACCACGTTCCATGTAGAAAACCCGGTGGCCTTGCGTGACGTTAAGTAATATCTTCCGAGCACCGTTGGGTCAATAACGGCAGTGAGTACCAGGTCGGCACGCAAGTGGTCACGCGCAGCCTGCATCTGGTTATACACATCGCTGCCAGCCTTGCGAATCAAATCCAAGACAGCGTTGGGAGTCAGGTTTTTCTCACTGGCAATACTTTCAATATATCCAGCAAACTCATACTGCATGTCCACGCCACTGTCCTTCAACTGCCGGTTGGCAAATATCATATGGTCTTCCATGATATCGAACAGGCTTGGATAGTCTGTCGGCCGTCGCAAAAAGCCCGCACGGGCCTCGACAGTACTCATCATCATGACCCGGATGGTACTAACTGCCCCCGATTGTGCTGCAGGTCGCCGTGCAGCAAGCTGCCTGGAGGGCGGTGGATCGGGGTCTTCCACCGGGAGACAGGTCTGGACCGGAGTGTGTTTCGAGGGATCGACCTTGATCAGCACCTGCTGCCCCGATCCCAGGTAATCGAGCCTATACAGCTGGCCCTCGACATGTACTTCCCCGAGTACCATGTCGTCGTAGCGAGCCAGCGACACCCAGTTGATCGGATCCATGTCCACCTCTTCGGGGGTGGTGAATCGTTGTTTGCGATCAGAGGGCCTGTCGCCGTACCAGTAGGTCTTGGCCGGGTTGTCGTCAGCAGACCAGCGAAGCTGGTAGTGCACGACCTGGTCATCCGCCACTTTCACCGAGATCAACCTGGCTTTGCGCCCGATCAGCGACGGACTGACCTTCACCGGCCGGAGCTCTTCATTGGCGGGGTCGTCCAGCAAGTCATTCAGATAGGGCGCGAGATTCATTTTGTGCTGCAGGTCGATCCAAGCTCGGCGGTCCATTGTGGGGCCGAGTTCAAGCAGCGCGTCTGGCTCGGTGGTCTCCGGCGCAGAGATCTGTTGGATGGAAGAGCAAGCTGAAAGCAGGAAAATTACCGTAAGAACGGACAGCAATTTTCTACTTGGCACACCCATAATCTTACTCCCTTGCCCACTAGAGTCATTAGGCTCTGTATGAAAAGCTTTGATATTCAGTGATGCTGTGTTGAAAACAGCCTCGCCTGACCTTCGCCTCAAAACTTTTCATGCAGACCCTAGCTGCATGCGGTATTTCATATTGTGCCTCCTTGACCAGCGGTTGCGGGTCTGCGCACAGGTAATACAGCTGATGCACTTGACCTTCGTTGGATACTTTCCGAATACCTTGGTCCCATACCCCCCCGACATTCAGTTAAATGGAGCCAGATTCATTTTTTTCGGCGTTGGCACGCGTTGCTCACGACCGGATAAGCTATTGCCGGACCAGCAGGTCTTGGTCGAACAACCTC
Organism: Pseudomonas sp. FG36; assembly: GCF_057809275.1. Classification (NCBI taxonomy): domain Bacteria; kingdom Pseudomonadati; phylum Pseudomonadota; class Gammaproteobacteria; order Pseudomonadales; family Pseudomonadaceae; genus Pseudomonas; species Pseudomonas sp. FG36. The sequence goes on from NZ_JBMDJQ010000001.1 coordinate 159,902, forward strand.
CAGCATCACCTGGCGTGATGACTTACTGACTGAAGACTCCATCACATTGCCCTCGCTCGATGGCCTTATTACAGGCACATGCAAGGTGGTCAGCAACTGGCAAAAATATCAGGTAGGGGTAATGACGTTGGAAAGGGTAACTGCATTCGCGGTTGCCGAAGCAGGAATGCGCCGTGCTGGCTGCTCCTGCGTTCGCCCGGCGAGCATTTCGAGCGCGTGTCTACCGGACAGTGCACCGATGGCCAGCTGGAGGCTCGCTACTGGTCCCATGGCGATTACAACTTTGCCCTGGTCAGCGCGGCGGATGATGCCCGTGGCGAGCAGTTGCGCCGGGCGATGGAGCAGTCTGTAGGCGGCCTGGGCAGGGGCCGCCCGTGTGATTCCCGCGCTAACCGAGCGTCCTTTCCATGGCGCCCACCACCAGACCCTCCATCAACCCAACGCCCTCGGCTTCACCCAGGCCCTTGCCGCGTAACATTCCGGGCAACTGGTTAAGCAGCGTCGCCAGCACATGCCCGGTGGCCGCCAGAGTTTCCCCGGCCAACCGCGCCTGCGGCGCAATCAGGCGCAGCAGTCCGGTTTCGTAGCGCTCGCGCAAACCCGCAAGGCGTGCCTGCTGGTCTTCGCTCAGGCAGCAGAAATCCCGCTCGGCCAGGCGAAACTGCAACGGACGCTCGCCGTGTAACTGCCAGTGCGCGGCGATCAGGCAGGCCAGCACCGGCTTGCCCTGGGCCCGCGCCCGGCGACCTAGGTCGAGGGTGGCCTGCAGCTCCTCGTACAACTCCTCGATAAGGTCGTACAAAAGGTCCTGCTTGCTGGGGAAGTGGTGGTACAGCGAACCTGCGGTCAAGCCTACGTGCGCCGCTAGCTCACGCATGCTGACCTGGCCGAAGCCTTTTTCGGCGAACAGAGCCATGGCCCGGTCGCGCCGCTCCTCGAAATTGGCGCAGCGAAGCGCCGCAGTGACCGGGGCCATGGCGCGGTTCCTTTAGTAGGTGAAGAAGCCGCGGCCGCTCTTGCGCCCCAGGTAGCCGGCGGCAACCATCTCCTTGAGCAGCGGCGCGGGGCGGTACTTGCTGTCGTTGAAGCCTTCGTGGAAGGCCTCCATGATCGCCAGCAGCGTGTCCAGGCCCACCAGGTCGGCCAGCGCTAGCGGGCCGATCGGCTGGTTGCAGCCCAGGCGCATGCCGGTATCGATGTCCTCGGCGCTGGCCAGGCCTTCCTGGAACACGAAGATCGCTTCGTTGATCATCGGCACCAGGATGCGGTTGACCACGAAGCCCGGGCGGTTGCCGGCGGTGATCGGGGTCTTGCCGAGCCGTTCGGTGACCAGCAATGCCTGGGCATAGGTCGCGTCGCTGGTCTGCAGGCCACGGATGATCTCGACCAGCGCCATCATCGGCACCGGGTTGAAGAAGTGCACGCCGATGAAGCGCTGCGGCTGCTCGATGCTGGCCGCCAGCTGGGTCACCGACAGCGACGAGGTGTTGGTGGCAATCAGGCACTCGGCGCCGACGTTGGCCGCCACCTGTTGCAGGATGCGCTGCTTGAGGGCCAGGTTTTCGGTGGCCGCCTCGATCACCAGTTGCGCGCTGGCCAACTGGGCGTAATCGGTGCTGGTGCGAATGCGCGCCTTGGCCGCGCTGGCCTTGTCGGCGTCGATGGTGCCCTTGCCGACCTGGCGCTCGAGGTTCTTGCCCAGGGTCGCCACGCCGCGCTCCAGCGCGGCGTCGGAAACGTCCACCAGCAGGACCTGGTAGCCGGCCAGCGCGCACACCTGGGCAATACCGTTGCCCATGGTGCCGGCGCCGATCACGGCGATCTGTTCGATGTTCATGCTGCTGACTCCTGTCAAACGCGTTCGAAGACGATGGCGATGCCTTGACCGCCACCGATGCACATGGTGGCCAGGGCGTAGCGGCCCTGGACGCGGTGCAGTTCATGGATGGCCTTGGTGGCGATGATCGCGCCGGTGGCGCCGACCGGGTGGCCGAGGGAAATGCCCGAGCCATTGGGGTTGACCTTTTCCAGGTCGAAGCCCAGGGCGCGGGCCACGGCGCAGGCCTGCGAGGCGAAGGCTTCGTTGGACTCGATCACGTCCAGGTCGCTGACCTTCAGGCCGGCTTTCTCCAGCACCTTCTGCGTCGCCGGGATCGGGCCCAGGCCCATCAGCGCCGGCTCCACGCCGGCGTGGGCGTAGGCGACGATCCGCGCCAGCGGCTTGAGGCCCTGGCGGCGCACGGCGTCACCGGTGGCCAGGACCAGGCCGGCGGCGCCGTCGTTGATGCTGCTGGCGTTGCCGGCGGTGACCGTGCCGTCCTTCTTGAACACCGGCTTCATGCCGGCCAGCTGTTCGGCGCTGGCATCGGTGCGCACGTTCTCGTCCACGGCGAACTGTACGCTGCCTTTGCGGGTCTTGATCTCGATCGGCACGATCTGGCCGTCGAAGCGGCCTTCGGCGATGGCGCGGGCGGCGCGATGCTGGCTGGTCAGGGCGACTTCATCCTGCATCTCGCGGCTGATGCCATGGGCTGCCGCGACGTTCTCGGCGGTGATGCCCATATGGAAGTGCTCGAACGGGTCCTGAAGAATGCCGACCATGTAGTCGATGCCTTGCAGGTCGCCCATGCGTGCGCCCCAGCGCGCTTGCGGCAGCAGGTAGGGGCCGCGGCTCATGGCTTCGGCGCCGGCGGCCAGGGCGATGTCGCTGTCACCCAGCAGCAGGCCCTGGGCGGCCGAGACGATGGCCTGCAGGCCCGAGCCACACAGGCGGTTGACGTTGAAGGCCGGGGTTTCCTTGGGGATGCCGGCGTTCATCGCCGCGACCCGGCCCAGGTAGGCATCGCGTGGTTCGGTGGGGATCACGTTGCCCATCACCACATGGCCGATCTGCTCGGCGGACACGCCCGAACGCTCGATGGCGGCGCGGGTGACCTGGGTGGCGAGGTCGGCCAGCGGCAGGTCCTTGAGTGAACCGCCGAAGCTGCCGATGGCCGAACGTACCGCACTGACGACGAAGATTTCTGTGCTGCTCATGGGGGCTCCATTTGCGAAGGCGTGGCGGGGCGCGGGAGGCTCTGCGAGAATGGCGCCCACACCCTGCGGGGGTGGATCGAGTCTAGGCAAAGGCCTGCGGGCGGCCTATGCCGGATCTGTTCAGACAACCTGGCATTTTTTGCCACTCAGCATAGACAGCGGACTTCTGCCATGCGCGATAGCGACACGGTCGCGGTGTACTTCCTCAATGCCATGGTCCACGCCCTGCGTGACCGGCCCCAGGCGCGCGACGCCCATCTGCGGGCGGTGGGCATCGACCCGCAGGTGCTGGCCGAGCCATTGGCGCGGGTGCCGGCCAAGGCCTTCGCCCAGCTGTGGCTGGCATTGATCGACGAGCTGCACGATGAGTTCTTCCAGCTCGACAGCCACGGCATGCCCCTGGGCAGCTTCGCCCTGATCTGCCGCGGGTTGATCCAGGAGCCGACCCTGGGCAAGGCGCTGCGCCAGTGCCTGGGCAGTTTCGCCCTGTTCCTGCGCGATTTGAACGGCAATGTCACGGTGCGTGGCGCGCGCACCGTGATCAGCGTGCAGTCGACCATCGCCGACCCGCTGACCCGGGTCTACGCCGAGGAAACCTACCTGGTGCTGGTGATCGGCCTGCTGTGCTGGCTGGCCGGCCGGCGCATCGCCATCGACCGTACCGAGCTGGCCCTGGCGCGCCCGGCGCAGGAGGATGACGCGTTGCTCTGGGGGCCGGACCTGCGCCTGGGCAGCGGGCGCACCGAGGTGGAGTTCGACAGCGCCTGGCTGCGCCTGCCGGTGGTGCAGGACCTGGCGGCGCTGAAGGGCTTTCTGCGCAGTGCGCCGCAGGGGCTGGTGATCCGCTTTCGCAACCAGAATGGCCGGGTGGCGGAGGTCTATCGGCATTTGCGCGCCCTGCATTACGGGCAGTGGCCCACGCTCGACGCCATGGCCGCACGGCAGAAGCTCAGCGCCAGCAGCTTTCGCCGCCAGCTGGAGCGCGAAGGGCGCTCCTATCAGCAGATCAAGGACGAGGTGCGCCGGGCAATGGCCTTCGAACTGCTGCGCGAAGGCCACCTGAGCATCGCCGAGATCGCCGAGCACACCGGCTTCCAGGAACCCAGCGCGTTTCACCGGGCGTTCAAGAAGTGGACCGGGCAGAGCCCGGGCAGTTACCGGGCCAGGCGCGGCGCATCGGCTTGATGGGCGGTCAGTGCCGCAAGGGCTCGGGCCTGAACAACGGCTTCTTCATCACCGCTTTGATCCACACGATTGCGATCAGTGAAACCACCGCCAGCACCAGCCCGGCGGTGCCGTAGATCTTCAGGCTCATCTCGGGGCTGGGCGATGCGTTCCAGATCGCATACAGCATGCCGCCGATGCCGAACAGCTGCGGCAACGGATAGAACGGCGTGCGGAACGGCCGCGCCAGGTGCGGGTAGCGACGGCGCAGGGCGATCACGTCCAGGTGCACGATGATGTAGGCCAGCAGCCAGGCCAGCGCGGCGGCCAGCAGCAACAGGTTGATCGCCGCCGCGTCCTGGCCCATCAGCAAGATCGGCAGCCCGGTGATCGCCGCCACGAACAGCACCGCGACCCACGGTGTGCGGGCGCGCGGGCTGAGCTGCTTGAACTGGGGGAACGCCTGGCCATTGCAGGCCATGCCGTAGAGCATGCGCGGGATGGCCGCCAGCGAGGTGTTGAGGGTGCTGCAGGTGGCGGTGACCGCGGCGATCACCAGGAACACTTCGCCGGTCTTGCCGAACACCGTGGTGGCGAACAGGTAATGGGGCAGGGCATCGCTGCCCAGCGCCTCGCGCGGCACCAAAAACAGCGCGCCCAGACCGTACAGGCCGATGGTGGCGAAGATCACGGTCAGGCCGATGATCATCGAGCGCGGGATGTTGCGCTCGGGCTTGCGGGTTTCTTCCACCAGCGAGCAGACGAACTCGGCGCCGACGAAGCCCCACACGGCCATGGCGGTCAGGGCCAGCACCCCGGCGCCCATGGGGTTCCAGTCACCCTGCAGCAGGGTGGTGGTGACACCCTCGGCATGCCCTTCGCTGATCGCGGCAACGCCGAGGATCAGCAGCACGATGACCATGACCACAGCCATGGCGCTCTGCAGCTTGGCGAAGATGTCGATGCCCATGAGGTTGAGGCCGGTAAACAGGGCGAGCACGCCAAAGGCTACCGAGTATTGCGGGAACACCCCGGGGTAGACCTTGCCGACGATCAGGTCGAGCAGCAGCAACTCGGCCGACAGCGCGAACATGGCCACCACCACGTAGCCGGAGAAGGTCGCGAGAATGGCCGGGAAGTGCCCCAGCGCCACCTCGGTGTAGCTCGACAGGCTGCCGGCGCGCGGCACCAGCAGGGCCAGCTCCGAGAACGAGAACGCATAGCTCAGGGCCAGCAGGTAGGCCAGCCCCAGGGGCACGATGAAGCCCAGGCCGGCGGCGCCGACCCCCTGCAGCATCATCACCATCACCCCTTGCGACACCACCAGGCCGACGGCTACCGCCAGCAGCGATCCCAGCCCCAGGACCCGGCGAAAGCCGGCTTGATCGTGCTGCACGCTGGCAGGCACGGACGCACTTGCACTCATGACAGTTCCCCGCTCTTTGTTGTTGTAGTTGCGCCAGATACTGGGACAGGGTACGCAGCGGGGAAATTAGTAAATATGTGGTTGGTGCAGAGGAAAAAGCTGGGCTTGCCGGCGAAAGGGCCGCAGGGCGGCCCCGGTGCTCAGAACGTCGCCTTGACCTGCAAGCCGACTACCAGGGCGTTGTCGATGTCCTTCCCGGAAAACGCCCCCGGCTCGACGATGTACTGCACGTCCGGGCGCAGGTTCAGCCACGGCGTGGCCTGGTAGCCGTAGCTCAGCTCGATCAGTTGCTCGGCGCTGTCGATGTCGGGGAATGGCTGGCCGGCATTGAATGCGGCAGCCTCGAGCACGTCGCGGCTGCGCGGGTTCGGCACTGCGCGCCCGTAACCCAGCGCCACGGTATCCCGAGGCCGGCCCGCGAACGGCTGGTACAGCACCACGCCGGTACCGTACCACTTGGTGAATGGTGAGGCGGCCTTGCTCGAGGCCGAGTACTGGCCGAAGGCGTGCAGGCTGCGCCCTGGCAATGCCGGGTCGTTCCACACGGCCTGGTCGACCAGCAGGTAATGGCCACCGCGCCCGGCGACTTCCTCGCTGCTGCCGATGCGTTGCACGTTCGAGCTGTCGTAGTAGTAACCGACCTTGTACTCGCCCGGCAGCTCGCCACGCAGCTTGTACACCAGTTCCAGCGGGAGCACGGTGCCGGTGCTGTGCTTGGGCCCCAGGTGCCAGGCACGGCTGGAATTGCCGTTGCTCTCGGGGTCGACGTTGAACGCCGCCACGCGCAGTTGCCAGTCCGGCGCCAGGTCGTACTTGAGCCGCGCACCTAGGTGTGCGTTGGGGTAGTTGGTCCAGCCACTGCCGCCGGACATGTTCAGCGGGTGGCCGCAGAAGCCGGCGTTCATGAAGTTGCACAGGATGCCGCTGTCCAGCCCGCCGAGGTCGTTGCCCATGGCCATGTAGCCAAGCTTGAGGTTCAGCGCAGGCGACAGGTTGCGCTCGTAGCTCAGTTCGGTGAGGCGGGTGTAGAGGCCGCCGTAGTTTTCCTGGATCGGCAGGCGGTTGCCCACCAGGTCCTCCGAGGCGCTGTTGCCGCGGCGGTCGTTGATGGTCAACTGGACCTTGCCGCCGTTGTCCAGGCCGTACAGCTTCGACAGGTCGAACTGCGCGCCCAGCTTGAGGTTCTGCGAGTAGCGGGCCGAACGGTGCAGGCCGCCGTGGGCGTTGTAGGCGGTCTCGCCGCTGTAGTCGCCGGTGAAGGTGATGCCGTCTGCCGCGAGCTGGTGGCGCAGGCCGCCCCAGTCGCCGGTCAGGGTGTTGTCGGCGGCGAATGCAGTGGTGCTGGCAAGGGCAAGAAGCAGGGTGGGGGTGAGGCGTGAAACGGATGACATTGCAAAGTCTCGGGTGGTCTGAAAGGGCCTCATCGCCGGCAAGCCGGCTCCCACAGTGAGTGCGCGGACCCTGTGGGAGCCGGCTTGCCGGCGATACAGGCGACGCGATTTATGGCAGTGCGTACGCCATCACATAGTCACCGCGGTCGGTCGACTGGCGCGCACCGCCGGCGGTGATCACCACGTACTGCTTGCCGGTCCTGGGCGACACATAGGTCATCGGGCCGCCCTGGCTGCCGACCGGCAGGCGGGCTTTCCAGATCTCGCTGCCGTTGCTGCTGTCGTAGGCGCGCAGGTAGAAGTCCTGGGTGCCGGCGATGAACACCAGGCCGCCTTGGGTGGACAGGGTGCCGCCGAGGGTCGGCAGGCCGATCTTGATCGGCAGGTGCATGCGGATGCCCAGAGGGCCGGTGTCCTCGACGGTGCCGACCGGCACCTGCCAGGCGACCTGGCGGGTCTTCATGTCGATGGCGGTCAGGGTGCCGAACGGCGGCGCCTGGCACGGGATGCCGGCCACCGACAGGAAGCGGTTCTTGTTCACCGCATACGGGGTGCCCTTGAGCGGCACCGCGCCCATGCCGGTGTTCAGTGCTTCGCCACCGGCGGCGGCATCACCCTTGTTCTGCGACGGGATCATCTGGATCCACAGGCCCAGGCGCATGTCGTTGACGAAGATGAAACCATGCACCGGGTCGGTGGAAATGCTGCCCCAGTTCATCCCGCCCAGCGAGCCGGGGAAGCTCAGCGACAGGTCGGTGCCGGGCGCGGTGTACAGGCCGTCGTAGCGCATCTTCTTGAAATCGATGCGGCACAACAGCTGGTCATAGGGCGTGGCGCCCCACATGTCCGACTCGGTCAGGGTCTGCACGCCGATCTGCGGCATGCCTACCGACTTCGGCTGGGTTGGCGAGTACGGCTCGTTGGGGATGTTGCTTGGCTTGACCGGCACTTCATCGACTTGCGTGAGCGGCTTGCCGGTGGCGCGGTCGAGCACGTAGATCTGCCCGGCCTTGGTGCCGATCACCACGGCCGGCACGCTGCTGCCGTCATCCTTGGTGAAGTCGATCAGGCTTGGCTGCATCGGCAGGTCGAAGTCCCAGAGGTCGTTGTGCACGGTCTGGTAGACCCACTTCTGGTTGCCGGTGGTGGCGTCCAGGGCCAGCACCGAGGCGCCGTAGGTGTGGTCGAGCCTGTTGCGCTCCACGCCGTAGATATCAGTGGACGAGGAGCCCATCGGCAGGAACACGGTGTTCATCGCCGGATCGTACGACATCGGTGCCCAGCTGTTCGGGGTGCTGCGCACGTAGGTGCCGTCGCCCTGAGGGGCGGCGCGGTCCTGCGGGTTGCCAGGGTCGAAGGCCCAGCGCTGGGCCCCGCTGATCACGTCGAAGCCACGGATGACGCCGCCGGGCATGTCGGTCTGCACGTTGTCGGCCACGCGCCCGCCGACCACCACGGTGGTACCGGCCATCAGCGGTGCCGAGGACAGCTGGTAGTAGGAATCCGGGACATCGCCCAGGCCGGCCTTGAGGTCGACCTGGCCGTTGTCGCCGAAGCCCTGGCAGAACGCGCCGGTGTCGGCGTCGACGGCGATCAGGCGGCCATCGATGGTGTTGGTCAGCAGGCGGCGCTGGCAGTTGGCGCCGGCCGGCACGCTGGCCAGGGTGATCGGTGAACTGTTCGGCTGGCTCGGTTGGGCGATCGGCGTGGTGGCGTCGAAGTAGGCCATGCCACGGCAACGCTGCCAGACCTTGGACTGGGCGTTGATGGCGTTCTTCCACAGCTGCTTGCCGGTGTCGGCGTCCAGCGCGATCAGGTTGTTGTGCGGGGTGCAGATGAACACCTTGTCGCCGACCTGCAGCGGGGTGAGTTGGTCTTCGGCGCCATTGCCGTCGCTGAGGGCGACATCGCCGGTGTGGTAGGTCCAGGCGACCTTGAGCTTGTCGACGTTGCCACGGTTGATCTGGTCCAGGGCGGCGAAACGGCTGCCGCCTTCAGTGTTGCCGTAGTGGGCCCAGTCCTTCTGCTGCTGGCCGGGCTCGACCGGGGTCAGGCCCGGGCCGTTGCCGGTGGGAGCGACGCTGGGGTGGGCGACGAACATGTTGCCGGCGGCGATGGCCAGGGCCACGGCCAGCACGCCGGCGATGCCATAGGCGCCGCGCGCCTTGCGGCGCACCAGTTGCGGGTAAACCAGCGCGACCACCAGGCCCATGGCGGCGAACATGAACAGGCGCGAGAACAGCGGCCAGAACACCAGGCCGCTGTCGGCCACGGCCCAGATCGCGGTGCCGGCGAGGAATACGGCGTACAGCCAGGCGCCAGCGGGCTTGCGTCGGGCGATGAGCAGGCCAGCGAGGGCCATGGCCAGGCCGCCGGTCAGGAAGTACCAGGAACCGCCCAGGCCGGCCAGCTTGACGCCGCCGGCGGCCAGGAGCAGGCCGAGCAGGGCGATGACAACGCCCAGGCCGACCAGGATGAAGGTTGAGGCGCCAGTGGCGCGGGGTGAGTCTTTCATGCCAGGGATCTCGCAGGTGGAATACCGGCAGTTTAATCCCTTAGCAAGCTAATTAACAAGTTAGTACATTTTAAATCGAGACCGATTGTCGCAGGTCGAGCAGCCGATTCATCACCCGTTCCCACGCAGCCACGCGCCAAAATGAACTCAGGCCTGCAACCCTTCCATCAGGCAGCGCAACGCCCCTTTCACGCGCTCGGCGGCCGCCAGCGGATCGTCCTGGGCAATCACCCAGATACCGCTGTCGCCCATGGCACCGTTGAGCAGGTGGGCCATGGCCACGGCATCGAACGCGCGCAACCTGCCGGCCTGCTGCAGTTCGACCAGGCCCTGGGCCATGGGGCCGATGTAGCTGGCCTCTTCCATCTCGCGCAGGCGCGGACCGAGCACGCCGGGGGCATCCTGCAACAGGATGCGCCGCAGCGCCGGTTCATGCAGCAGGTCGTAGTAGTACAGGCAGGTGTCGATATAGCCCTCCCACGGATCGGCGTGGGTGGCGTAGCGGGCATCGATGGCCTGGTTGATCTCGTCGAGCAGGTGTTGCACCACGGCGGTGAACAGCCCGGCCTTGCCGCCGAAGTGGTGGTGCAGGGCGCCTCGGGTGAGGTCGGCTTCAGCGCACAGCTCGTCCATTACCACGGCGGCAAAGCCTTTTTCGGCGAACTGGCGGCGGGCAACGGCGATCAGCCGTTCGGTGGTGTCCGCGCTCATGGCGGCGCGGCTGCGGCGAGGGGTGGGCATTGAGGCTCCGATGAAAAAAGGCGACGTGCGCAAATTAGCATACGTTGCGTATGTCAATAAATGGCATTAGCATACGCGGCGTATGTCAATTGGAGATTGTCACCGTGTCTGCCCCCGTTTCGCGTAAACCCACTGCCTGGCTGGGCGAGCTGCCCGGCCTGCTGCGCCTGGCGCTGCCGCTGGTGCTGGGCCTGTCGGCGGCCGAGCTGATCAGCCTGACCGACACCGTGCTGCTGGCTTCGCTGGGCACGCTGGTGCTGGCCTGTGTCGCGCTGACCAGCAGTGCCGGGCTGATTTTCCATGCCGGGCTGTACGGCATGCTCGCCACCCTCAGCGTGCGCGTCGGCCACGCCTTCGGCGCCGATGATCCGGGCGAAGTGGCGCGCACGCTGCGTGGCGGCCTCGGCTATGGGTTGCTGGTCGGCATCCTCGGTTGCCTGGCCATGCTGGCCACGTTACCGCTGGTGCAATGGCTGGGCGTGCCGCTGCCGGACGTGGCCCTGCTGACGCCGTACTGGCAGGCCATGGCGGTGTTCCTGATTCCGTACTGCCTGGCGGTGGTGTTCAAGGACGTGCTGGAGGCCATCGGCCGGCCTTGGGTGGCCGTACTGCTGGTGATGAGCGCGGTGCTGTTCAACCTGCCGCTGAGCTATGGCCTGATCCATGGGCATTTCGGCTTGCCGGCGCTGGGGTTGCTGGGTGCGGGCATCGCCGGGGTGATCGCCGAGTCGCTGGCGGTGGTGCTGGCCCTGGCCTATTGGCGGATGGCGCCGTCGTTGGCGCGCTATCGCCAGGCGCCACAGGGGCCGCGCTTGTCCTGGCGCACGCTGCTTGGCGAGGGCTGGCCACTGGGGCTGGGCTATCTGGCCGAGGCCGGCGCGGTGGTGATCGCGGCGTGGATGCTCGGCTGGCTGGGCAATGCCGCACTGGCCGCCAACCAGGTGGTGCAGTCGATCGGCGCGCTGCTGTACATGTTGCCGCTGGGCATGGCCGCGGCGGTGAGCATTCGCATCAGCCAGGCCCAGGGCCGCGGCGAGACGGCGCGCATCCGCGCCATCGGCAGCGCCACCTTTGCCAGCGTCACCGCCTGGATGCTGGTGGCCACCGTTCTGCTGGCGCTGTTCGGGCGGCGCATCGCCGAAGCCATGAGCGACGACCCGCAGGTAATCGCCATCGCCGTGCCGATGTTCGTGGTGGTCGCGGCGATGCAGGTGGCCGACGGCCTGCAATCCACCGCGCTGGGCGCCTTGCGTGGCCTGCAGGACTACCGCTGGCCGGTGGGGGTGACCTTGGTCAGCTACTGGTTGCTGGCGCTGCCGATGAGCTACTGGCTGGCCTTCCATTCCGCGCTGGGCCCGGTGGGTGTGTGGGTGGGCTTCGCCTGTGGCTTGGCCGTGTCGGCGGTGCTGCTGCCGTGGCGTTTCTATCGGCTGCAGGCAGGGCCGCTCACCGCGGCGCTGGTTCAACCCTGATAGAACACCGCCAGCCACACCGTGGCCACGCCGGACTCGGTCCACTCCACGCGGTGGCGGCAGCGGGGCGGGATGTCCAGGTAGTCGCCTGCACGCAGCACGCGGGTGTGCGCCTCGTTTTCCAGGCGCAGCCCGGCGCTGCCGCTGAGCACCACCACCCATTCGCCTTCGGCCTGGTCGTACCAGAACCCCTCAGGGCTGGCCTGGCCGCTGGAGACGATGCGTTCGATGCGCAGGCCCGGGCGGCGCAGCAGGTCGGTGAATTGCTCATCGGCCTCGGGGGCCAGCGGCGGCAAGGCGGTGAACAGGTTGTCTGGCATGGGACGGCTCGCGGGAGGTTGATTGCAGAGGGGCAATTGTAGGAAGGTTTCGGCTTTTGCCCCACGGAAAACCACAATGGACAAGCTGCTGGCGATCAAGGTGTTCATGGCCACCGCCGAGACCGGGGGCTTTTCCGCCGCCGCGCGCCGACTGGGGGTGGCGACGTCTTCGGTGACCCGCCAGGTCGATGCCCTCGAGCAGGCGCTCGGGGCCAGCCTGCTCAACCGCTCCACCCGCCAGGTCAGCCTGACCGAGGCCGGCGCCAGCTACTACCAGCGCGCCCGCGAGATCCTCGAGGCGTTGGCCGAAGCCGACGCCAGCGTCGCCGACCGTGGCGAGGAGCCGGTGGGGGTGCTGCGCCTGTGTCTGCCGGTGGAGTTCGGCCGGCGGGTGATTGCCCCGCACCTGGGGGCGTTTCTCGCCCGTCACCCGGCCCTGGAGCTGGACATCGACCTCAGCGACCGCTTCGACGACCTGCTCGACGGGCGCTACGACCTGACCATCCGCCTGGGTGAACCGGCGCCCGGCGATGAACTGGTGTGCCGGCCGCTGGGCCGCTTCGAGCGTTGGCTGGTGGCAAGCCCCGCGTACCTGCGCCAGCACTCGCCGCTCGGCGAACCGCGGCAACTGGCCGATCACGCCTGCCTGCGTTTCCGTTACGGCCAGTCGGCGCGGCCCTGGCGCCTGACCCAGGGCGAGCAATGCCTGGAACTGGATATCAGCGGCCCGCTGCGCAGCGCCAATGCCGACCTGCTGCGCGAGGCGGCGATCGCTGGCAGCGGGGTGGCGTTGCTGGCCGACTGGCTGGTGCGCGAGGATGTCGAGGCCGGGCGCCTGCAACGGTTGTTCGCCGACTGGACGGTGAGTCCGGGCAATGCCAGCGCCAGCATCAACGCCTTGTACCTGCCCAATCACCGTGGTTCGCGACGGGTGATGGCGTTCGTCGCCTTCTGTGAGGGGCTGCTGGCGGACTGAGGCGTTGCGTGCCGCGCAAAGGCCTGTTGCGTGGGCGATGGATTCTCGCCGGGGCGAATGTCCGTCACCCTTCGCGCACATCCTTTCGCAAGCCGAGGTACCCTCGAATGAATCCCTCCCTCGCCGTTGCCCAGCCAGCGGCTCCAGGCCTGAGCCGGGCGCTGGTGACGTTGCTGGCCTTCTGCTGCGGCGCCATCGTCGCCAACATCTACTACGCCCAACCCATCGTCGGCCTGATCGCCCCGGATGTTGGCCTCTCCACCGAGCGGGCCGGCCTGATCGTGTCCCTGACCCAGATCGGCTACGCCCTGGGCCTGTTGTTCCTGGTGCCGCTGGCCGACCTGCTGGAGAACCGCCGGCTGATGGTCGCCACGGCGGTGCTGGCCGCCGGCAGCCTGTTGCTGGCCGGCACCAGCGGCCATGGGCAGGGCGAGGTGTTCCTGCTGTACGCACTGCTGATCGGCTTCAGTTCGGTGGCGGTGCAGATGCTGATACCGCTGGCGGCGCATCTGGCGCCGGAGCGCGAGCGTGGCAGGGTGGTCGGCAACATCATGGGTGGGTTGCTGCTGGGGATCCTCCTGGCGCGTCCACTGGCAAGCCTGGTGGCGGATCATTTCGGCTGGCGTGCGGTGTTCGTCGGTGCCGCGGGGTTGATGCTGGCGATCATCCTGCTGCTGGCGTCGACCCTGCCGCGCCGAGTCCCCGAGCACAGGGCCAGCTATGCCGGGTTGATGGCCTCTTTGCTGGTGCTGTTGCGCCGTTATCCGGTGTTGCGCCAGCGGGCGTTGTACCAGGCGCTGATGTTTGCGGCGTTCAGCCTGTACTGGACGGCGGTGCCGCTGGCGCTGGCCGGTGAGCATGGCCTGTCGCAGAGCCAGATCGCGCTGTTCGCCCTGGTCGGGGCGGTGGGCGCGGTGGCGGCGCCGTTGGCCGGGCGGTTGGCCGATGCCGGGCATGGACGGCGCGCTTCGTTGCTGGCGATGAGCCTGGCGCCGCTGGCGTTGCTCGGCGGCCTGAGTACCGCGGGCATGAGCGTGATCGGCCTGGGGCTGACTGGGGTGCTGCTGGATTTTGCCGTGCAGATGAACCTGGTTATCGGCCAGCGCGAGGTGTACGCGCTGGATCCGGCCAGCCGTGGCCGCTTGAATGCGCTGTACATGACCAGCATCTTCCTCGGCGGCGCCGTGGGTTCGGCGCTGGCCAGCGGGGTGTATGCGCAGTTCGGCTGGCACGGGGTGGCGCTGTTGGGGGCGGGATTGCCGGCGATGGCGCTGGTGATGTTCCTGATCGTTTCCCGGCGCTGATCCCGGGTGTTTATCGTCCCAGCGGCAGGGCCACGCCGATCAGCGCAAACAGGCCGCCACAAGCGCGGTTGAACCCCCGGCCACCCTTGGCCAGCCACGGCCGGATGCGAAATGCCAGGCGCGCCAGCAGGTACTCCACCAGGCACTCGACACTGGCGAAGGTCGCCGCCATCACCACGAACTGCAGCAGCAGGCCGCGCTGCGGGTCGATGAATTGCGGCAGGAACGCGCCATAGAACAACAGCACCTTGGGGTTGGCCAGCGCCGACAGGCAGCCCTGGCGGAACAGCCCGGCATTGCTCAGCGCGGTACTGCCGCGGGGCAACTCGAGATGCAGCGCCGGGGTGCGCCACAGCTGGATCCCCAGCCAGACCAGGTAGGCCCCGCCCACCCACTTGAGCACCGTCAGCACCGAGGCCGAGGCCTGCAGCAGGGCGCTCAGGCCGAACATGGTCAGGGCGATCAGGGCGCTGAAACCGAACACCCCGCCGCAGATGGTGAACAGCGTGCGCCGGGCGCCGTACAGCGCGCCATGGGTCAGGGCCAGCAGGCTGTTGGGGCCTGGGGTCAGTGACAGGCCGATGCTGGCGAGCAGGTAGATGAGCCAGGTGTCGAGTGCCATGGGTGTGCCTTGTCGGTGGTGAGGGCGCCAGTGTAGGGCAGGGTTGCGGGAATAAAGGGTAGTATTCGGACAAATAAAGGTCATATTTGGACATTGCCATGACACCCGACCTGCGCCTGCTGATCCTGCCGCTGCCGGAATTCGCCTTGCTGCCCTTTGGCGCCTTCCTCGACAAGCTGCGCTTTTCCGCCGACGACGAGGACTACAGCCGCCAGCGCTACTGCCGCTGGACCGTGATCGGCCTGGACCTGGCGCCTGTGCCTTCCAGCAGCGGGGCCATGGTGCAGGTGGAGGCGACGCCTGCGCAGGTCGACTGGAGCGCCTACGACCATCTGGTGCTGTTCGGTGGGCGCAATGCCAGCGCCACGGCAGCCTTGGCGCCGCGCTACCGGGCCTTGCTGAAACAGGCGGCCAAGGCGGGGGTGAAGCTGGTCTGCGTCGACAATGCGGCCTTCCTGCTGGCGGCCTGTGGCCTGTTGGACGGTCATCAGGTGGTGGTGCACTGGCGTCATGAGGCCGAGTTTCGCGTGGCGTTTCCCCGTGTGCGGCTGCTGACTGGGCAGTTGTATTGCTTCGACGGCAGCCGTATCACCTGCGCCGGCGGCACGGCGGCCATCGACCTGGCGGTGGAGTTGATCGCCCGCGCCAGCGGCCGCGCCCGGGCGCTCAAGGGCCTGGCCGACATGCTGGTGGATGAAAGCCGCGACAGTCGCCATGCCTTGCGCTCGCTGGAGGCCGGCGCCGGGGAGGGGCGCCAGGTGCAACGGGCCACGGCGCTGATGCGCCATCACCTGGCGGCGCGGCTGCCGGTGGAGGCGCTGGCGGCGGAGCTGGGGATCAGCCGGCGCCAGCTCGACCGCCAGTTCCAGGCCTGCCATGGCATGAGCGCCAAGGCCTGGTGGCAGGAGCTGCGCCTGCAGCAGGCACGCTGGCGGTTGCTCAACTCCAGCCACAGCCTGGCGCAGATCGCCGATGAAGTGGGGATGGGAGATGCCAGTTACCTGGGCAAGTGGGTGCGGCGGCGCTTCGGTTGTACGGCGCTGGCGCTGCGCAGGTCCGAGCCGGATTCACCGCGGGGCAAGCCCGCTCCCACAGTCTGACTCGCAGCTTGCAGGGGAGTGGGCTTCGGGATGTGGGTTTACTGCGGCGTACCGAACAACCCCGTCCAGTAGATCCCCGCGTCGCTCTTCGGGTCCACCGCATACGCCGCCCCCAATTCGCGGAAATCCGCGTTCATCAGCGTGGCGCAGTGCCCGGGGCTGGCCAGCCAGCCGTCGACCACCTTGCGCGCGGTATCGCGCCCGGCGGCGATGTTCTCGCCGATCTGCCGGTACAGGTACCCGGCCAGTTCCGCGCGGTCGCCCGGGGTGCGGCCATCGCGGTCGATATGGTCGAAGAAGTTCTGGTTGGCCATGGCCCGGGTGTGGTTGGCGGCGACGCCGGCCAGGGTCGCGCTCCAGGCCAGCGCCGGGGCGGCGGGGTAGGGCTGGCCGCCGCACTGGCGCGGCAGGTTGCGCGCGGCGTTGATTTCCTGCAACAGCTTCTGGCCTTCGGCCTGCCAGTCGCCCAGGCGCCCGCTGAGCAGCGGGCGGGCCAGGACGATGCGCCAGTCGCGATCTTCCTGGCTGACACCGATATCGACGAACTGCGGGTCGAGCACTACCTGGCAGAAGCTCTCCTCGATGGCTTTCATCGCCGCCTTGGCATCCCGTGGGCCGGACAAGCTGATGGCCTGCACGTTGACCATCGGGTAGGCGGCGCGGGTCATGGCCTGCTGCAGGTCGCGGGTGCCCTCCGGCGACAGCGCCAGGCGGGTGTCGCTGTTGAGCGGCGGCAGCTCCAGCGAAGCCTCGCCGCCACAGCGCTGGGCCTGGCTGCGGTAGACGTTGATCGTATCGATCAGTTGCGCTTCTTCGCCGGCATGCGCCTGGCTGCCGGTGGCGGCAAGCAGGCCCAGCGTCAGGCCGAGGCAGGCAACGGATGGGACGCGCATGTGGATCTCCCTGTAACTGGCAGCGTCTGGATCTGCGCTGCCCATCCTACACAAGCGCAAGGCTTTTGGCCCGGCCCTGTGCGCTATGAAAACCAAGCCTTGGCAATCGATTGCAGTCGGCAAAAGAGGGGGTAGACCGCTGGTCGGCAAAAAAGTGCGGTTGTTTGGTAATAATTCGCACTATCGGCTAGAAACACTACTCAGTCACCTCAAGTTTCTCATACGCCAGGACGGCCCTGATCTTCCCTGGGAGCCCTCCATGACACGTGCCTGCCCGTATCAATCGACCCTCCTTGCGCTGTGCTGTTCCGTTGCCGTCAGCGCCCATGGCGCAGATGGCGCCATCGAGCTGGATGCCACCGCCATCAACGCCGAGGCGCTCAAGGCGCCTGCCGGTGAACTGCCCGAACCCTATGCCGGCGGCCAGGTGGCCCGTGGCGGGCAGATGGGCGTGCTGGGCAACCAGGACATGATGGACGTGCCTTTCACCATGACCAGCTACACCGCGCAGCTGATCGAGGAGCAGCAGGCCGAGGACATCGGCGATGTGCTGCTCAACGACCCGTCGGTGCGCCAGTCGTTCGGCTTTGGCAACCAGTCCCAGGTCTTCGTCATCCGTGGCCTGCCGCTCAATGGCGACGACGTGGCGTTCAACGGCCTGTACGGCGTGCTGCCGCGGCAGATGATTTCCACCGATGCGGTGGAGCGGGTCGAGGTGTTCAAGGGGCCCAATGCCTTTCTCAACGGCGCCAGCCCGACCGGCACGGGCCTGGGCGGCAACGTCAACCTGCAACCCAAGCGCGCCGGCGACACGCCGACCCGCCGCTACACCCAGGACATCAGCAGTGACGGGCGCATCGGCGAGCACCTGGACATTGGCCAGCGCTTCGGCGCGGACAATCGCTTCGGCGTGCGCCTGAACCTCTCGCAGCGCGAGGGCGAGACGGCGGTCGACGACCAGGACCAGCGCAGCAAGCTGTTCGTCGCCGGGCTCGACTACCGTGGCGACAACTTCCGGGTGTCGGGTGATTTCGGCTACCAGAAGCAGCGGGTCAACCATATGCGCAACTCGGTGCGCCTGGGCGCCGGCCTGACCGATATCCCCCATGCGCCGGACGCCGACCACAACTACGGCCAGGACTGGGCCTGGACCGAGACCGAGGACACCTTCGGCATGCTCCGCGGCGACTACGACTTCAACGACAACTGGAGCGGCTACCTGGCCGGGGGCGTCAAGCACACCCACGAGAACGGCTTCTACGGCACGCCGATCCTCACCGACGCGGCCAGCGGCGATGCCACCATCGGCGGCTCGAAGATCCCCCACAACGAGGACAACACCACCTTCATGGGCGGCATCAATGGCCGCTTCCAGACCGGGCCCGTCAGCCATCAGCTGAACATCGGCGCGGCGAGCATCTGGACCCAACAGGAGAACGCCTTCGTCTTCTACAACTCGCAGGCCACCAATATCTACCGCACCGACCCGTTGCCCAAGCCGACCACGCCGACCTTCGTCGGCGGCAAGCTGGACGACCCCGGCGTGACCGGCAAGACCCGCAACCGCAGCATCGCGCTGTCCGACACCGTGGGCCTGTTCGATGACACCCTGCTGCTCACCGTGGGCGTGCGGCGCCAGCAATTGCGGGTGGAGGGCTACGCCTACGACGGGCCGGGCCCGGACCTGGGGCGCAACGCCTTCTATGACGAGGCGGTCACCACGCCGGTGTACGGCATCGTCTACAAGCTCAACCCATCGGTTTCTCTGTATGCCAACCGCATCGAGGGCCTGGCCCAGGGCGCCACGGCGTCGGGGCAGGTGATCAACGTCGGCGAGGTGTTCCCGCCGGCCAAGACCAAGCAGGTGGAGGCGGGGGTCAAGCTCGATTACCAGACCTTCGGCGCCAACCTGGCGGTGTTCCGCATCGAGCGGCCCACCGATGGCTTCGTCGACGGCAATGTGTTCGTCCAGGATGGCGAGCAGGTCAACAAGGGGCTTGAGCTCAGTGTGTTCGGCGAGCCGCTGCCGGGGCTGCGGTTGATGGCCGGTGGCACGCGCATGGACACCGAGCTGAAGAACACCCAGGGCGGCACGGCCGATGGCAACCACGCGGTAGGCGTGCCGACCTTCCAGCTCAATGCCAGTGTCGATTGGGATGTGCCAGGGCTGGAAGGCGTGGCGCTCAATGCGCGCATGCTGCGCACCGGCGGGCAGTACGCCAACCCGGCCAACACCTTGAGCCTGCCGACCTGGAACCGTTTCGACGTTGGCGCGCGCTATCGTTTCAAGGTGCAGGAAAAGGCGGTGACCCTGCGGGTCAACGTGGAGAACCTGACGGACAAGAACTACTGGGCGTCGGCCAATGGGGGGTATTTGACCCAGGGCGACCCGAGGCTGGTGAAGTTCTCGGGGACCCTGGATTTTTGAAGCCTGTGCCAGCGGCGTGCCTTACCAGAGCGCTACTGCCGCCGCGCCGATCACCCGGCCAAACACCGCCAGCGCCGTATCCACGTCCGCTTCGCTGGTGTAGCGCCCGACGCTCAGGCGCACGCTGTTGCGCGCCTGGCGCTCGTCGAGGCCGAGGGCCAGCAGCACGTGGGACGCCGCATTGCTCGCTGAGTTGCACGCCGAAGTGCTCGACAGCGCCAGCTCGCCCGCCAGGGCCAGGCTGTTGAAACCCTTGGCATCGATGCACAGGTTGAGGGTGTGGGGAATGCGTTGCTCCGCGCAGCCATTGAGCGTCACCCCCGGCATTGCCAGCAGGCCGTCGCGCAAGCGCCGGGCGAGTTGCTCCAGGCGTTGATACTCCGCCGCGCCGGGCTGGCCGGCCATGGCGAAGGCGCTGCCCATGCCGACGATCTGGTGGGTGGCCAGGGTGCCGGAGCGCAGGCCGCGCTCATGGCCGCCGCCGTGCATCTGCGCACGCATCGCCGGGCGGGCGCGAGGGCCGACGTAGAGGGCACCGATGCCCTTGGGACCATAGACCTTGTGCGCCGAGAACGACATCAGGTCGACCGCCTGCTGCGCCAGGTCGATCCGAACCTTGCCCACTGCCTGCGCCGCGTCCACGTGCAAAAGCGCACCGTGTTCGCGGACGATTGCACCGATAGCGGCAAAGTCGGTCACCGTGCCTAGTTCGTTGTTCACCGCCATCAGCGACACCAGGCGGGTGTCCGGGCGCAGCGCGGCCTGGACCGCTTCCGGCTGGATCAACCCTCGGTCATCCGGGGCCAGGCGGGTCACTGCCCAGCCCAGGCGTTCCAGCTCGGCGGCAGTGTCGAGGATGGCCTTGTGCTCGATCTGGCTGGTGATCACATGCCCCGGCTGCGCGCAGCCCTGGGCGATGCCCTTGAGCGCGAGGTTGTTGGATTCGGTGGCGCCGGAGGTCCAGACCAGCTCGTCGGGCTGTGCGCCAACCTGCACGGCCACCTGGTGGCGGGAGTGCTCGACGGCTTCGCGGGCCGCCTGGCCGTGGAAATGACCGCTGGAGGCGGGGTTGCCGAAGTTCGCCTCACGGCCCAGGCAGGTGAGCATGGCGGCGATGACCTGGTCATCGACCGGCGTGGTGGCGGCGTAATCGAAGTAGAGCGGGGTGCTGGGCATGATCGAGGGCGGGTCCGTGCGTGGACGCCGCCTGTCGGCATCCATGGACTCATGTTAGGGAAATGGCGATATGAATGTTTTCCAATTTTTCCAGCTTACGGGGCTTTCATGAAAAACTTCTACTCGCTATTTGCATTGATGTAGAAAATATTTTCTTTGTTTATCAAAACCACTGCCATGGCGCCTGTTTGGTGACCATCACCAGCATGATCAGGAACATCCCGGTGAACCCCGCCACCCCCATCCATAGCCATGGGCGATACAGCCGCTGGTAGGCCTGCCCCAGCGCCGTGCCGATCTCAGAGGCGTGGGCGGCGAGGCTGTGTAGCCAGTTGCGAGAGGCTGTCGGCATTGCGGCCGGCGATCACCAGTTGCACAGCGGGCATCTGGTTCAGATGACGGCAGATGATGCAGCCGAAGTTGCCGTAGGCGCCGATTTTCGCGGGAAACGCGGGGCTGCAAGGCAGCCCCGGAGGGGTCAGGCGTCGTAGCCGAGGTTCGGCGCCAGCCAGCGCTCGCTCACGGCAATATCCTGGCCCTTGCGCGCGCTGTACTGCTCGATCTGGTCCTTGTCGACCTTGCCCACGGCGAAGTACTGCGCCTGCGGGTGGGCGAAGTACCAACCGCTGACCGCCGCCGCCGGGAACATGGCGAAGTGCTCGGTGAGGAACACGCCGCTGGGGCCGGTCTCGCCGATCGCGGTGCCGTCGAGCAGGCGGAACAGGGTCTCCTTCTCGGTGTGGTCCGGGCACGCCGGGTAGCCAGGCGCCGGGCGGATGCCGCTGTACTGCTCCTTGATCAGCGCCTCGTTGTCCAGGTGCTCGTCCTTGGCATAGCCCCAGTGCTCCTTGCGCACCTGTTCGTGCAGCCACTCGGCGCAGGCCTCGGCCAGGCGGTCGGCCAGGGCCTTGACCATGATCGAACTGTAGTCGTCGCCCTTGTCCTGGTAGGCCTTGGCCACTTCCTCGGCGCCGATGCCGGCGGTGGTGATGAAGCCGCCGACATAGTCGGTCACGCCGCTGGCCTTGGGCGCGACGAAGTCGGCCAGCGACCAGTTCGGCTTGCCGTCGGGCTTGATGGTCTGCTGGCGCAGGTGGTGCAGGGTGGCGAGGGTCTCGCCAGCGTCGCCGTACACCTCGATATCGTCATCGGCCACCTGGTTGGCCGGCCAGAAGCCGAACACCGCGCGGGCGCTGATCAGTTGCTCGTCGATCAGCCTGTCGAGCATCTCGCGGGCGTCCTTGTACAGCGCCGTGGCGGCCTCGCCGACCACTTCGTCGGTGAGGATGCGCGGGAACTTGCCGGCCAGGTCCCAGGAGATGAAGAACGGCGTCCAGTCGATGTACTCGGCCAGGGTGCGCAGGTCGATGTTCTCCAGCACCTTGACGCCGGTGAAGGCGGGCACCGCGGCCTGGTAGGCGGCCCAGTCGTACTGCGGCTTGGCGGCGATGGCCTGGGCGTAGCTCAGGCGCTCGGTGCGGGCGCTGCGGTTGGCGGTGCGCTCACGCACCTCGACGTACTCCTGGCGGGTCTTCTCGACGAAACCGCTCTTGAGTTCCTTGGACAGCAGCTGCGTTGCCACGCCCACCGCGCGCGAGGCGTCGGTAACGTAGATCACCGCATCGTTGGAGTACTTGGGTTCGATCTTCACCGCCGTGTGCGCCTTGGAGGTGGTCGCGCCGCCGATCATCAGCGGCAGGTGGAAGTCCTGGCGCTGCATCTCGCGGGCGACATGGACCATCTCGTCCAGCGACGGGGTGATCAGCCCGGACAGGCCGATGATGTCGCACTTCTGCTCGCGGGCGGTCTGCAGGATTTTCTCGGCCGGGACCATCACGCCCATGTCGACGATGTCGTAGCCGTTGCAACCGAGCACCACGCCGACGATGTTCTTGCCGATGTCGTGCACGTCGCCCTTGACCGTGGCCATGAGGATCTTGCCCTTGGCCTCGGGCTTGTCGCCTTTCTCGGCTTCGATGAACGGGATCAGGTGGGCCACGGCCTGTTTCATCACCCGGGCGGACTTCACCACCTGGGGCAGGAACATCTTGCCGGCGCCGAACAGGTCGCCGACCACGTTCATGCCGCTCATCAACGGGCCTTCGATGACTTCGATGGGGCGCGCCGACTGCTGGCGGCACTCTTCGGTGTCTTCGACGATGTAGGCGGTGATGCCCTTGACCAGCGCATGCTCGAGGCGCTTGTCGACCGGCATCGAGCGCCATTCTTCGTTCTCGACTTCCTTGGTGGCGCCGCCACCCTTGTAGTCATCGGCGATGGCCAGCAGGGCGTCGGTGCCATGCGCGGTACGGTTGAGCACCACGTCCTCGACCTTTTCGCGCAGGGCGGCGGGGATCTCGTCGTAGATCTCCAGCTGGCCGGCGTTGACGATACCCATGGTCAGGCCGTTCTTGATCGCGTGGTAGAGGAACACCGAGTGGATCGCCTCGCGCACCGGGTTGTTGCCGCGGAACGAGAACGACACGTTGGACACCCCGCCCGAGGTCAGGGCATAGGGCAGGTGGTCGCGGATGTAGGCGCAGGCCTCGATGAAGTCGACGGCGTAGTTGTTGTGCTCTTCGATGCCGGTGGCGACGGCGAAGATGTTCGGGTCGAAGATGATGTCTTCCGGCGGGAAGCCGACTTCGTTGACCAGGATGTCGTAGCTGCGCTGGCAGATCTCGCGCTTGCGCGCGGCGGTGTCGGCCTGGCCGACCTCGTCGAAGGCCATCACAACCACGGCGGCGCCGTAGCGCTTGCACAGGCGGGCGTGGTGCTTGAACTGCTCGACGCCTTCCTTCATCGAGATCGAGTTGACGATGCCCTTGCCCTGGATGCACTTCAGGCCCGCCTCGATCACCTCCCATTTGGAGGAGTCGATCATGATCGGCACCCGGGAGATGTCCGGCTCGCCGGCGATCAGGTTGAGGAAGCGGACCATGGCGGCCTGGGAGTCGAGCATCCCTTCGTCCATGTTGATGTCGATCACCTGGGCGCCGGCCTCGACCTGCTGCAGGGCGACTTCCAGCGCCTCGGTGTAGTTTTCCTCGCGGATCAGCCGGGCGAACTTGGCGGAACCGGTGATGTTGGTACGCTCGCCGACGTTGACGAACAGCGACTGGCGATCGATGGTGAACGGCTCGAGGCCCGACAGGCGGCAGGCCTTGGGGATGTCCGGGATCGCCCGTGGCTTGTACTTGGCCACGGCCTCGGCGATGGCCTGGATGTGCGGCGGGGTGGTGCCGCAGCAGCCGCCGATGATGTTGAGGAAACCGCTGGCGGCAAATTCCTCGACCACCGCGGCCATCTCGGCCGGGGTCTCGTCGTACTCGCCGAAGGCGTTGGGCAGGCCGGCGTTGGGGTGGGCGGACACGTGGGTGCCGGCCTTGGTCGACAGCTCTTCCAGGTACGGACGCAGGTCCTTGGCGCCGAGGGCGCAGTTCAGGCCCACGGAAATCGGGTTGGCGTGGCGTACCGAGTTCCAGAACGCTTCGGTGGTCTGGCCCGACAGGGTGCGGCCGGAGGCGTCGGTGATGGTGCCGGAGATCATGATCGGCAGTTCGATGCCGTCGTCCTCGAACACCTGCTGCACGGCGAAGATCGCCGCCTTGGCGTTGAGGGTGTCGAAGATGGTCTCGATCAGGATCAGGTCGGCGCCGCCCTCGATCAGGCCACGGGTGGCCTCGATGTAGTTCACCACCAGTTCGTCGAAGGTGACGTTGCGGTAGCCAGGGTCGTTGACGTCCGGGGAGATCGAGCAGGTGCGACTGGTAGGACCGAGCACGCCGGCGACGAAGCGCGGCTTGTCCGGGGTCTCCAGGGTCTTGGCGTCGGCCACCTGGCGGGCGATGCGCGCGCCTTCGACGTTGAGCTCGTAGACCAGTGCCTCCATGCCGTAGTCGGCCTGGGAAATCTGCGTGGCGTTGAAGGTGTTGGTCTCGAGGATGTCGGCGCCGGCGTCCAGGTAGGCTTTCTCGATTGCGGCGATCACATCGGGGCGGCTGAGCAGCAAAAGATCGTTGTTGCCTTTGACATCGCTTGGCCAATCGGCAAAGCGCGTGCCACGATAGTCGTGTTCCTCGAGGCGGTAACTCTGGATCATAGTACCCATGCCGCCGTCGAGGATCAGGATGCGCTCTTTGAGTGCGTTCTGGAGTGCTTGTAAACGAGCGCTGCGGTCGGACATAGGACTACCTGGTCGGGCAAATAACAGAAGGTGCCGAATAATAACAAAGCTGCACGGATTTTAGGCGTATCGCCCATTCGCATGAATTTCCCTCATGTTAGCGCGACGCCCCCAACACCTCAGGACCCGCCAGGCACATCGTGATGGCTTTCAAGAACCAGGACATTCGGCACATGCTGTATCGCATACTTGCCAGCGCCTTCGCCTTGCTCATCAGTGGCGCGGCGTTCGGGCAGGCCCCCCAATCGAGCCCGACGATCTCATACACTCGGGATATCCAACCGATCTTCACCGAGAAGTGCGTGGCCTGCCACGCCTGCAACGACGCTGCCTGCCAGCTCAACCTGGGCAGCGCCGAGGGCGCCGAGCGTGGTGCCTCGAAGGTGCCGGTCTACCAGGGCGAGCGCAGCCAGGCGGTGCCCACCACGCGGCTGTTCTATGATGCCCGCGACGAAACGGGCTGGCGCAAGCAGGGCTTCTATTCGGTGCTGGACAAGCAGGGCAGCCAGGCGGCGCTGATGGCGCGCATGCTCGAGCTGGGCCACAAGACCCCGCTCACGCCCAACGCCAAGCTGCCCGAAGAGATCGTGCTGGGGCTCAACCGCAACAACATGTGCCCGTTGCCCCACGAATTCGAGGCCTACGCCGGCGCCCATCCCAAGGAGGGCATGCCGCTGGCGGTCACCGGGCTGACCGACCAGGAGTACCAGACCCTGCAGCGCTGGCTGGCCGCTGGCGCGCCGGTGGAAAAGACCCCGATCCAGCCCAGCGCGGCAGAGGCGAAGCAGATCGCCGATTGGGAAGAACTGCTCAATCGCCCCGGCTCCACCGAGGCGCTGGTCGGCCGTTGGCTGTACGAGCACCTGTTCCTCGCGCACATCCATTTCGTCGGCGGCGAGCAGGGCCACTTCTTCCAGTGGGTGCGCTCGCGCACCCCGAGCGGCCAGCCGGTGGACCTGATCGCCACCCGCCGCCCCAACGACCCGCCGGGCACCGACTTCTACTATCGGTTGATCCCGGTGCAGGGCGTGATCGTGCACAAGACCCACATCACCTACCCGATGGGGCCGCAGAAGCTCAAGCGGGTCAAGCAGCTGTTCTACAGCGGCGACTGGCACGCCAACGCACTGCCGGGCTATGGGCCGCGGCACCGGTCCAACCCGTTCGAGACCTTCGAGGCGATCCCGGCGGTGGCCCGCTACCAGTTCATGCTGGACAACGCCGAGTACTTCGTCCGTACCTTCATCCGTGGCCCGGTGTGTCGCGGGCAGATCGCCACCGACGTGATCCGCGACAACTTCTGGGCGCTGTTCCAGGAGCCGGCCCACGACCTGTACATCACCGATGCCCAGTACCGGGGCGAGGCCACGCCGCTGCTGGCCATGCCGGGGCAGATCGACGACGTGGGCAGCGTGCTGAGCCTGTGGCACGCCTACCGTGACAAGCGCAACGAGTACGAAGCCCTGCGCCGTGAGGCCTATGCCGAACAGCCGGCGCCAAGCTGGTCGACGCTGTGGGCGGGCAACGACAACGCGTTGCTGAGCATCTTCCGCCATTTCGACAGCGCCTCGGTGACCAAGGGCCTGATCGGTGACGTGCCGCTGACCATGTGGCTGTTCGACTATCCACTGTTCGAGCGTACCTACTACCAGCTGGCGGTGAACTTCGACGTGTTCGGCAACGTCTCGCACCAGTTGCAGACGCGGCTGTACTTCGACCTGATTCGCAATGGCGCCGAGGTCAACTTCCTGCGCCTGATGCCTGCGGGCAAGCGCGGCGAGATCCTCGGCGACTGGTACCAGAACAGCGGCAAGGTGAAGATGTGGATGGACTACGAGGACATCGACACCAGCACTCCGAGCGCGTTGAAACTGGACAAGCACGATCCCAAGCGCGACTTCGGCCTCAAGCTGCTGCAACGCACCGGCAGCCTGAACGCCGCGCCGGACCCGATCAACCGCTGCGAGGGCGCCTATTGCTCGCGGCCCGGCCTGTCCGCGGAGTTCCGTGACGCCGAGCAGTCGCTGAGCCGCCTGGTGTCGCGCCCGGCGGCGGGGCTCAAGGTGATCGGCCAACTGCCCGAGGCGAGCATGCTGCGCATCGAAGGGCAGGGCGGCCAGCGCCAGGTCTACAGCCTGCTGCGCAACCGCGCGCACAGCAACGTGGCGTTCCTGCTTGGCGAGGCCTATCGCTACCAGCCGGGGCTGGACACCCTGACCTTGTATCCGGGCGTGCTCAGCAGCTACCCCAACTTCATCTTCAACATCCCGACGGCCGATGTGCCGGAGTTTGTCGAGGACATGGAGGCGGCGCGTGACGACACCGACAAGTTCGAGCGCATCGTCATGCGCTGGGGCGTGCGCCGCAGCCATCCTGGGTTCTGGCGCTACTTCCATGACCTGAACAGCTACATCAAGGAGACCCAGCCGGTGGAGGCCGGGGTGCTGGACATGAACCGCTACGAGAACCTCTGATCGGTTGGCCGGGACTTTCCCGGCATCCTGCGGTCGGAATCGGTAGGTAGGCCCTGGGCTGCTCTGCAGCCCATCGCCGGCAAGCCGGCTCCCACAGAAGTGCGCGAACCCTGTGGGAGCCGGCTCGCCGGGCCTCAATGCACCGCCGATCACAGGGTATTTCATGCTGTATTCGCTTCAGGCTCTCCGGGCATTCGCCGCCTGGCTGGTGGTCTGCCACCACTTCCGGCAGATCTTCTTCGACTTCCACGCCACCGGCCCCATCGGCCAACTGCTCGCTGATCGCGGCGCGGTGGGGGTGGACATCTTCTTCGTCATCAGTGGCCTGGTAATCTACCTGTCGACCCGCGACAAGGTCATCGCCCCCGGGCAGTTCCTGCTCAACCGTGCCTTGCGCATCGTGCCCGCCTATTGGTTCTACACCCTGCTAATGGCCGTGCTGATGCTGGCGGCCAGCCGCTGGATGCCGCACCAGGTGTTCGAATGGCAGCACCTGCTGCTGTCGCTGTTGTTCATCCCAGCGGAAAACCCCGGTGGCTATGGGCTGTATCCAACGCTCAATGTCGGCTGGACGCTGAACTTCGAGATGTTCTTCTACCTGCTGTTCGGCCTGGCCTTCCTGGTGCGCCAGCGACATCACCTGTTGCTGGTGACGGCGGCATTGTTGCTGGTGAGCGAAGTGCTGGGGCGCCTGGGTGTGCTCAGCCGCTTCTACAACAACGACATCGTCTACGAGTTCCTGCTGGGCATCGGCCTGGGCGTGCTCTATCGCCGCGGGCTGATCCGCGAAGGCCTGTGGTTGCCGCTGGGGCTGCTCGCCCTGGCAGGGTTTGCGCTCTATCACCTCGACGCATCGCAGCGCCTGTTGCACTGGGGCCTGCCGAGCGCGCTGGTGGTGCTGGCGTTCATTGCCCTGGAGCCGTACTTCAAGGGCAACCAGGTGCTCAAGGCCCTCGGCGACTGTTCCTACTCGGTGTACCTGGTGCATGTGCTGGTGCTGTACGCCGGCCTGTTCATCAGCGAGCGGTTGCGCCTGAACCCTTACCTGGTGTTCGCCTTGTGCGTGCCGTCAATCGGACTAATGTCGTGGCTCAGCTTCCAATGGCTGGAACGTGGCCTGTATTGGCGGCTCAAGGGCTGGTTGGCCGCCGGTGCGGCGCGGGAACCTGCATTGGCGCTATCCCGAGTCAAATGCTAGGACTTTGTTACCCGGCCGGGTTGGCGTACACTGCCGGCAAGTCTGTGAGGAACTTCCATGAGCGCTATAACCATTACCGACGCCGCCCATGATTACCTGGCCGATCTGCTTTCCAAGCAGAACACGCCTGGCATCGGCATCCGTATTTTCATCACCCAGCCGGGCACCACCTACGCCGAGACCTGCATTGCCTACTGCAAGCCAGGCGAGGAAAAGCCCGACGACCAGCCGGTGGGCCTGAAGAGCTTCACCGCCTACCTCGATGCGGTCAGCGTGCCGTTCCTGGAGGACGCGCTGGTCGACTACGCCACCGACCGCATGGGCGGCCAGCTGACCATCAAGGCGCCGAACGCCAAGGTGCCGATGGTCAACGAGGACAGCCCGATCAACGAGCGCATCAACTACTACCTGCAGACCGAGATCAACCCGGGCCTGGCCAGCCACGGCGGCGCCGTGAGCCTGGTGGACGTGGTCGACGACGGCATCGCCGTGCTGCAGTTCGGCGGCGGCTGCCAGGGCTGCGGCCAGGCCGATGTGACCTTGAAGGAAGGCATCGAGCGCACCCTGCTCGAGCGTATTCCCGAACTCAAGGGCGTGCGTGACGTGACCGACCACAGCCAGAAGGAAAACGCGTACTACTGATCGCCAGTGGTGACGCCATCGCGGGGCAAGCCCGCTCCCACGCCTGGATGCAGCTGCTGCCCAGATGTGGGAGCGGGTTTGCCCCGCGATGCGTTGGGTTACTTTCATTCGACTGAACAAGGACGCTCGGTATGAACCGCTCCTGTATCACGCTGTTTGCCCTGATGCTCTCGACCCACGTCCTGGGGGCCTACCAGCCCCCAGGCAACAGCGAGGCCGACTACCGCCAGGCCGTGGCCAGTCTCGATGCGGTCGAGCCACAGCTGCTGCGGATGATCCAACAGTTGGCCGAAGGCACCGCCGCCCAGGACCTGGAGCCCCGCCTGAGCCAATTGCGCGGTGAATGGAGCCCGGCGCTGCAACAGTTGCAGCGCGCAGCCGATGCCGGCCATGCCGTGGCCCAGTATCGAATGGCGCTCTACCGGTTCGCCTATCAGCCGGATGCGCCTGTGCTCGACGACCCGGACCAATGCACGCTGTTGGTCAAGAGCCTGGAGCAAGGCTTCGCGCCAGCCGCTTTGCGTATCGCCAACCAATGCATTGGCTATGTCGATGGGCCTGCCTACGCGCCAGCGTTGAGCAAGGCGCTTGCCGATTTTTCTCAGTTCACTGGCTACTATCCGCAGCCGTCGGTGACCCTGGAGTGTACCAAGCAGGACCCGAAAGATATCCAGTTGCAATGGGGGGACGCGCCGTCCTACCAGGCCGAACTCTACCGGCTGCTCGGCTTTGCCGCTGATCGCCGCAGCCCGTTGCGTCGGGAGTTCTGGCAGAAGGCCGTCGACATCAACGGCTGCCCCACGATTGCCAGGCGCATGGACCGGTTGCAGAACTGAATCGGCATGTAGCAATAAACTGTTACCAATTCAACCCCTGCGACAACCGGTCGCGCCCCGTAAACAAAGGGCTGCAGCCCGATCAGCCGGATGTCGGGTAGATGGTGCGGGGGTGGCGTGACAGAATGCCCCGGTTTTCTGGCCGGCCCATCCCAGGGGTCGGCACCTTCCCTGTAAAGGATGGTTCCATGAATGATCTGTTGACCCGGCGCGCGGTTGTCGCCGGGATGGGCGTACTGGGGCTTGGCCTGCTGGCGGGCTGCAGCCCGGCCCGGGGCCTGGACTTCAAGTACGGCAAGAACATGAGCAACGAGATCCTCGGGCGCAAGTTCAAGCTCAAGGACCCGCAAGGCAACGAGCGCACCTTGTCGAGCTTCTACGGCTCGATGCCGATGATCTTCTTCGGCTTCACCCAGTGCCCGGCCGTCTGCCCGACCGCCATGGCGCGTGTGGCGCAGATCCGCAAGATCCTGCGTGGCCGCGACCGCGACCTGTTCCAGCCGGTGTTCATCACCCTGGACCCGGAGCGCGATACCCCCGAGGTGCTCGATGCCTACGTCAAGGCCTTCGACCCGTCGATCGTCGCCCTGACCGGCACCCCCGAGGAAATCGACGCGGTGGCCCGTGAATTCAAGGTGTTCTACGAGAAGGTCCCGGCCGGCGATACCTACACCATCTCTCACTCGTCCACCAGCTACGTCTACGATACCCGTGGCACCCTGCGCCTGAGCCTGGGCCATTCCCTGAACGCCCAGGAATGCGCCGAAGACCTGGTCACCCTGATGGAGATCTGCTGAATGTCGATGCAACCGATCAAGCGCGGCCTGGCCGCCCTGGCCCTGATGAGCCTGGCCCTGCCGGCCCTGGCCCAGACCACCGTGAGCGACGCCTGGGTACGCGCCAGCGTGCCGCACCAGCACGCCACCGGGGCCTTCATGACCCTGACCGCCAGCAACGACAGCAAGCTGGTCAGCGTCGCCTCGCCCGTGGCCAAGACCGTGCAGGTGCACGAGATGACCATGAACGGCGACGTGATGGGCATGCGTGAAGTGAAGGCGGTCGAGTTGCCGGCCGGCAAGGCGGTGAAGCTGGATCCGAACGGCTTCCACGTGATGCTGATGGGCCTGAACCAGCAGGTGAAGGAGGGTGAGCAGGTACCGCTGACCCTGACCATCGAGGATGCCAAGGGCGCCAAGGAAACCCTGCAGGTGCAGGCTTCGGTGCGTGCGCTCAACGCCGAGGCCGGCGCCGGCCACGACCATATGCACATGAACCACTGATGCAGCACCCATCGCGGGCGATGCGGCGCTCCGACGAGCCTGCTCCCCCGCGAGGGTTTTCAGCGGTCAGCTACGAAAACGTGGCAGCGGCCGTTCGATGTTCAGCGAGGTCAGCGTCTTGCGCACCTGGGCGTCTTCGGCCTCGAGTGCCTTGAGGCTGGCGCGGATCTTGCCGGCGGCGGGCACGTCGCCCTGGCGGTCGATCCAGTCGGCGATCTCCTTGCAGGCGCTGCTCAGGCAGGCCTGACGCTGGCTCATCAGCGACAGGAGCGTGGTGATTTCTCGTTCGGACATGGCGGGTTCCTCCGTTCAGCCTTGTGAGTGTAGCAGCGGCTGCAGCCGACGGCGTCAGCTGCGCAGATAGCGCAAATAGCCCAGGCTCAGCGCGCAGATGGCGAGCGCGATCAGCAGCAGCCCAGGCGCCAGCATCTGCAGCATGCCGACCACCATCAGCCCCGCGCCGATCTGCAGGTAATACAGCAGGCCGAACAAGGCTGCCGCCGTACCCCGGCAATCGGCGTAGGCCACCAGTGCCGAGCCGAGCAGCAAGGGGATGGCCATGGCGAACGCGACCATCACCAGGGCCATTGGCGCGACGATCCACGGTGATTCACCGATTGCCGTCATGCCCAGCGCGCCGAGCACGAGCAGCAGCGCGGCACCCTTCATCAGGGTGGCGGCCGCGACTGCGCGCCCCAGCAGCAGGGCATTGAGCCTGGCGCCAGCCAGCGAGCCGAGGGCCAGGGCCACGCCCGAATAGCCCATCCACTGTGCCTGCCCCAGGCGTTCGAAGACGAACGGTGCCAGGCTGTACCAGGCGAACACGGCGATATTGAACAAGGCCACCAGCGCACTGGCCAGCAGTACCCGGCGGTCCGCTAGCAGGCGCATCAGCACCTGGCGCAACGGTGTCAGCGCGGACGCGGCGGCCTGGGTCTCGGGCATCGCTCGCCAGCCCCAGGCCAGCAGTGCCGATGCCAGGATCAATTGCCCGGCCAGCACGCCGCGATAGCCGAACGCCTGGTCCAGCCAGCCGCCACCGAGCATGCCCAGTGCGGGGCTGATGGCCAGGCATGCGCCGATCAGCGAGAACACCCGGGCCAGTTCCGCGCCGTTGTAGCGGTCGCGCAATGCGGTCTGGGTCACCACCGAACCGACCGCTGCGGTGAAGGCGGCGACAATCCGCGCCGCCAGCAACTGGCTGAAATCGCTGGCCAGCAGTGCCGCCAGCGCCGCCAGGGCATACAGCGCAAGGCCCGCGAGCATGGTCGGCCGCCGGCCCTTGATATCGCACAACCGACCCCAGAACAGCACGCCGACCGCGAAGGCGACGAAGTACAACGACAGGGTCAACGAGGCGTGCGCAGCGGAAACCGCGAAGCCTTCGGCCAGTGATACCAGAGCCGGGCTGTACAGGGTTTCGGCTATTTGCGGGAACATGAGCATGGCAGTGGCGAAAGCCAGCCAAAAACGATTTTGCATGGGCTTGTCCTCTGCAGTTGATCGGAGGCCCATGGTAGGGTTGGCAAGCTGTGATCCATTATCGTGATCAGATCAGAAAATCAATGAAACAGGACAAGCTGCAATGGCATGGCTCGCACCCGATAGCGCCTTTGACCCGGACGCCCACCCAGCACCGGTGATCGGCATCTGCTCGGCCCTGGGCGACCATGACTCGGGCAACCACTGGCATGTGCGAGGCCAGGTGCTGTTCACTCGCCAGGGCTGCGTGCGTATCGACTCGCCGGGGCTGCTGTGCCTGTTGCCGCCGAGCCGCGCGGCGTGGATACCGGGCGGCCTGGCGCACCGCGCGCGGATGCGCGAGACGGTGGATTACCGCTCGGTGTACCTGGATGCGACGGCGGCGCAGGGGCTACCGGAGCAGGTGACCATCCTCGACGTCAATCCATTGCTGCGCGAGCTGCTCGAGCGGATTGCCCAGGCACCCTTCGACAGCGACTGGCGGCATGGGGCCAATCATCATCTGCTGGGCTTGTGTCGTGCCGAACTGCAGAGCGCGCAGCGCCAGCCAATGCTGCTGCCGCTGCCGCGCGACCGACGCCTGGCGCGCCTGGTGGACGGCCTCGATCGCTTGCCGCCAGCACTGGGCGAGTTGGCGCGGCAAGTCGGGGCCAGTGAAAAGACCATTGGCCGCCTGCTGCGTCGCGACACCGGGATGAGTTACCAGCAATGGCGCCAGCAGTGGCGGTTGCTGCGGGCGGTCGAGCGCCTGGCGCTGAACGTGTCGCTGGGGGAGATCGCCGATGAGCTGGGCTTCGCCAGCGACAGCGCCTTCATCGCGTTTTTCCGCGGTATGACCGGGCTGACGCCGGGCGCCTGGAGTCGTGCCGCTACGCCAGGTTCAGACAGGCCTGGCGATAGGCGCCCGGCGGCACGCCATAGGCCTGCTTGAATTGCCGGCTCAGATGGCTCTGGTCGGCAAAACCCAGGGTAAAGGCGACTTCGAGGACGGATTGACCGCGTTTGAGCAGTTCCCGGGCGCGGGCCAGACGGCGCTGCTTGAGCCAGGCGTGGGGTGGCAAGCCGGTGGCCTGGCGGAATACCCGGGCGAAGTGGAACGGTGAAAGGTTCACCGCAGCCGCCAAGGCTTCCAGCGACGGCGGGTCGGCCAGCTGACTCTCCAGCAGCTCGCGGGCGCGGGCCACGGCCAGCGGTTCGTTGCCGGGGGCGACGGGCTCGGCGCAATGGCCATGGCGCTGTACCAGGGCCAGCACCGCCTGGCGCCAGGCGGTCTGTTGCTCCAGGGCGCTGGCGCAGGACTCCGAAAGCCGATGCAGGTGGCTGAACGTGGCGGCCAGGGCCGGGTCCTGGATCACGCTGTCCTTGAACCGGGGCAGGCCATGGCGGCCCAGCTCCAGTTCGTCGAGCACGCCGGTGACCCGTTCGTGCTCGGGGTAGAAGCCACGGTAGCGCCAGCCAGCCTCGTGGGCGGTGGCGCCGGTGTGCAGCTCGTCGGGGTTGATCAGCACCATGCTGCCCACCGGCGCCAGGTGCTCGCTGCCTCGGTGCCAGAAGCGCTGGGCGCCGGACTCGATCACGGTGAACACATAGCCTTCGTGCACGTGCGGGGCGAAGCGCTGCTGGATATAGCGGGCGTGCAGCATCTCGACATCGCCCAGGGCGGGCGCCTGCCACAGGTGGGCCTGTTCGCGCAGGGGCGTGGTCATGCCAGCCAGCTGCGCAGGAGGAAGAAGATCAGCATGCTCGCCAGCATGCTCAGCAATACGCTGCGGGTCAACAGCACCAGGGCGATGGCCACCAGCGAACCGAGCAGGTAGGGGTTCAGCGGGCTCAGGTCGAGCTGGTGCTCGGGCAGGAAGATGATCGGCCCGCAGATCGCGGTGAGCATGCCGGGCACGGCAAAGCCGAGGAACTGCCGTGCATTGGAGCTCAGGCGCAGGGGCAGGCGCGGTTCGAGGAAGGCGTAGCGGTTGAGGAACACCACCGCGCCCATGGCGAAGATCAGCAGCCAGATCATGGGCGGCCTCCGGAGAACTTCTGGCAGACGAAACCGGCGGCCATGCCCAGCAGGCCGGCGGCGACCAGGGCGGTCTCCCAGTGCCAGTAACTGAACAGCACCGAGCAGAACAGCGACACCGCCACGCACACCACGGTCGGCAGGTTGCGCACCAGCGGCGCGATCAGTGCGACGAAGGTGGCGACGATGGAGAAGTCCAGGCCCAGTTGGTCCAGGTGCGGGATGTTCTGGCCGAGGACGATGCCGGCCAGGGTGAACAGGTTCCACGCCACGTAGAAGGTCAGGCCGACGCCCAGGGCGTACCAGCGGTTGAACTGCTGCTGGTCGTGGTGGCTGGTGAGGGCGAAGAACTCATCGGTGAGCAGGAAGCCCAGGCCCAACCGCCAGCGGGTCGGCAGCCCCGACAGTACCGGGCGCATCGACAGCCCGTAGAGCAGGTGCTGGGAGGTCAGCAGCAGGGTGGTGAGCAGGATCGAGAACAGGTTGGCGCCACCCTTGAGCATGCCGATGGCCACCAGTTGCGCGGCGCCGGCGAAGACGATGGCCGACAGGCCCTGGCCTTGCCAGGCGCTGAGGTTGGCTTCGATGGCCATGCTGCCTGCGAGCAGGCCCCAGGGGGCAACGGCCACGGACAACGGCAGGATGGCGATGGCGCCGTGGAGGAACGCTTGGCGGGCGAGGGGTGGGCTGGGCATGGAAGCGGCAACGAATCGACAGGGCAGACAAGCATGCCAGACAGGTCAGAGGGTGGCTTGAACGATCTTGCTTTGTTGTCGCCTTTGCTGGCCGCGTCAAAGGGCAAGCCTGCTGCCACAGACTTGAGCAGCGGGCTTGCCCTTTACTTCAACGCAACTCGACCTGCGCGCACAGTCCGCCTTCGGCGCGGTTGCGCAAGGTCAGGCTGCCGCCCATGGCCTGGGTCAGTTGCTGGGCGATGGCCAGCCCCAGCCCGGTGCCGCCGGTACTGCGGTTGCGCGAGCTTTCGACCCGGTAGAACGGCTTGAGCACGTCGTCGAGCTCCGCCTCGGGGATCCCGGGGCCATCATCGAGCACGCGGATCAGCGTCACGCCGTTCTCGCAACCGACTTCCAGCTGCGCGGCGCCGGAGAACTTCAGCGCGTTGTCCACCAGGTTCACCAGCACCCGGCGCAAGGCGTGGGGGCGGGTTTCCAGGGTGGCCTGGGCGCTGCCGCTGCGATTCACCTGCGCGCCGCTGTCCTGGTAGTCGAACACCAGGCTGTCGAGGAACGCGTCGAGGTTGACCCGGCACGGTGCCTCGGTGCCGCTGTCCATGCTGCGGGCATAGGCCACGCCCTCGCGCACCAGGTGCTCCATGGCGTCGAGGTCGTGCCACAGCTTGTCCTTCTCCAGCCCGTCGTCCATCTGCTCGACGCGCAGCTTCATGCGCGTGATCGGCGTCTGCAGGTCGTGGGAGATGGCGGCCAGCAATTGCATGCGTTCCTTGAGGTAGGCAGCGATGCGCGCCTGCAACGCATTGAAGGCCACGGCGGCGTAGCGCACCTCGCGTGGGCCGCTCTCGTCGAGCAGCGGGCCGGGGCTGTTCGGGTCAAGGTCGTCCACGGCCTGGACCAGCCGGGTCAGCGGGCCGATGGCCAGGCGCACCGCGAGCCAGGTGCAGGCCAGCAGTACCGCCAGCTGGATCAGCAGCACCACCGGCAGCCAGGTGGCCACCGGCACCGATGCCGGGGTGACGTCGATGGTCAGCGGCGCGCCGTCGGCCAGGCGCAGGTGGGCCTGGAAATGCGCATTGGGGCCGGGGATTTCCTGGAAGGTCAGGCGGTAGCGGTCGCCGATGGCCTTGACGATCGAGTCGGCGGCCATCGGCGGGTTCTCGCTCGGCATGGCTTCGCCGGACAGCCCCTCGTCCAGCCGGTAGCGGTAGGTGCGCCGTTCCAGGCGCGACAGCCAGGCAGGGCGCTCGGCGGCGGGCAGGCGGTCGAGGATGGCAACCGAGGTCGAGACGTCCAGCTCCAGGTTGCTGAGCATCATCGAGCGGCTGCTGACATAGCGTTCGTACGCCTGCAGGCTGAACGACAGGCCGTAGGCCAGCACCAATCCTGTGAAGAAGATCAGCGCCAGGCGCGAGGCCAGGGTGCGCGGCCACTTCATGCCGGCGACTCCAGCAATTGCACCGGCAGTGAGAACACATAGCCTTCGCTGCGCACGGTCTTGATGCAGGTGGGTTCGCGGGCGTCGTCGCCCAGGCGCTGGCGCAGGCGGCTGACCAGCAGGTCGATGGAGCGGTCGAAGATGTCCGCCTCGCGGCCCTGGGTGAGGTTGAGCAGCTGTTCACGGCTGAGTACCCGCTGCGGGTGGTCGAGGAATACCCGCAGCAGGCGGTACTCGGCGCCGGACAGCGCCACCAGGGTGCCTTCGCTGTCGAGCAGGTGGCGCGCGGTGGTGTCCAGGCGCCAGGGGCCGAAGGCGATCAGGCGCCCGCTTTCGCTGATGGTCAGGTTGGGCGGCAGCATGCGCGTGCGGCGCAGCACGGCGTTGATCCGTGCCAGCAGCTCGCGGGCGGAGAACGGCTTGGTCAGGTAGTCGTCGGCGCCCATTTCCAGGCCGATGATGCGGTCGGTCTCGTCGTTGCGCGCGGTCAGCATCAGCACCGGCGTGTTGCGGTGCTTGCCGGCGCGCAGTTCGCGGCACAGCAGCAGGCCGTCGTCGCCGGGCATCATGATGTCGAGGACGATCAGGTCGACCGTGTTGTTTTCCAGGAAGGCGCGCATCTGCCGGCCATCGGCGACGATGCTGGTGCGCAGGCCGTTCTTCTTCAGGTAGTTGCCGACCAGTTCGCGGATTTCGCGGTCGTCGTCGACGACCAGGATGTGATCGACATGCTCCATCGGGGTGTCCTTGTAGGTGAGGGTTGCGCGCAGTGTACCGAGCGAATCCGGGCTTGCCTGCCACGCTTTGTATTGCAGTGTATCTGGCACTGCCGTGGATACAGGAGGAAGCACGTCACAGCCTGGGCGGACACAAGCGGGATACCTGGCGGGAGTGAAATGGCTCTACCGGGGAGCGACGCCTCCCCAATGCCAAGACCTCGCATCAGGAGAACCACCATGACTATCAAGACCCTCGCCAGCGCCGCCCTGTTCGCCGTCCTCGGCCTCGGCGCCATCACCGCCCAGGCCAGCAGCACCTCGCTCAACGATGCCAGCGTGATGCAGTACCGCTACGGCGACAAGCTGGATGTGAAGAAGGTGCTGTCGGTGAAGGATGACCGCAGCAACACCTGCGGCGTGGTCAATACCCGCATGGACTACCTCGACTCCCAGGGCAAGCCGCAGAGCGTCGAGTACCGTTCCTACGCCACCAGTGGCTGCCATGACAACTGAGGCGCGCGGCAAGCGCCGCTTGCTCAAGGCCGGCGGCGTGGCCCTGGCCCTGCTTGGGCTGGGCCTGGCCGGCCACCTGCTGGCCCGCGACAGTTATGGCCCCATGCCTTCGCTGGCCGGGGCCGAGCAGTGGCTCAACTCGCCGCCGCTGGACGGCCCGGCCCTCAAGGGCAAGGTGGTGCTGGTGGATTTCTGGACCTACGACTGCATCAACTGCCGGCGCAGCCTGCCGCATGTCAACGACTGGGCGCGGCGCTACGGCGAGCAGGGGCTGGTGGTGGTCGGGGTGCATACGCCGGAGTACGACTACGAGCATGATATCGGCAGTGTCCGGGCGCAGGTGCAACAACTGGGCATCGCCTATCCGGTGGCGGTGGATAACGGCTACCGGATCTGGAACGCCTGGGGCAACCAGTTCTGGCCGGCGCACTACTTCGTCGACCGCAAGGGGCAGGTGCGCCATGTGCACTTTGGCGAAGGCGATTATGCGGGCCAGGAGCGGGTGATCCAGGCATTGCTCGATGAGCAGGGCTGATCCTTTGTCCGTTCCGGCCCTATCGCGGGGCAACCCCAGGCAACATCATTCGCCGAGCCGCTGCTCCCGCGACGGCGGATAGCCGAAGTACGCCGCATAGCACTTGCTGAAATGCGATACCGAGACGAACCCGCAGGCCACCGCTACCTCCATCACCGATAGGTCCGAATACTGCAATAGCCGCCGGCTTTTGGTAATGCGCAGTTCCATGTAGTAGCGCCTTGGCGAGGTGCCCAGCTGGGCCTGGAACAAGCGGTCGATCTGTCGGCGCGAGCGCCCGGAGTAGGCGGCCAGCTGGTCGAGGCTGAGGGTTTCCTCGAGGTTGTTTTCCATCAGCTCGACGATGGTACGCAGGTGCAGGCTCATGGACTTCTTCGCCCCGGGCCCGACCTGGCGATAGCGTGCGCCGGAGAACGACAGGATCTCTTCCACGCCTTCGGCCAGGGCATCGCCGTACAGGCGCCGTACCAGGCCGAGCATCAGCTCCATGGCGCCATTGGGGCTGGCGGCGCTGAGGCGGTCGCGGTCCAGGGTGAAGCTGGCCGGGGTGATGCGCGTCTGCGGGCTGATCTCGGCCAGGCTGGCGCGCTGCTCGGGGTGCACGCTGCAGCCGTAGTCGTCGAGCACCCCGGCCCGGCCGAGGAACCAGGCGCCGTTCCACAGCCCGCCGAGGGTCATGCCGTGGCTGGCGCAGTCGCCCAGCAAGCGGTCGAGGTCGGGGTACTTCAATGGCGTGCGCAGGCCGCCGCACACCACCAGCAGGTCAAGGTCCTGCAGATTGCGGGGATCGAGCGGGCTGGCGATCAGTTCCAGGCCCAGGTCGCTGAGCACGCGATCACCACCCAGTGACAGCGGGGTGGAGGTGAAGCTATCGGCGCGCAGCAGGTTGGCGGTGACCAGCACGTCCATCGCCACGGTGAAGCTGGCCATGGAGAAGTGCTCGAGCAGGACGAAGTCGACGCGATAGGGGCGCTGGTTGCCGGCGTCGCCGGACTTGAGTCGCAGCATGTTGCTGGTGCTGGTCTTCTTGCTGAATTGGCGTGGCGTGGGCACTGCGGACTCCGCTTCCTGGCTGGCGGGGTCGAGTGTGCGGTGGGGCGGGGGGAAAGACAACAGGGTGTTGGATGCCGCTGAAAACACAGCGCCCCCTCGAGAGGGGGCGCCGGTTGTTGCCAGGCGGGACTTAGAAGTCGCCGCGCAGGGTGAACATGTAGCTACGCGGAGTACCGTAGGTGGTGCCGCGGGTCCAGTAGCCCATCGAGTCGAAGTACTTGCGGTCGAACAGGTTCTCGACGTCCACGCCCACGGTCCAGTGCTCGTCGAGCTTGTAGGCGGCACGCGCGTCGAAGATCGCCCGGCCACTGTTGTACGCCTCGTTGTAGGCATCGACGTAGGAGTTCTGCGCCGAAACGCCACCACCGACGCTCAGGCGGTTCCACTCGCCCGGGAAGGTGTAGTTGGTGTTCACGCGCACCATGTGTTTCGGGGTCTGCGCCGAGATCGGGCCACCTTCGGAGGAACTGGTGGTGTTGTAGGTGTAGCCAGCCGCCACTTGCAGGCCCGGCAGCAGTTCGCCGGTGGCCTCGGCTTCGAAGCCCTTGCTGCGGTTGATGCCGTCGCCATTGACCCAGCAGCGGCCGGCCGGATCGCTCGGGCACTTGCCACGGTTGGCCGCATCTTGCTGGGCCACGTCTTCCTGCTCGATGTAGAACACGGCGAAGGACACGTTCAAGCGTTTGTCGAACAGCTCACCCTTGATCCCGGTCTCGTAGTTCGAACCGACCGACGGGTCGAGCACGCTGCCGCTGACGGTGCGGTAGTTGGACTGCGGCAGGAAGATATCGGCGTAGCTGGCGTACCAGGACCACTGGTCGTTCAGGTCGTAGATCGCACCGACGAAGGGTGTGAATTCCTCGTCCTGCCGGCTGGTCGTCACCTTCGGGCCGTTCCAGGCTTCGTTCTTGTACCAGCTCAGGCGACCACCGAGGACGAAGCTCAGGTCTTCGGTCGCGTGCAGGCGGGCGCTCAGGTAGGTGCCGTAGCGGGTGTCGATGGTGTCATCCATGGACTTCCAGCCATTGCGCTGCAATTCCGGGATATTGCTATGGTCGGGATCAAAGACATTGAGCGGGATAGGGCTGGGCAGCGCTATGGTGTTGTCCTTGTCGTTCATCTTGCGCTTGGACCAGTTGGCACCGAGCGTCAGCTGGTGGGTCAGGCCAAAGGCCTCGAACGTGCCGTCCAGGTGGCCGTCGACGGCATTGGAGGTCACATCGAACTTGTGGTAGCTGACGGTGTTGACCGTCGGACCACCTGGGGCGTTGTACTCCAGCGTCTCGCGCGCGCCCCACTCGATGGCGCTACGGTTGTAGCCGCCTTCGGAGTGAGACAGCGCCAGCTTGCCGGTCCAGTTGTCGTTGAATCGATGGGTGAGGTCGGCGAACACCTCGTCCATGTTGGTCTGCAACTTGGTCCAGTCCTGCCCGAGGTAGGTCGAGCGCTTCAGGTGCGGGTTGCTGCCGTCGGGGTTGTTGGGGATACCCAGCACACTGTAGCCGTCGATGCGCGAGGTCTGGCGGCGCAGGCCGACAGCGACGGTGGTGGCATCGTTGAGGTCGGCCTCGACGATGCCGTACAGCAGCGGCCGCTTGGACTTGGTGACGTCGGTGAAGTAGCCACGGTCTTCATAGGAGGCGACCATGCGTCCGCGCAGGGTACCCTGGGGGTTGAGGCGGCCGCTGGCATCCAGGTCCAGGCGGTAGTTGTCCCAGGAGCCGGCGCGGGTGATGACGGAGAAACGCGGGTCGGCGGTCGGGCGCTTGCGCACCAGGTTCACCGCGCCGCCCGGGTTGCCCGCGCCCACCAGCAGGCCGGAGGCGCCGCGCAGCACTTCGACGCGGTCGAAGATCGCCATGTCCGGGGTCATCCAGCCGGTGTAGGCGTAGGCTTGACCGGGCACGCCGTCGACCATGTAGCTTTCATCGGTGAGGTCGAAGCCACGGGAGCTGAAGTGGTGGTTGCCGTAGCCGCGGTTGGCGCGGGTGATACCGGTGGTCTGGGCCATCACCTGGTCCAGCGAGACCAGGTTCTTGTCGTCCATCAGCTTGCGGGTGACCACGGTGACCGACTGTGGGGTCTCACGCAGCGATTGCGCGGTCTTGCCGATGGTCACCGCGCCAGTGGTGTAGGAGTTGCTGCCCTCGGTGGTGGCACCCAGCACCTGGCCATTGATGGTGGTGGCGTCGAGGGTCATGGCCGAACCGGATTCAGCCGCGCCGCTGATGATCAGGGTGTTGTCCTGCACGCTGTAGCGAATCCCGCTGTTCTTCAGCAGCTCCCCAGCTGCCTGGGTTGGCGAGAAACGACCCTTGACCGGGCTGCTGCGCAGGCCCTGTACGGTCTCGGGGCTGAACAGCACCTGCAGGTTGCCCTGGCGACCCAACTCTTGCAGCGCGCTGCTCAGCGATTGCGCAGGGATGTCGAAGTCTTGCTCCTGGGCCTGCACCTGCGCTGCGAGCGGCAGGGACAGGGCGAGGCCGAGGGTGGCCATGGCCGGCGAGGAACGCAGCATCCGGCGCAGCATCAGCGCCTTGCTCAAAGGGGTCAGTGTGTTGGCTGGTATTGGCATTTTTATGCTCTGGCTCAAGGTACGCAAAGTAAATGAAAATTATTCCGTTGCGAGTAGGACGCATGCGCATGCCAAAACCGGAAAAATATTTTCGGTTGGCAGAGGCCTGACCTGCGACTTCCCTGTGGGCAGGGTTGATTCAGCGTGCGGCAATAGGGGAACGAGCGGTGTGGCGGGGAATTTACAAAGTGCGGGCGGTGGCGAGGAGCCGCCGCCCGTGAGGCGGGGTCAGGCGGGCAGGGCGGGTTCCTGGTTGCGCTCGACGACGATCTGGCCGCCGTGCATGCGCACCAGTTGGTCGGCCACCGGGAAGTAGCGGTCGTCGTGGGAGATGACGATGATGGTCTTGCCCTGCTGTTTCAGTTCCGGCAGCAGCTCGGTGTAGAACACGCGGCGGAAGGCCGGGTCCTGGTCGGCGGCCCATTCGTCGAACACCAGCACCGGGCGCTGGTCGAGCCAGGCATTGATCAGCGCCAGGCGCTTGCGCTGGCCGGTGGACAGGTCGGTGGTGGTGAAGCTGCCGTCGCGGATGCTCACCTTGTGGGCGATATCCAGGCGTTCGAGGTACTTGCCGGCCTCGGGCGGCAACTCGGCCTGGCCGGGCAGCGGCTCGTCGAACAGGTAGTAGTCGGCGAAGATGGTGGTGAACAGTTGGCGGTAGTCGTCCAGGCGC
This sequence comes from Pseudomonas sp. FG36, assembly GCF_057809275.1. Lineage (NCBI taxonomy): Bacteria > Pseudomonadati > Pseudomonadota > Gammaproteobacteria > Pseudomonadales > Pseudomonadaceae > Pseudomonas > Pseudomonas sp. FG36. Next base: position 202,779 of record NZ_JBMDJQ010000001.1, read on the forward strand.
TGCGGGGTGACCGTCTCGCCATTGAGGCGCACTTCGCCCTGTTGCGGGGTGTACAGGCCCAGCAGCAGCTTGATCAGGGTGGTCTTGCCGCAGCCGTTCTCGCCGACGATGAAGACGATGTCGCCCTGGCGGATGCTCAGGTTCACCGGCCCCAGGTGGAACGGCTGGCTGCCCTCGACCTGCGGGTAGTCATAGCGCAGTTGGCGCAGCTCGATGGACTCGACGCTGGACACGGCCGGGGCGCGGTCGCTCACCAGCAGGTGCGGCTCGGGCGACGAGAAGCGCGCCGACAGCTCGGCGATGCGGCGCAGGGCGATCTGCGCGCGGCTGATGCTCGGCAGGTTGGTGATCAACTGCTCCAGCGGCCCCTTCATGTACAGCATCACCAGCACGAAACCACCAAGCACGGTGCGGTCGGTGCTTGGCCACAGCGCCTGGAAGGCGATGGCCACGCCGATGACGGCGAAGAACAGCATCGAACCGAAGGTCTCGGCGCTGACGAAGATGTTCGCCGCGCGGATGTTGGCCTTGCAGATGCGCTCGGTGGCGCCGTGGATCAGCTGGTCATGCATGTGCTGGCGGCGCTTGCGCTGGATACGCAGCTCCTTGGCGCCGCCGGAGAGAGCCTGGTAGTGCTTCTGCAGCTCGTCCTCGCCGTTGCGGGCGGTGAGGATGTTCTTCATGCCGAAGCGGTGGGCGAGGAACTGCGCGCCAGTGCCGATCACCACGGTCAGGGCGGTGATCAGCAGGATCTGCCAGGACAGCAGCGCCAGATAGGCGAGGCAGCCGAGGGTGACGGTGAAGGCGATGACCATCGGCGCCACGGACAGGGCGAAGGCGCTGATGGTACTGACATCGTTGAGCAGCACCGGGATCAGGCGGTGGGCACGGTAGCGCTCCAGTTGCGCAATCGGCGCCACCAGCACCTTGGCGGACAATTCGCGGCGCAGCCGCGCCACCACCTTCTGGCCCACGTAGTTGGTCAGCAGGTTCGAGCCGGTGGAGCAGGCCAGGGTCAGCACGCACAGGCCGCCGAACAGCAGGGCGGTATGGGTGTCCGGCCCGCCGGCGGCATTCATCGCGCTATTGATGGTGGCCAGCAGGGCGGTGACGCTCAGGCCGCTGACCACGCCAAGGGCCGCCGAAAGCGCGACCAGCATCCAGAACGGCTTGAGTATGCGCAGGGTTTCCTGGGCGAGGCTGGGTGTCTTGAGCGTCATGGGGGCATCTCGTGAGTATTCGTTGGCGCCGGGCAGGAACAGGTCCTGATCTTGGTAGACGAGAGGGTTTTGCGCGGATTTAGTCGCCCGGCGCCGAGGGCGCCGGGGCGGGGCAGGGCTTACAGTTCGCGGGCGACGCGGAAACCGATCCAGTCGCCGCGCAGGGTGGAGCTGCGCTCGTTGCGGTTGCCCGAGCGCGAGAAGATCGGCGCCTCGGTGTAGTCGTTGCCGCGGATCACCCGGCGATCCTCGCATTCGCTGCTGTTGGTCTGCGGGCTGCCGTCGGTGGGGGCGTTGGCGTAGCTGTCGACGTAGCAGTCGCGGGTCCACTCGTAGACGTTGCCGTGGCCGTCATAGACGCCGAAGGCGTTGGGCGGGAAGCTGCCGACCGGTGAGGTGAAGGAGAAACCGTCGGTAGGGCCGTAGGTATTGGCGTGCTTGGAGATCTGGTACTTCTGCTCGTCGTTGTCATCGAGCGGGAAGGGGAACGGCCCGGTGCTGCCGCCACGCACGGCGTACTCGCGCTGGGATTCGCTGAGCACCTTGTAGACCTTGCCGGTCTTCTTCGACAGCCAGCCGGCATAGGCCTCGGCTTCGTGGAAGTTCAGGCACACGGCGGGCTGGCGGTCGCCTTGCTGGTAGCGCGGCACGCCGGCGATGCACTCGCGGCCCGGACGGGTATCGCCGTTGGGGACCTTGTAGCCGGTGGCCTTGAGGTAGGCCTTCCACTCCCCGTTGGTGATCTGGTACTGGCTGACGGCAAAGGCTTTCTTGAACGTTACCTCGTGCAGCGGGCCTTCGTCGTCCTGGCGGCCCTTTTCGTCATCCGGGGTGCCCATCATGAAGCTGCCGGCGGGTAGCACCACCATTTCCGGGCAGGTCTTGGCGCAGTCGCGGAACACGCTGCCAGGTTTGTGCGCGGGCGCCGCGGCCAGGGCCGGCAGGCTGCAGGCGACCAGCAGGGCGGCCAGGGTGAGGCGGTTCAGGGGTGCGGTCATGGGGAAGCCTTGTTCAGGGTTGCTGGGCAGACAGCGAGAGTTCGTGCTGTTGGACGAACTGAACGAGGCGATGTTTAAGGGGGATTTGTATCCAGGTGTGGTAGGGCTGCGCCTGTGAGCGCGCAGCCCGTACGCAATCAACTCAGTTCAAGCCAGATCGGCGCATGATCCGAAGGCTTTTCCATCCCGCGCAGTTCATAGTCGACCCCGGCGGCCCTGACCCGCGGCAGCAGCCCATGGGAGGCCATGATCAGGTCGATGCGCAGGCCGCGCTTGGGCTCGTCCTCGAAACCGCGGCTGCGGTAGTCGAACCAGCTGAAGCGGTCGGCCACGTCCGGGTACAGGTGGCGGAAGCTGTCGACCAGGCCCCAGCCCTTGAGACGCTCCATCCACTCGCGCTCTTCGGGCAGGAAGCTGCACTTGCCGGTCTTCAGCCAGCGCTTGGCGTTGTCCGGGCCGATACCGATGTCGCAGTCCTGGGGCGAGATGTTCAGGTCGCCCATCACCACCACAGGCTGGTCGTTCTTGAACTGCCCCTCGAGCAGGGCCTGCAGGTCGCTGTAGAAGCGCTGCTTGGCCGGAAACTTGGTGGGGTGGTCGCGGCTTTCGCCTTGGGGGAAGTAGCCGTTCATGATGGTGATCGGCGTGCCGTCGGCATCGGCGAAGGTGCCCCAGATGAAGCGACGCTGGGCGTCCTCCTCGTCACTGGCGAAGCCCTTGGACAGCGACAGCGGTTTTTCCCGCGAGAGCAGGGCGACGCCATAGTGGCCCTTCTGGCCGTGGTAGTGCACGTGGTAGCCGAGTGCCTCGACGTCGGCCAACGGGAACTGATCGTCGCTGACCTTGGTTTCCTGCAGGCCGATCACGTCCGGCTGGTGTTTGTCGATCAGCGCCGCCAGCTGGTGCGGGCGGGCGCGCAGGCCGTTGATGTTGAACGAGACGATCTTCATGGAAAGACGATCCTGGTAAAAGCCACGGATGCTAGCCGACATCGCCGGCCACGGCCAGCATGGCGCCGCGCGACGGGCGCTGCTAACGTGCTGGAGGAGGTGAACCCAGCGCCGGAATCTGGTTCCAAGGCCCTGTACACCCATTCCAGGAGGACTGCCCGCAATGCCCGACGACATCGCCGCCCCGGCCCGGATCTGCCTGCTCGACGCCGGCTACGCCCGCGAGGCGCGTTCGCTGCTCTACCATGCCTACCGCCACGAACCGACCTTCGCCTGGCTGTTCGAGGCCCAGCGCCCCGGGTACGAGCGCCGCCTGCGGGTGATGGTGCGCGAGTGGGTGCGCCAGCACTTTTATCTGCAATTGCCGGCGATCGGCCTGTTGCTGGAGGATCGGCTGATCGGCCTGGCGCTGATCGTGCCGCCGTTGCGCCGGCTTGGCGTGGCCGACAGCTGGGCCTGGCGCCTGCGCATGATCCTCGGCACTGGCCTGCGCTGCACCCGCCGCTACCTGGATTACCAGGCCGCGCTGGCCGGTTGCCTGCCGGGGGACAAGGTGCATGTGCTGCCGCTGTTGGGCGTGCACCCGCAGTTCCAGGGCAAGCACTACGGCGAGCAACTGCTGCAGGCCGTGCATGACTGGTGCGCCGAGGACGCCGGTACCGACGGCGTGGTGCTGGACACCGGCAATGCACACTACCTGGCGTTCTACCAGCGCCAGGGTTATGAAGAGATCGGCGAGATCGCCGTAGGGCCGATCCGTGAGCGGGTGTTCTTCCACCCCAACCCGCGCTCGTCGAGGGTAGCGAACCTGTGACAGGCGTTTTCTGAAAGCCCCTTGGCCGTTGCGCTCTGGTAGCATGCCGCGCATGACGTATTCAGGAAGACTTGGCTGGGGCCTGCTGTTGCTGGCCGCCAGCTCCATGGCATGGGCGCAGAGCGAATTGCTGGTGCGGGTCAAACCCGCCAACAAGGCGCTCAAGTCCAATATCGAAGGGTATATCGGCAGCCTGGGCGATCGCGACGAAGAGGCCTTGCTGCGCTTCAGCCGGGGCGCCGAGGAGCAGGCGCGCAAGGCGGCCCAGGCCCTGGGCTATTACCAGGCGCGGGTCGAGACCGAGGTCAAGGCGCCGACCGATAAAGACAAACCACCGCAACTGATCATTCAGGTCGAGCCCGGAGAACCGATTCGCCTGCGCAACGTGACCGTGCGTATCGAAGGGCCGGCCAGCGAGCTCAGGGTGTTCCGCATTCCTGACAGCAAGGCGCTGCGCCCGGGCGAGCAGCTCAACCATGGCACCTACGAGGACGCCAAGCGGCTGATCCAGAACCAGGCCTCGCGCTACGGCTTCTTCGCCGGGCGCTTCGAGCGCCAGCGCCTGGCGGTCGATCCGCAGGCCGGTGTGGCCGACATCGAACTGGTCTACCAGAGTGGCCCGCGCTACCGCCTTGGCGCGGTGAGCTTCGGTGGCGATGCGCCGCTGGACAACGACCTGCTGCAGCGCATGGTGGGGTTCAAGCCCGGCACCCCGTACGACTCGGAACTGATCGCCGAACTCAACAACGACCTGCAGTCCAGCGGCTACTTCGACAGCGTGCGCGTGGACGCCGCGCCCACCGCCGCAGTGGGCGAGGACATCCCGGTGGACGTCCGCCTCGACACCCGTAAACCACGCACCCTCGGCCTGGGCCTGGGTTTCTCCACCGACGTCGGGCCACGCGGCAAGGCCAACTGGACCCGCCACTGGGTCAACCCGCAAGGGCACAGCTACGGCTGGGAAACCGAGCTGTCGGCGCCCCGGCAGAACGTCGGCTTGTGGTACGACATTCCGCTGGATCCGCCGCTCACCGACAAGCTGCGCTTCGCCGGCGGCTACCAGAACGAAGAGATCGCCGGCACCGACACCCTGAGCAAGCTGCTGACGGTCGGCCCGGAGTGGCACAGCAAGCTGCCCAGCGGCTGGCAGCGGGTGATCTCGCTTAAGTACCAGCGCGAGGAGTATCGCCTGGGCGACGACTCGGGGCTGAGCAACCTGCTGATGCCGGGCGTCAGCTTCTCCTACCTGCGCAGCGACAATCGCATCGACCCGCACAATGGCTACCGTCTGCAGTTCGACCTGCAGGCGGCCAAGGAAGGCCTGGGTTCGGACACCAACCTGATCCACGGCAACGTGCTGCTCAAGGGCCTGACCACCCTGGGCCAGAACCATCGCTTCCTTGGCCGCGTGCAGTTCGGCGGCAGTGCCACCAATGGCTACCAGCAGAATATCCCGCCGTCACTGCGCTTCTTCGCCGGTGGCGACCAGAGCGTGCGCGGCTACGACTACCAGTCGCTATCGCCGAAGAACAACCAGGGCGACCGCATCGGTGGGCGCTACCTGGTGGCCGGCAGCGCCGAGTACCAGTACTCGGTTGCCGAGAAATGGCGCCTGGCGACCTTCATCGACCAGGGCAATTCGTTCAACTCGCTGGAACTGCCCAGCCTCAAGACTGGCGTCGGCATCGGCGTGCGCTGGGTGTCGCCGGTGGGGCCGCTGCGCCTGGACCTGGCCCGCGCCCTGGATGACGACGGTGGTTTTCGTTTGCACTTCTCCATGGGGCCTGAGCTGTGACGCGTGTATTCAAACCCATCCTGCTGGCACTGCTGGGCCTGCTGTTGCTGATCGTCCTGGCGCTGGGCCTGGTGCTGGGTACCCAGGGCGGCAGCCGCTGGGTGCTGGGCCTGGTGCCGGGGCTGCAAGTCAGCGATTTCTCCGGACGCCTCGGCGGCAGTTGGCAGGCCAGCCAACTGCGCTGGACGGCGGGCGAAGACCGTGTCGAGGTGCAGGCCCCACAACTGGACTGGTCGCCAACCTGCCTGCTGCGCGCCACCTTGTGCGTCGAGCGTCTGCAGGCCGAGCGTATCGACATGGCCTTCGCCCCGGGCGAGGACAAGCCCGATAGCGGCCCGCTGCAACTGCCGGCGCTGAATCTGCCGTTGGCCATCGAGCTGGGCGAGGTCAAGCTGGGCCAGCTGCGCCTGGATGGCAGCGACCTGCTGGGCGACCTTAGCCTGGCCGCGCACTGGACCGCGAGCGGCCTGCGCGTGGACAGCCTGCAACTGCGCCGTGACGACCTGCGCCTGGACGTGCAGGGCGACCTGATGCCCCAAGGCGACTGGCCGCTGCAGCTGCAAGGCACGCTGCAACTGCCGGCGGTCGATGGCAAACCCTGGCAACTGGCCTTGAGCGCCAAGGGCGAGTTGCAGAAGTCCCTTGCCGTCGATGCCATCAGCAGCGGCTACCTGGACGCACGGCTGAGCGGCGAGCTGCAGGCCCTGGCCGAGCACCTGCCGGCCCACCTGAGCATTCGCGCGGACAGCTTCAAACCGGCCGCCGAGCTGCCCGATACCCTGCAACTCGACCAGCTGCGGCTCGATGCCCAGGGTGACTTGCTCAAGGGTTATCAACTGTCCGGCTCGGCCACGCTGCCCGCCGAACAAGGGCCGATCGGTTTGGTGCTGGCGGGCAAGGTCGATGCCAAGGGCGCCCGGCTCGACGCCCTGGACCTGAACGCCAGCGATCAGCAGCGCCTCAAGCTGCAGGCCAGCGCCGACTGGCAGCAGGGCCTGAGTGCCGATGCCAGCCTCGACTGGCTGGACTTCCCCTGGTTGCGCCTGTACCCGCTGGAGACGGCGCCGCAGGTCACGCTCAAGCGCTTCAACGCCCAGGTGCAGTACCGCGACGGCAGCTACAAAGGGGTGTTCAACGGCGACCTGGATGGCCCGGCCGGCGCCTTCAGCCTGGCCAGCCCGTTCGACGGCGACCTCGGCCAGGTACGCCTGCCGCAGTTGCTGCTCAGCGCCGGGCAGGGCAAGGCCGCCGGCAGTGTCGCCCTGCGTTTTGCCGACACCCTGGCCTGGGATGTCGACCTGCAACTGTCGGCCCTGGACCCGGCCTACTGGCTGGCGGAGCTGCCCGGCACCCTGGCCGGCCCGCTGCGCAGCCAGGGCGAATTGAAGCACGAGCAACTGACGCTCAAGGCTCAGCTGGACCTCAAAGGGCGCCTGCGCGGCCAGCCGGCGCTGGTCAAGGTCGACGCCGAAGGCGCGGGCGAGCGTTGGACCCTGGGCAGCCTGGCGGTGCAGCTGGGCGACAACCGCATCAATGGCAGCGCCAGCGTACAGCAGCGCCTGGCCGGGCGTGTCGACCTCGACCTGCCGCGCCTGGGCCAGCTCTGGCCGCAGCTGCAAGGGCAGGCCAAGGGGCGCCTGGACCTGGCCGGCACCCTGGCCGCGCCGCAAGGCACCCTGACCCTGCAGGGGCAACAGCTGGGCCAGGCCGACAACCGCGTGCAGCGGCTGGACCTGGATGCCCGGCTGGACAATGCCCAGCGCGGCCAGGTGACGCTCAAGGCCGGCGGTATACGGGTGGGTGATACCGCCCTGGGCAGTCTTGATGTGCAAGGCAAGGGCGATCTTCGCCAGCAGGCTGCGACCCTGGCCCTCGACGGCCCGCAACTCAAGCTCGACCTGGCGCTGGATGGCGCCCTGGCCAAGGGCGACTGGCGCGGTCGCCTGGCCAGCGGGCGCATCCAGGCCGGCGGCCAGGACTGGCAGTTGCAGGCCCCGGCGCGTCTGCAGCGTCTGGCCAGCGGCCAGCTCGATTTCGGCGCCCACTGCTGGCGTTCCGGCCAGGCCAGCCTGTGCGGTGAGGACCAGCGCCTGGCGCCGGAGCCGCGCCTGCGCTACCACCTCAAGCAGTTCCCGCTGGACAGCCTGGCGCAGTGGCTGCCCAAGGACTTCGCCTGGCAGGGCCTGCTCAACGCCGACATCAACCTCGACATCCCGGCCAGCGGCCCCAAGGGCAGCATCCGCGTCGATGCCGGCGGCGGCACCTTGCGGGTACGCGACAAGGACCGCTGGGTCGACTTCCCCTATCAGGTGCTGCGCCTGGACAGCACCCTGGCGCCACGCCGGGTCGACACCCGCCTGGACTTCCGTGGCGAGCGCCTGGGTGAGCTGAATGTGAACACCCGTCTTGATCCGCTGGGCCGCAACAAGCCGTTGTCCGGTGATTTCCGCCTGGCCGGGCTTGAGCTGTCGGTCATCCGGCCGTTCCTGCCGATGGTCGAGCGCCTGGCTGGACAGCTCAACGGCAACGGGCGTCTGTCCGGCAGCCTGATTGCGCCCCAGGTCAATGGTAGCCTGGCCTTGAGCGGTGGCGAGGTCAGTGGCGCGGAGTTGCCGGTGAGCCTGGAGGACCTGTCGCTGCAGGCGCTGATCGCCGGTGAACAGGTGCAACTGAACGGCAACTGGCGCAGTGGCGCTGCAGGGCGTGGGCAACTGACCGGGCACCTGACCTGGGGGCAGGCGCTGGGCATGGACCTGCGCCTGCAAGGCCAGCAACTGCCGGTCAGCGTCGAGCCCTACGCGGCGCTGGAAGTGGCGCCTGACCTGAGCATTCGCCTGCTGGACGACAAACTGGCGGTGACCGGCAAGGTGCAGGTGCCCAAGGGCAAGATCACCGTGCGCGAGCTGCCGCCGTCGACGGTCAAGGTCTCGGACGACACGGTGATCGTCGGCCACCAGACCGAGCAGGGCAAGCCGCCGATGGCGGTGGCGATGGACATTGATGTCGATGTCGGCAGCGAAAAACTGTCATTCAAGGGCTTCGGCCTGACCGCCAACCTGCTGGGGCACGTGCATATCGGCGACAACCTCGACACCCGTGGCGAACTGAGCCTGGCCGACGGACGCTATCGGCAGTATGGGCAGAGTCTGACCATTCGCCGCGCGCGGTTGCTGTTCGCCGGGCCCATCGACCAGCCGTACCTGGACATCGAGGCGATCCGCAAGGTCGACGATGTGATCGCCGGCATTCGCCTGAGCGGCAGCGCCGAGCAGCCGACCACCAAAGTGTTCTCTGAGCCGGCGATGAGCCAGGAGCAGGCGTTGTCCTACTTGGTATTGGGCCGGCCGCTGAACAGCTCTGGCGAGGACAACAACATGCTTGCCGAGGCGGCGCTGGGGCTGGGCTTGATGGGCAGCGCCGGCCTGACCGGCGGCTTGGCTTCGAACCTGGGTATCGACGACTTCCAGCTCGACACCCAGGGTACGGGCAACAAGACCAGCGTGGTGGCCAGCGGCAACCTCACCGAGCGCCTGAGCCTGCGCTATGGCGTGGGCGTGTTCGAGCCGGCCAACACCATCGCCTTGCGCTACAAGCTCAGCAAGAAGGTCTACCTGGAAGCCGCCAGCGGCCTGGCCAGCTCGCTGGATATCTTCTACAAGCGCGATTTCTGATCTGTCCCTCATCCGCCCCGGCCAGCGCTGGCCGGTGGCGGATGGCAAAGCTCAACGCGCAGCCCGCAGGCGCCGCCACAAGGTGGTGCGGCTGATGCCGAGGCGGCGCGCGGCTTCGTCGAGGTCGCCCTGGCAACTGTCCAGGGTTTCTTGCACATGGCGCAGTTGCGCGGCCTTGCCCACCGTTTGCAGGTCGGACGCTTGCGGCGCCTTGGCGCGCCGGGATGGCAACTGGCCCTGGCACAGCTCGGGCAGCACCCGCGCCAGGTACTGCTCGTCCAGCCCCTCGTCGCGCAGCAGTTCGCGGGCCGACAGCATCGCCCGCTCGATCACGTTCTCCAGTTCACGAACATTGCCCGGCCAGGCATGGCGCACCAGGTAGGGCAGCAGCGCCGTCACCACCTGTGCAGCGCCTGGTGGCTGCCCCTGGACCAGCAGGCGCTGGCCGATGCTCCGGCAGATCAGGGCGATGTCCTCGGGGCGTTCGCGCAGAGGCGTGGTCTGCAGCCGCAGGATGTTCAGCCGGTAGTACAAGTCGGTGCGGAACCTGCCCTGGTCGATGGCCGTGCCCAGGTCCTGGTGGGTCGCGGCGATGATCCGCACGTCGATGGCGATCGGTTCGGTGCTGCCCAGGCGCAGCACTTCGCGCTCCTGCAGCACCCGCAGCAGGCGGGTCTGCAACGACACCGGCATGTCACCGATCTCATCGAGGAACAGCGTGCCGCGGTGCGCGGCCTCGAACAGCCCGGGCTTGCCGCCCTTGCGCGAACCGCTGAAGGCGCCTTCCTCGTAGCCGAACAGTTCACTCTCCAGCAGTGTTTCGGGAAATGCCGCGCAGTTGATGGCGACGAAGGGGCCTTGCCGGCGCGGGCTTGCATTATGGATGCCCTGGGCCAGCAGTTCCTTGCCGGTGCCGCTCTCGCCGGTGATCAGGATGGTCGAGTGGCTGGCGGCGAAGCGCTCGGCCAACTGCAGCATCTCGCGGTTGGCCCTGCTGTTGCCGCTCAGTTGTTCCAACCGGTAGCGCGCGGTGAAGGCGCCGGGGCGACGGCTGGCGCGGATGCGCTGGTCGGCCCGCTGCACCGCGCTGATGTCCTGGCAGGTCAGCACCAGGCCGGTGCGCTCGCCGTTCTCCAGGATCGGCAGCAGGTTGCTGACCACGGCTTGCGCGCCCAGGCGGATGACGCGGTTGTCCTCGCCCGTGCCATCCTGCAAGGCCTGCTGCAGGTCGAGCTCGGGGCACAGGGCCTGCAACGGGCGGCCGAGCGCCGCGCTGGCCGGCAACCCCAGCAACTGTGCCAGGGCCGGGTTGAGCGACTGCACCAGGCCTTGGTTGTCGACGGCCGCGACCCCGGTGGGGATATGTTGCAGCACGGCATCGAGGTGGCGGCGCTTGGCAATTTCGATGCGCTGGCTGTCGAGGATGCCCAGGGCCTCTTCGAGCGCCTTGCGCACGGTGTCCTCGCTCAGCGACAGCACGCCCTGCAGGCCGGCTTGTTCGGCCAGCTCCACCACGGTAGACGAGCCGATGATGCTGCCACAGCCCAGCCGGGCGGCGTGATCGACGGCCTGGCGGGCTTGCTCCAGCGAGGTATAGGCGGCCTGGTGCACCTGCACGGTGAACAGCGCTGCCAATGCCTGCAGGTCCTGGTTGATATGGTCGTAGCTGAGCACGGCCACTTGCATGCCGTGGGCCTTGGCCTGCCCCAGGGCGCGCAGCAAGTCGCCGCCGCCGACGCGCATTGCCAGTACTGGCCGGGCCAGGTGCTTGCGCAGATAGGCGGCGGTGGCCCCTGCGCAGACGAACACATCGACTTCGCCGCGCTGCTCCAGCTCGCGGGCGGTCTGCAGCGCTTCGGCTACCGAGGTGTCGAGCACCTCGATACGGGTGTCGGGGTAATCCGCCGTGAGTCCGCTCACGACCTGGGCGAGACGGCTGCGCTGCCGAGGGCGTTGCAGGTGGCTGATCAGCACGACGACCTTGGAGGCGGGGGAATGCATGGCGGGCCCTGTTCATTGTTGCAATATTTCAATAGTGAATGAATGCCTTGCACAAGTGAAATGAAGATTGTCCAACCGGGCACTGCCAGGACATACCCAAACCCAGGCGTCATGGGGCTTGCAGGTGGATGGTCGACAGTTGGCCCAGGCTTTGCTCTGGCCCTGTTGCCAATTCAACAGCGAAGGCAGGGCCCATCGACCCATGAGCAGTTCTTCCACGACGTCCCTGGCCAGTGATCCGATCGCGGCCAGCGGCAACGACCAGCAGTTGGTCGACTTCATTCGCGAACGCGCCGCCGCCGAGCGGGTGCTCATCACCGCGCGCAAGCGCTTGAGCGGTGGTGCCATCCAGGAAAACTGGCGGCTCGACCTGTTGATCGAGGGTGGTCCCTGGGCCGGTAGCCGGCGCTGGGTCCTGCGCAGTGACGCACTGTCGGCGCTGCCGGCCAGCCTAGGCCGCGAACAGGAGTTCGCCGTGCTGCAGGTGGTCTACCAGGCCGGGGTCAAGGTACCGCGACCGCTCTGGCTGTGCCGTGACACGCGGGTGCATGGGCGGGTGTTCTTCCTCATGGAGTACGTGCCGGGCATCGCCGCCGGGCGCCTGCTCAGCGCCCAGGCCGGTGCGCAAGGGCAGGGCGGGCTGGCGGCGCAGTTGGGCGCCAACCTGGCGCGCCTGCATCAGGTGCGCCCCCCGTGCGCGGCGCTGGACTTTTTGCCGATACCCCAGGGCTCACCCGCCCTGGCCACCCTCAGGGCCTACCGGCGCTACCTCGACACCCTCGACCAGGCCTACCCGGCCCTGGAGTGGGGCCTGCGCTGGTGCGAGCTGCATGCGCCGCGCAGTCAGGCCCTGTGCCTGCTGCACCGCGACTACCGCACCGGCAACTACCTGGCCAGCGAACAGGGGCTGGAGGCGGTGCTCGATTGGGAATTCAGTGGCTGGGGCGACCCCTGCGAGGACCTCGGCTGGTTCAGCGCCCGTTGCTGGCGTTTTACCCGCCCCGACCTGGAAGCGGGCGGCATCGGCCTGCTCGCGGACTTCCTGCGCGGTTATCACGAAGTGTCCACCCTGGCCATCGAACCCAGCCAACTGCACTACTGGCAGGTCATGGCCACCTTGCGCTGGGCGGTGATCGCCCTGCAACAAGGGCAACGCCACCTGTCCGGCGAAGAACCTTCCCTCGAACTGGCTCTGACCGCGCGCCTGCTGCCGGAGCTGGAGCTCGACATCCTGAACATGACCGGAGCCGAGGCGCCATGACCCAACCCAATGCCGCGCAACTGCTCGACATCGCCCGCCAGACCTTGCTGGAGCAGGTGTTGCCCGCGCTGTCCGGCGAGCTGCGCTACCCGGCGCTGATGATCGCCAACGCCATGGCCATCGCCGCGCGTGAAAGCCGCCTGCAAGGCGAGCTGGGCGCCCAGGAGCACGCCCGTCTCGGCGCCTTGCTCGAGGCGCCGCCGGCGACCCTGGCCGACACCCGACAGCAGCTGGCCCAGGCCATCCGCGAAGGTCGCCACGACGCGCCGCAGGCCCGCCGGACTCTGGTCGAGGCGCTACGCCAGACGACGCTTGCCCGCCTGTCTATCAGCAACCCCAAGGCCATGCCTTGAACGCCGGTAGCCACTGCCCGATTTCCAAGACTGAAAACGCATAGAAGGACAACCATGAACTTCACCCTGTCGGACGACCTGCTGACCTTGCAGGCAAAAACGCGAGACTTCATCGCCAATCACGTGATTCCGTTCGAGAAAGACCCGCGTCAGGACCGTCACGGCCCCAGCGACGACTTGCGCCAGGACCTGCTGGAAAAGGCCCGCATCGCCGGGCTGCTGACCCCGCATGCCAGCCCCGAGATGGGCGGCATGGGCCTGAGCCATGTGGCCAAGGCGATCGTCTTCGAAGAGGCCGGCTATTCGCCCTTGGGGCCGGTGGCGCTGAATATCCACGCACCCGACGAAGGCAATATCCACCTGATGGACGTGGTCGCCACCGAGGCGCAGAAGGACCGCTGGCTGCGCCCGCTGGTCCAGGGCCGGGCGCGCTCGTGCTTCGCCATGACCGAGCCTGCGCCGGGCTCGGGCTCGGATCCGTCGATGCTGCGCACCACCGCCACCCGCGATGGCGACGATTACCTGATCAGCGGCCGCAAGTGGTTGATCACCGGCGCTGACGGCGCCGATTTCGCGATCATCATGGCGCGCATGGAAGACGGCACGGCGACCATGTTCCTGAGCGACATGCGGCGTGAGGGCATCGTCCACGAACGGCAGCTGGACTCGCTGGACAGCTGCTTCACTGGTGGCCATGGGCAGCTGCGTTTCGACAACCTGCGCATCCCGGCGAGCGATGTGCTCGGCGAGATCGGCAAGGGCTTCCGCTATGCCCAGGTGCGTCTGGCGCCGGCACGGCTGACCCACTGCATGCGCTGGCTTGGCGCCGCGCGTCGTGCCCACGACATCGCCTGCGACCATGCGCGCACCCGCGACGCCTTCGGCAAATCGTTGGGCGAGCACCAGGGTGTCGGTTTCATGCTCGCCGACAACCAGATGGACATGCATGTGGTGCGCCTGGCGGTATGGCACTGCGCCTGGGTACTCGACCAGGGCGAGCGGGGCAATGTCGACTCGAGCATGGCCAAGGTGATCAGCTCCGAGGCGCTGTGGCGGGTGGTCGATCGCTCGATGCAGGTGCTGGGCGGGCGCGGGGTGACCGGGGACACGGTGGTGGAGCGGATCTTCCGCGATATCCGGCCGTTCCGCATCTATGACGGTCCGAGCGAAGTGCACCGCATGAGCCTGGCGAAGAAGCTTCTCGACCAGCGCCCGGGAGGTCACTGATGCAGCCGCAGCTTGCTCGACTGTTCTCTCTTGATGGCCGTCGCGCCCTGGTGACCGGGGCCTCCAGTGGCCTGGGCCGGCACTTTGCCCAGACCCTGGCGGCCGCCGGCGCCGAGGTGCTGGTGAGCGCCCGGCGCGAGGCGCCGTTGCAGGCCCTGGTCGAGACCATCCAGGCCAGCGGCGGCCGTGCCCGCGCCTTTGCCCTCGATGTGACCAGCCGCGACGATGTCTGCCGGGTGCTCGATGCCGCCGGTCCGCTGGATGTGCTGGTCAACAATGCCGGGGTGAGCGACAGCCAGGCGCTGCTCGACTGCGACGATGACAGTTGGGACCGCGTGCTCGACACCAACCTCAAGGGCGCCTGGACGGTGGCCCAGGAAAGTGCGCGGCGCATGGTCGCCGCAGGGCAGGGCGGCAGCCTGATCAACGTCACCTCGATCCTCACCAGCCGGGTGGCTGGCGCCGTCGGCCCTTATCTGGCGGCCAAGGCCGGCCTGGCGCACCTGACCCGGGCCATGGCCCTGGAGCTGGCGCGCCATGGCATCCGCGTGAACGCCCTGGCGCCGGGATACGTGATGACCGACCTGAACGAGGCGTTCCTGGCCAGCGACGCGGGGCAGAAATTGCGCGCGCGTATTCCGAGCCGGCGCTTCAGCCAGCCGGCGGATCTGGACGGCGCCTTGCTGCTGCTCGCCAGTGACGCCGGCCGCGGCATGAGCGGCAGCGAGATCGTGGTCGATGGCGGCCACCTGTGCAGCAGCCTGTAGATACACCGCCCAGCCTTGCAAACCCCGCGATGAATGGCACCAGCCGTGCCAGTCAAGAACAACAAGAAACAGAGGTAGTTATGTGCGTGCAACCGTTGAACTGCCCATGGACGAGGGACCCGTCATGATGAACCCGAGCCTGGAACACGAACTGGCCCCGAATGCGGCCAACCACGTGCCGCTGTCGCCACTGTCGTTTCTCAAGCGCGCCGCGCAGGTCTATCCGCAGCGCGACGCAGTGGTGTACGGCGACCGTCGCTACACCTACCAGCAGTTGCACCAGCGCAGCCGGGCCCTGGCCAGCGCCCTGGAGCGGGTCGGCGTGCAGCCGGGCGAGCGCGTGGCGATCCTGGCGCCGAACATCCCCGAGATGCTCGAGGCGCACTATGGCGTGCCCGGCGCGGGTGCCGTGCTGGTGTGCATCAATATCCGCCTGGAGGCGCGCAGCATCGCGTTCATCCTGCGCCATTGCGCGGCCAGGGTTCTGTTGTGCGATCGCGAATTCGGCGCGGTGGTCCACCAGGCGCTGGCGATGCTGGACACGCCTCCGCTGCTGGTGGGCATCGATGATGCCCAGGCCGAGGGCGCCGACCTGGCGCCGGACCTGGACTACGAAAGCTTCCTGGCCCAGGGCGATGGCAACCGGCCGTTGAGCGCGCCGCACAACGAATGGCAGTCGATCGCCATCAACTACACCTCCGGCACCACCGGCGATCCCAAGGGCGTGGTGCTGCATCACCGCGGTGCCTACCTCAATGCCTGCGCCGGGGCGCTGATCTTCCAGCTCGGCCCGCGCAGCGTCTACCTGTGGACCCTGCCGATGTTCCACTGCAACGGCTGGAGCCATACCTGGGCAGTGACCCTGTCGGGCGGCAGCCATGTGTGCCTGCGCAAGGTGCAGCCCGAGGCGATTCACGCCGCCATCGCCGCGCATGGCGTGACCCACCTGAGCGCCGCGCCGGTGGTGATGTCGATGCTGATCCATGCTCCGGCAAGCGCCGCGCCGTCCCAGGCGGTGTCGGTGATCACCGGTGGCGCCGCACCGCCCAGCGCGGTGATCGCCGCCATGGAGGCGCGCGGTTTCAGCATCACCCATGCCTATGGCATGACCGAAAGCTATGGCCCCAGTACCTTGTGCCTGTGGCAGCCAGGCGTCGACGAGCTGCCGCTGGAGGCTCGCGCGCGGTTCATGAGTCGCCAGGGCGTGGCCCATCCGATGCTCGAGGACGCCACGGTGCTGGATACCGATAGCGGCCAGCCAGTGCCCGCCGACGGGGCGACCCTGGGCGAGCTGGTGGTGCGCGGCAACACGGTGATGAAAGGCTACCTGCACAACCCCGAAGCCACCCGCAGCGCCCTGGCTGGCGGCTGGCTGCACACGGGCGACCTCGCCGTGCTGCACCCCGATGGCTATGTGGAGATCAAGGACCGGGCCAAGGACATCATCATTTCCGGCGGCGAGAACATCAGTTCGCTGGAGATCGAGGAGGTGCTCTACCAGCATCCCGAGGTGCTCGAGGCCGCCGTGGTGGCGCGGCCCGATTCGCGCTGGGGCGAAACCCCGCATGCCTTCGTCACCCTGTGTGCCGAGGCCCAGGGGGATATCACCGGCGAAGAGCTGATCCGCTGGTGTCGCGAGCGCCTGGCGCACTTCAAGGCGCCGCGGCATGTGTCGTTGGTGGCGTTGCCGAAGACGGCCACCGGCAAGATCCAGAAATTCGTCCTGCGCGAATGGGCTCGCCAGGCGGCCGCTGCAGCCAGTGACCGGCCGGAAGGGTGATGCGTGGTCACCCTCCCGATCGGCCGCCGGCTCGCTCAAGTCTGCTATATCGAGCGGAGGAAAAGCTTCACACTATCCGCCAAAATACAGGTAGGCACTGTACCTGCCTGTGAACCGACATTCATGAGCCGGACCTTCACTGATGACGTCCTACATCCTGGGTACCGCGTTACTTGGATTCGACGACTTCGCCCTGGCCCAGGGGCTCGAGCCTCATGCGCTGCTTGCAGAGGTTTCGCTTGCCCTTGGCGAGCCCGATGGCGCAATCGAAACCCGCCCGTTCAACGCGCTACTGGCGTTGGCTGCGCACCGTTCGGGTAATCGCCTGTTCGCGCTGCAGTTCGGGCTTGAACATGGCATGCGGGGGATGGGGACCCTGCTGCATGTCATTCAGAGCGCGGACACAGTCGGTGAGGTGCTGAGGGCATTGGTCCGGTACGGCCATGTGCTCGGCACGGCAGTGGAGTTTCGTCTGGAACGGCATGCCGGTAATGCACGCTTGCTCTGTCAGGTCACCGATGCGGATCTTCACTGTGTACGACAGACCGTGGAGTGGGCGATGGGGCTGAGCGCGCATCTCATGCACAGCTTGCTCAAGCACCTCTGGCGCCCGCATGCCTTGTTGCTGTGCCATGGCGCGGGGGCGGAACCTTCGGCATACCGGCGTCTGCTGGGGGTGGCACCGCGTTTTTCCAGCACGGAGAACGCCTGGGTGTTCGACCCTGAGCTGCTGGACACACAGCTTGGCGCAAAGGATCAACGCATCCTGCAACTGACCCGGCAGTTCCAGGACGAGCTGGCGGATATCACGCTGGAGGCGTTGCCCATGCACGTACAAAAGCTCATGCGCAGTCGCATGCCCCAGGGACGCGTCACGGTCGAACAGATTGCCATGGACCTGAAGATCAGCTCGCGCAGCCTGCAGCGCTACCTCCTGACCCAAGGCACGAGTTTCCAGGCATTGCTGGACGAGACCCGCCAGGCAATGGCCACACGCTTGCTGCGGGATGCCTCGATCAACCTGACGCAGGTGGCGGA
The DNA here is from genome assembly GCF_057809275.1 of Pseudomonas sp. FG36. Classification (NCBI taxonomy): domain Bacteria; kingdom Pseudomonadati; phylum Pseudomonadota; class Gammaproteobacteria; order Pseudomonadales; family Pseudomonadaceae; genus Pseudomonas; species Pseudomonas sp. FG36. The sequence continues at coordinate 220,654 of NZ_JBMDJQ010000001.1, forward strand.
GTTGTTGGGATACACCCAGCTTGCCGCGTTTTCCAGGGCGTTCAGCCGCTGGCATGGCCTCAGCCCGCAACAATGGAAACGTCAAATACGCCAGGTATCGGCGCTTGATGCCGAAAGCGGACGTGGTCGACATGGCTGACGTTCCCTTCGTCCGGGCAATCAGCCTTACCGGGTTTCATGCCTTCGCCGCCGGGCAGGGGCTCGATCCCGGGCAGATGCTCAAGCACGTCGGCCTGCCGGGCCAAGGCTTTCAGGACGAGGACGATCTGTTCCCCTACCAGCAGTACTGCGCTTTGCTCGAGGCCTGCAGTCGGCATTCGGGTAATGCGCTGTTCGGCCTGCAATATGGTCTGTTCCAGGCCTCCGATGTGTTGGGCGACTTGCTCCATCTGTTGCGCAATGCGCGCACGGTCGGTGATGCGCTGTTGGAATTGCGCAACCATTACGCCCTGTACAATGGTGCGGCCGAAGTCGGGCTGGACAGTGAGAACGGCCTGACCACCCTCAGTTACCATGTGCGCCCCGCGCACGCGCCCGGCGTTCGCCAGGCAGAGGAGCTGGCCTGTGCCGTGGGCATCGCACTGATGCGCGCACTGGCAGGCCCGCACTGGCTCCCCAGCGCCCTCTGGCTCAGACACTCGGCCAGTACCGATGTCGCCTTGTATGCCCAGGCGTTCGGCTTGCCGCCCACCTTCAATGCGCGTTGTGTCGCCCTGGTGTTCGAATCATCGCTGCTGGCGCAGCCCTGTGTCCTGTGTGATGAGGCGTTGCACCAACTGGTGGTCAAGAGAATGCAGCGCCTGGAGCGGCTGTCCGGCGAAGAGCTGGCCATCCAGATCAAGCAGTTGCTGCATCACCTGCTGCCCAGTGGGCGGGCCACGGCGCAGAAAGTGGCCAGCATCATGGCGCTGACCCCGAACGAGTTGCGTCAGGCCATGACGCAGGAAGGGCTGACGTTCCAGCAATTGCTCGAGGAGGTACGTCAGTCCATGGCCCAGGCCTACCTTGCCAGGCCTTCGGCCAACATCGGCGAGCTGGCCGCGCTGCTCGGCTATTCCGACACCAGCGGATTTTGCCGAGCCTTTCATCGCTGGTTTCAGATGAGCCCGTTGAGCTGGCAGAAGGCCCACGGCATCAAGCGCCAGCCGCGTCTGTTGGGGCGCGGACGTACGCGCCCCTAGAGGGTGTCGACCCTTCGCTAGTAACCCCGGAATATATCGCCAATGCTCGCAATCGGGTGTGCCGCGTGCGCCGTTTGTGCCACGGATCGACTGGCTATGGAAGACTGAGGGGCGTAGACCGCCGTCAGGAACAGGGCAAGTGTCACGCTGGCCACCAGAAAGGCAAAGATACGCATGGGAACCTCCAGCTTTTGTTTTTGTAGTTACCGTCGAGTCTGGTCCGTGGCGTTGGCTAAAGCTTGATAAAGCGCGCCATTAAATAGTCCTTTGTGCGGTCGTTTCGGGAGGGTTGGCCGCTGCGAACACCTGGGTGGCCGCCACGATGTCCTGATCGCCGTAGCCCATGGATTCAGCCCGTTGCACGACCCCGCATACGGCGTCGAAGACCGGCGTCCAGGCCCCTTGCGCGTGCAGCGCCTGGGCGATGTGGGCGAAGGCGCCGGCATGCACATCGAGCCTGGCCTGATCGCCTGCGAAGTCCTGCGCTTCGAGTCGGCGTACCGCTTCCTCGAGCGCATCGCTGATGAAAAACCGTGATGTGTCGAGCAGCAGCCTGGCCGTCTCCGCCACCGGCAGGCCGAAGCGCTCGCTTGCGCCCACGGCCTCGAAGAACGCCACCATCGTGGCGAATGCCTGGGCGTGGAGCACAGTGGCAAAGGCCAGTGCTTCGTCCCATGGCAGGAACATCGTTTGACCGGCCAGCGCTTCGAGCAGCGCCCGATGCTGCTCGAAGCCCTCACGATCGCCGGTATGCAGGGTGTGGCTCTGGCGATGACCGACGTTGCGCGGGTAGGCCACGATCATCCCTTTGACGTACAGGCCGCCAGCGGCGTTGACCAGCGCCTGGAGCGCCAGGCCCTCGTCGCGGCCGTTGGTGGTGTAATCGACCACTGTGCGACCTGCGAGCGCCGCCATCACCCCCGGCATGCCAAGCACGCCATGGGTCGCCTGGTCGTCCAGCAGCACGAAGACCGTGACCGGGCTTGCGCTGAGCGCGGCGTGAGCCGAGTCGCACAGCTGAGCGCCAGCGGCGACCAGCGCCGCCGCTTTGTCCGGCGATCGGTTCCACACCGCCACGCGTTTGCCTTGCTTGAGAAATGCATGGGCCATGATCGTGCCCATGGCGCCGAGCCCGACTACCGATACATCGAAGTCGAAGCGCTGGTCATTTTGTGTGCTCACATTCCAACCCTCATGATTTTTGTTTTAGGTGTCTAGTGTGGTGCGTCGCCTACAACAGGTTCTGCGCGCGGGCCCAGTCAGTCGCGTCGGCCAGCGTGCGTTCGAAGGCGCTGAAGATCGCCTCGATATCGGCCTGAGTGCAGATCAACGGCGGACAGAAGGCGATCGTGTCGTAGATGGCGCGAATGATCAGCCCGTGCTTGTGCGCCTGTTTGAACACATAGCCACCCAAGGTACCGGGCTGGGCGAACGGTTGGCCGGTGGCCTTGTTCGCCACCAGTTCGATGGCGCCCACCAGCCCGACACCGCGCACATCGCCCACCAGCGGGTGGTCGGCGAATGCGCGCAGACGGCGCTGGAATTCAGGGACCAGGCGCTGGACCTGGCCCACCAGGTCGCGCTCTTCGATGATGCGGATATTTTCCAGCGCCACCGCAGTGGCGACGGGATGGCCCGTGCAGGTCAGGCCATGGGCGAACGCTCCCAAACGCTGGCTCTGGCTGAGCAGGACGTCATGGATGGCATCGGACACCAGCACGGCGGCCAGGGGCTGATAGGACGAGGTGAGCTGCTTGGACAGCACCATGATATCGGGCTGGATCCCGTACAGCTCGGAGCCGAACATCGTCCCGAGCCTGCCGAAACCGGTGATGATCTCGTCGATCACCACAAGGATGTCGTAGCGTCTGCACACCGCCTGGATCACTGCCCAGTAGCCTTGGGGAGGAGGAACCACGCCGCCTGCGGCCATCACCGGTTCGCCGATGAACGCCGCGATGGTTTCCGGGCCCTCGTCGAGGATGTAGTGCTCCAGCTCGTCCGCCAGGCGCGCCGAAAAGGCCTCTTCGGTCTCGCCAGGCCGGGCGAATCGATAGAAGTTCGGGCAGGTCAGGTGATGCACCGGGATGGCCGGCAGATCGAAATCGCGGTGCATCGACGGAATGCCGCTCAAGCTTGCGCAGGCGACGGTGGCGCCGTGATAGGCCTGCTGGCGCGAGATGAACTTCTTCTTGGCGGGCTTGCCCAGTGCGTTGTTCACGTACCAGACCATCTTCACCACCGAGTCGTTGGCCTCGGACCCTGAGTTGGTGAAGAACACATGGTTCAGATCGCCGGGCGCAAGCTCCGCCAGCTTGGCGGCGAGCGCTGCGGCCGGGGCATTGGTCTTGTGGCTGAAGCTGTGGTAGTAGGGCAGTTGCCTGAGCTGCTCGACGGCGGCGTCGACCAGGCGCTGTTCGCTGAAGCCCAGGGCAACGCTCCACAGGCCCGACATGGCTTCGATATAGGCATTGCCCTGTTCGTCGAAGACCCGCACACCGTCGCCTGTGGTGATGACCAACGGCCCGATTTCCTGATGTTGGGCCAGGTTGGTGTTGGGGTGAATGAGTGCTGCCAGATCGTTGCGCGCGGTTGCAGTAAGCGTGTTCATTGGTTCATGTTCCTGTCGCAGGCACAGATCGCCCGCGAATGAGCAGGTTGCCGGCGCCCCATGGATCGCCATGGAGCGCACGGCAGGATCCTGCGGTTACTGACCAAACGCTGCCGCGACCGCTTCGCCGAACGCCTTGAGGCCCTGTTCGAGCTGCTCGGTCGGGGTGTTCACCGGTGGCATCAGCTTGATGATCTCGCCGTTCGGCCCGCAGCGGTCGACCAGCACGCCCGCCTGCAGCACGCGCTGCTGGGCATCTTTGGCCAAGGCCACGTTGCCGCGACCGAAATCGATGCCGGCGATCATGCCGCGACAGCGCGCGGAGGCGACTCCTGGAATCTCGACGTAGCCGGCGACCGCGCGTTCCATGGCCGCGCAGTTGGCGGCCAGCAACTTCAGGAACTGCTCGTCGCGCCAATAGCCGAGGGCGATCTGGGCGGTGAGGAACGCCAGCTGGTTGCCGCGGAAGGTGCCGATATGATCGCCCGGCTCCCAGACATCCAGCCCGGCGCCGATCAACACGATGGCCATGGGCAGGCCATAGCCACCGATCGATTTGGCGCAGGTGATCAGGTCGGGCACCACCCCGGAGCGCTCGAAACCGAAGAAGTCACCGGTGCGGCCGCAGCCAGCCTGGATCTCGTCGCAGATCAGCAATACCCCGTGCGCCCGGGTCCACTGGCGCAGGCGCTGCAACCATTGGTTTGAGGCGGGATAGACACCGGCCTGGATCTGCACCGACTCAACGATGACCGCCGCCGGCAGCTCCGAGCCGCTGCCCTGGTCGTTGGCCAGGCGCTCGAGGAAACCGATGCTGTCGAAGGCGCCGTAAGGGCTGTCTTCGTAGGGCACGAACACCACGTCGGTGGACAGCCCCGGGCCGCGCCGGGTGCGGTTGCCGGTAACGGCCAGCGCACCGGCCGTCATGCCGTGGTAGGCACCATAGAACGACACGATCTTGCTCCGCCCGGTCGCTTTGCGCGCCAGCTTCAATGCTGCCTCGACGGCATCGGCGCCGGTCGGGCCGGTGAACTGCACTTTGTAATCCCAGCCGCGCGGCTTGAGCAAGTCGCGTTCCAGCGCCTCGAGGAACTGGCGCTTGGTGGTGGTGTGCAGGTCCAGGGCATGGGTCACGCCGTTGGCCGACAGGTACGCGATCAGCGCATCGCGCATGCGCGGGTCGTTGTGGCCGTAGTTCAGGGCACCGGCGCCGGCGAAGAAGTCCAGGTACTCGCGGCCATCCTCGCCGCGGATCTTGCTGCCCTGGGCGGTATCGAAGACCAGCGGCAGGTCGCGGCAATACATCCGCACGTTGGACTCGAGCCGTTCGAATGTCTCGATGTTGTTCATGCATAACCTCTTGAAGTGATCGGGCAACGTTTGCTTGGCGCTATCAGTGCTTGAACATCACGTGGCGCACCACGGTGTAGTCTTCCAGGCCATACATGGACAGGTCCTTGCCATAACCGGACAGCTTCACGCCGCCATGGGGCATCTCGCTCACCAGCATGAAATGGGTATTGACCCAGGTGCAGCCGTATTGCATGCGCGCAGCCAGGCGATGGGCGCGGCCGACATCGGCGGTCCACACCGAAGAGGCCAGGCCGTAGTCGGAGTCATTGGCCCAGGCCAGCGCCTGGGCTTCGTCCTCGAACGACGAGACCGTCACCACCGGGCCGAAGATCTCCCGGCAGACCACCTCGTCGTCCTGGCGGGCCCCGGCCAGGACCGTCGGTTCGAAGAAGAACCCGCTACCTGCGGCGCGCTTGCCACCGGTGACGACTTCGATATGAGGCACTTCCCGGGCACGCTTGACGAAGCCCTCGACGCGGCCCAGGTGCTCTTCGGTGATCAGCGGCCCCATCTCGGTCGAGGGATCATCCTGCAGCCCGCACTTGATGCTGGCCACGGCTTCGCCGAGCTTGCGCACGAACTCCGGGTAGACCGACTGCTGCACATACAGGCGGCACGCAGCGGTACAGTCCTGGCCTGCGTTGTAGAAGCCAAAGGCACGAATGCCTTCGACGGCCGCGTCGATATCGGCATCGTCGAAGATCAGCACGGGGGCCTTGCCGCCCAGTTCCATGTGCATGCGTTTGACGCTGTCGGCGGTGCCCTCGATGATCCGGCTGCCGGTGCGCACGGAGCCGGTCAGCGACACCATGCGCACCTTGGCGTGGCTGGTCAGCGGCTCACCAACCGTGGCCCCCCGACCATGGACGATATTGACCACGCCGGCAGGGAAGATCTCGGCCAGCAGTTCACCCAGTTTCAGGGTGGTCATCGGCGTGTGTTCCGAGGGTTTCAGCACCACGGTGTTGCCGCCGGCCAAGGCCGGGCCGAGTTTCCAGGCCGCCATCAGCAAGGGGTAGTTCCATGGTGCGATGGAGGCGACCACACCGACCGCATCGCGACGAATCATCGAGGTGTGCCCCGGGATGTACTCGCCCCCGGCCGAACCTTGCAGGCAGCGCACGGCGCCGGCGAAGAAGCGGAACACGTCCGACACCGCCGGCAGCTCGTCCTGCAGCACGGCGGTGTAGGGCTTGCCGCAGTTGTCGGCTTCCAGGCGCGCGAACACCGCTGCCTGGGCATCGATGCTGTCGGCGAGCTTGAGCAGCAGGGCCGCGCGGTCCTTGGGCGGGGTTTGCGACCAGGCTTCGAAGGCCGCATCGGCGCCTTGCACCGCGGCCTCGACCTGGGCTTGGCTGGCCTCGGTGGTTTGCACCAGGACGCTGCCCAGGGAGGGGTTGTACACAGCCAGCTCGTCGCCTTCGCCGGCTACCAGGGCACCATTGATCAGAAGTTTGCTTTGCATGTCGATTCTCGCCATTTAACGGCGCGGCCAATGGCCGGCCTTGTGATTGTCGTCAGAGCATTCGATTGAAACGGGGTCGCTATACCAATGCCTCAGGGACGGGGCTGCGGAAGAAGCTGGTGCGACAGGCCAGGTAGACCAGCCCCAGGCCGAGCCAGCAACTGCCCATGATCAGCGCGTCTTTATCCAGGCTGATCAGCATCCATCCGGCCGTGACCAGGCCGATGAGCGGGAACAGCACGCCGCGCAGCAGGCCGGCGCCATCCTTGACCCGGGCATCGAAGGTGAGCCGCAATGCACACAGGTTGACGGCGGTGAAGGCGACAAACGCGCCGAAGTTGACCAGCGACGTCGCGGTGGCAATCGTCAAGGCAAAACCGGCCGTGCCGAAAACGCCGCAGAGCAGGATGTTGAAGGCCGGGGTCTTGAAGCGCGGATGCAGGACACCGAACACCTTGCGCGGCAGCTGGTTGTCCCGGCCGAGGGCGTAGAGCAGCCGCCCCACGCTGGCCTGGAACGACATGCCCGCGGCGAAGTGGGCGATGATGATCCCCGCCAGCACCACGGCGAAGAACACATCGCCGCCGATCATCCGGGCGATCTCGAAGGCGGCCCCGTCCACCTGCTCGAAGCTGGGGGAGGGGTGTGCCAGGTACATGAAGTACGAGGAACCCACGTAGACTGAGCCGCCGATCAACGCGACCAGCAGGATGGCGCGTGGCAGCGTTCGACCCGGGTCGCGGGTTTCCTCGCTCAGCGTGGACAGCGCATCGAAGCCCAGGAACGAGTAGGCGGCAATGGCGGCGCCGGCCATGCTGGTGGCGAAGGGCACGTCCTGGTTGAAGAACGGCTTGGCCGACAGCAGCCCGCCAGGGCCGTTGGCCGCCACGATGTAGTGCACGCACAGGCCAAGAAACACGACGATGATCGCCAGTTGCGCCACCATCAACAGCACGTTGAAGCGATTGGCGACCTGGATGCCCAGGACATTGAGCACTGAAGTGGTGACGATGAAACCGCTGATCCACACCCACTGCGGAACGTCTGGAAAAGCCATGTTGAGGTAGCTGGCACCGAGCAGCCAGATCAGCATCGGGATGAAGAAGTAATCGAGCAGGGCGGCCCAGCCCACCATGAACCCGAGATTGGCATTGAGCATCTTGCGGGTGTAGGTGTAGGCCGAACCGGCTACCGGGAATACCCTGACCAGCCGCCCGTAGCTCAACGCGGTGAACACCACTCCGGTCGCCGCGATCAGGTAGGCCATCGCCGTGGTGTTGCCGCTGGCCTGGGTGATCACGCCGTAGGTGCCGAAAACGATCAGCGGGGCAAGGAACGCCAGGCCGAACAGCAGCACCGAGAACGGCCCCAAGGTGCGCCTCAACGAGGCGCTGGAGGTTGAATGACTCATGACGCAGCCCTCCTACGCGACGAAGTGGTAAGCGGTGGTGATGATGTCGTGATAAGCCTCGACGGACATCGCCTTGGCATTGCTAGCGTCCGAGAAGTTCTGCTTGGATTTTTCGGCGATGGCCTGGAAGTCCTCCTCGCGCACGCCCTTGACCTCGGCGAAGGAGGGGATGCCCAGGTCCTTGCTCATCTGGAACAGATGGCCCACGGCGGCCTCGGCGGCGGCGGCCGGCGCCAGCGTCGGGTCGATCCCCAGGGCGTAGGCCACCTGGGCGTGGCGCAGGATGTCGGCATCGCGGTTGTGGCCGAAGACGAAGGGCAGGAAGATCGCGTTGCCGACGCCGTGCGGGGTGTCGTACATGCCGCCAATTGACTCGGAGATGCAGTGCACGCTGCCGACGTCAGCGTTGCCGAATGCCATGCCGGCGATCAGGCTCGCCACCAACATCTGCTCGCGCGCCTCTTGATTGTCTGGCTCCAGTACGACCGCCGTGAGGTGCTGGCTGATCAGGCGGATGGCATGCAATGCCAGGCCATCACTGATCGGGTTTGAAACGCGGCAGGTGTAGGCCTCGATGGCATGGGTCAGGGCATCCATGCCGGTGGCGGCGGCAATCGACGCGGGCAGGGTGTCGAGGATACGGGAGTCGAGCAGCGCCAACACGGGGCCGACGCGGTAATCATGGACGCTCATCTTGAAATGACGGGCGGTGTCGGTGATCACCGAGAAGCAGGTGACTTCGCTGCCGGTGCCTGCGGTGGTCGGGATGGCGACGATCGGCGGTATGGCGTGGGTGAGGGTGAACGACCCTTCGTAGTCCTCGATCCGACCCTCGTGGGTGAGCAGTAGGCTGATGGCCTTGGCCGCGTCCATCGCGCTGCCACCGCCCACCGCCAGCAGGCCGTCGATGCCTTTGCCACGATACTGCTGCGCGGTGCGGTTGATGTCTTCGCTGCGCGGGTTGGCCTTGATGTCCGCGACTTCCTCGTAGGCGATCCCTGCCTTGTCCAGGCTGGCATAGACGCTGTCCAGCAGGCCGGCGGCCTTGACCCCGGCATCAGTCACGATCAGCACCCGCGCCAGGCCAAGGCCCTGGAGATGTTCACCGGTGCGCTCGCGCAGGCCAGGTTCCATCACAATCTTGCTGGGGAGTAAAAACTTGAATTCCATACGTACCTCTTGCTCAATTGTTGTCATTGTCGAAAGGGCAGTGGAGGAGCACCCGCGCCTGGTCGCGGTCGGCCGCTCAGGCGTGTGATGTGTGGCCTGGCGCTTTGGCGCAAGCCGGTATGTTGTTGTTTTGGGTTGTGTTGCAACGTGCTGCTAAAGGTCTCCAGTGGAATAAAAAGAGGGGCGGCCAAGCTGCACGCCCCTAAAGAAAATTGTTGTTAACGCAGGTGCCCCGTCAGCAGGGACAGCAGCGTGGTGGACAGGCACGCCGGAAAGTCATGCCCCATCCCGGGCAGCAACACCAGGCTGGAGCCACGGATCGCCGCCGCCGTGGCGTAGCCGCCGCTGGTGGCGACCATGAGGTCTTTTTCCCCATGGATGACCAGGGTGCGGCAACGAATCCGCTGCAGCTCCTCGGTACGGTCGGCGGAGTTGATGATCGCGCCGATCTGCCTGGCGGTACCGAGGTTGCTGGCCTCGCCACCGCCTCGCTCCCAAGCCAGCTGGGCATACTCGCGCAAGACGGGCTCGTTCCACTCGAGGGTGGAGCCGATCAGGCGCATGATGTCCACGTAGTCGCGAACGCTTTCCTTCTCGCTGCGCGGCGGGCGGCGCAGCAGTTGCAGGAGGGCCTTGAGCGCCGGCTGGCCGACGCGCAGGGAACCCGTGGTGGAAAAGATCGACGTGAGGGTCCTGATTCGCTGCGGATAACGCGCGGCGAGGGTCTGGGCGATCATGCCGCCCATCGACATTCCCACGACATGCGCCGCTTGCAGCTGCAAGTCGTCCATCAAGCCGATGACGTCGTTGGCCATGTCGCCCAGGTCATAGCCTGCGGTGCGCTTGCGCAGGAACTGCTGCAGCGTCGTGGGGGGCGCCACGTCGGTGAAGAACGATCTGCCCGAGTCACGGTTGTCCAGCGTGATGACCCGCAGCCCTTGTGCGACCAGCCCGGCGATGAGCGCTTGCGGCCAGTAGGTCAGCTGCAGCCCGAGGCCGACGATGAGCAGGACCGCCGGGGCACCCTCGACACCGTAGCTGCGGTAGCAGAGCTTGCCCTTGCCCGGTAGCTCGCAGAAGCGATCACGGCTCATCGGCGGCTACCTGGCTGTTGCAGTTCGACGCCGGCATGCACCGGCACGTTCGGTACGCTGCTGAAACTGAGGCACTTTTCCGCCACTGTGCCGCGGCGCAGCAGTTTGATATCGCGGAAGTAGTCCATCGACATCACCCAGGGTTCACACGGCCCCTGGCGCGGCATGCTGTCGAGCGCGCGCTGTACATAGCCGGCACCAAAGTCCAGCAGAGGCCGGGTTTCGATCCCGGCCGGCGCCTTCGGCTCGCAGACGTTGTAGCCTTCACGCGCCATGAAACCGAGCAGGCGGCAGAAGTGGTCGCACAGCAGGCAGACCTTCAAGGTCCAGGACGAGTTGGTGTAGCCCACCGCGAAAGCGAAGTTGGGCACGCCGGAGAGCATCATGCCTTTGTAGGACAGGGTCTCGCTGAGCACCACCGGCTTGCCGTCCTTGTGCAGGGTGATGCCACCGAACATTTGTACGTTGAGCCCGGTGGCCGTGACGATGATGTCGGCCTCCAGCGTCCTGCCCGATTTGAGCAATACGCCGGACTCGGTGAAGCGCTCGATATGGTCGGTGACGATGTCGGCCTTGCCGGCACCGATGGCTTTGAACAGGTCGCCCTCGGGCACCGAACACAGACGCTGGTCCCACGGGTTGTAGGGTGGGTTGAAGTGCACGTCGACCGGGTAGTCTTTCGGCAACTCCTTGCGGGTCAGCCACAGCAGCAGTTTTTTCGAAAGCTTGGGGAAACGCTGGCAGAAGCCCCAGAACGCCAGGGTGATCTTGGCGTTCTTGTAGCGCGTCAGGGAGTAGGCGGTTTGCGCCGGCAGGACCTTGCGCAGGAACGCGGCAACCCCGTCATTGGCCGGCTGATTGATGATGTAGGACGGCGTGCGCTGCAGCATGGTGATGCTGGCGACCTTGTCCGCCATGGCCGGAATCAGCGTCACCGCGGTCGCGCCACTGCCGATGACGACCACGCGCTTACCCGCATAGTCGAGGTTCTCCGGCCAGTGTTGCGGGTGAACGATCTGCCCCTTGAACTGCTCGGTGCCCTCGAAGCGGGGGGTGAAACCCTGGTCATAGCGATAATAGCCACCTGCACTGAACAGCCAGCGGCATTCGAGTGTACGCACCTGAGCCGTCTGGCCCTCCTCGATGCGTACTGCCCACAGGCCCCTGTCGCTTTGCCAGTTGGCCGAGACGACTTTCTGCTGGTACTGGATGAACGGCTCCAGTTGGTACTCGTCGATGGCTTCGCGCAGGTACTCGAGAATATCTGCGGCATCGGCAAGGGATTTCGCCTTGGTCCAGGGCTTGAAGTCGAAACCGAAGGTGTAGAGGTCCGAGTCGGAGCGGATGCCGGGGTAACGGAACAAATCCCAGGTGCCGCCCATGCGTTCGCGGGACTCGAGAATCGCGAAGGTCTTGTCGGGTTGATGACGTCGCAGGTAGGCCGCCGCGCCGATGCCAGACACACCGGCTCCCATGATCAAAATGTCGAGCGGCTCAACCGGAAGAGCAGTGTGCGAGGACATGTCGCCTCCTATTGTAGTGTTATAGAGACTGATCTTTTGACTTGATCATTTGACCAGAATAGGGCGGCCGATTGTGCGGAGCAAGGTGCAAAATGCACCGGCTCGTCATCGTTTTGAGATGATTTGCACCTTCACGATTCGCCGGTCAGTACACCGGTTGACGGACAAGCTCAGGGCGGCGGGGAGGAGTGGGCGAGGTGCGCCCACCTGGGAAATGCGGATTGCCGTGCGGCGGCGCAGCCCGGCAATCCCAAAGGCGTCTCAGTAACTGGCCACCAGCAGCTTGACCGCCTGGCAGGCGGTCTCGGTTTCGCTTTCGAGGCGCGCACGGTCGCCGTGGGCGGACCAGGCCAGCATCAGGCCGTCGAACAGGTTGATCAGCAAGCGGCTGACGGTGGCCACTGCGGCCTGGTCCAGCGCCGAACCGGTGACTTTGGCGATGGCCTGCTGGGCCGCGTCGATGGACACGGCATAGATCTTTGTCGCCATTTCGGGGTTGTTGCGCAGGTTCCAGCAAAACAGTTCGAACTGCGTGGTGGCCATTTCCGGGTGGGCGGTGAACCAGTTGACCAGCTGGCGCAACATTTCGCCCACCGATTCAGCTGCCGTGGCACCCGCCGGCACGTGCTGCAGCGATTGCTGCGGCAGGTTGATCAAGGATTCGTAGACGGCATAGAACAACTCGTCCTTGGTGTGGAAGACATAGTGCAACGAAGCCAGCGGAGAGTCTGCCGCCGCTGCGATACGCCGGGTCGTGGCGTTGGCCACCCCATGTTCCGCGATCACCTTCACGGTGGCCTCGATGAAATCCTGCCTGCGCTCTTCCGCGCCAATTCGAGCCATAGAGCGTTCTCCTTTTCGATGTTGTCGCCGGCCTGTTGGTCCGGCGTCGACGGTGACGAATGCTATCGCAAGGTGGTGCCTCGATCCATGCGTCGAAGCACTCCTGCGCAAAGGAACATGAAACAGCATGAAAAATAGTTAAATCAAACGACTTGATCAAATGACCATGTTCGGTAATGATGATTTTCACACCCAGGCACCACCGCACTGCGCAAGTACGGCAGGAGAGGGGGAGGCCGTGGTCGGCACTGGCGAGTTGAGCCACGTTGCCCAGCTTCGCTGGATCAGAACAATGACAAAACCAGACAGGTACAAAGCAGATGGATACACGAACGCTCTCGACGCTCGGCAGCGATGCATCGGTCGAGCAGGTGGTGGAGATCATTCGGCGTGACGGTGGGGTCATCATTTCCGACCTGGTCTCGCCGGCCACGCTGAACGCCCTGCGCGACGAACTGGACAGCTACCTGAATATCACCCCTTGCGGCGTCGACCCCTATTTCGCGGGCACCCAGACCCGGCGTGTCGCGCGGATCATCGGGCGCAGCGACACGGCTGTCGAAGTAGCGATGAACCCGCTGTTCCTCGGCGTGGCCAGGCAGATCCTGCAAACCCCTACCCACGTCTGGGTAGGCAGTGACCGCATCGAGATGGCCCCCGATATTCAGCTGAGCATCACCCAGGCCATTCAGATCGGCCCGGGCCAAGGCCTGCAACCCCTGCACCGTGACGATGCCACTTCGTTGTGGCGTCACCCCCAGTACGGGCGTGAGGCGCGGCTGCAAATGATGCTGGCGATTTCCGATTTCACCGAAGAGAACGGTGCGACCCGTGTCATCCCCGGCAGCCATCTGTGGGATGACGAGCGCATGCCGACCCAGGAAGAAACCGTAGCCGCGCAAATGCCGGCAGGTTCTGCATTGCTGTGGATGGGCTCGGTTTATCACGGCGGTGGCGCCAATACGTCCGCAGCCCCGCGTACCGGCCTCACCATGGCCTATGACCTGGCTTTCCTGCGGCTGGAAGAGAACCACTTCCTGTCCATTCCCATCGAGCGCGTTCGCCAGCTCCCGGCAGAAATGCAACGTCTGTTGGGCTGGAGCGCCAGCTCCACATTGCTGGGCTGGGTGGAAATCGAGGGTCAGATGCGCGATCCGCAAGAGCTCCTGAACATGCCGGCATTCTCCGAGCCTGGAAAAGGGTTCTGACAGTGCCGAACAGTCCTGAGCCGCTTCGGATGCAAGCAATGGCCGGTATTCTGGGAGTCATGTAGATGAATGCAGTGAATAAAGCAGCCCCTGGTGACGCTGCACCGTTGAAGTTTCGCAGCCTGGGTGGATGGGTGGAGCGCCCCGCCGATCTGCAGCCGTCGCTTGAAGGGCACGTGAAGGCTGATGTCATCGTGGTCGGCGCTGGTTTTGCCGGGCTGTCGACCGCGCTGGAGCTGAGGGCGCTGGGCGCGCAGGTGGTCCTGCTGGAGCAGGAGTTCGCCGGCTTCGGCGCCAGTGGCCGCAATGCCGGTTACCTGCTGGGCAGCATGGGCATCGAGTACGACATGTTCGTCAAGCGTTTGGGGGTCGAGCAGGCGACGCAGTTCGTCAGGTTCTACGACGAGGCCGTGCCCTACGTGGAAGGCCGAATGAAGGCGTTGGGCATCGACTGTGACTACAACCCCTCCGGCGTGCTGCGCGCAGGTGTTCATGCCAGCCAGGAAAAGCGCTTGCGGGAAAACATGGCGCTGGGGCAAAAGCTGGGGGCCGTGTCCCGCTTCGTGGATGGCGCTGAGATGCGGGCGCGGGGAATTCCGCCGGCCTTTCTGTTCGCGGCCGAGCAGTGTGGCGGCACCCTGAACCCGGGGAAATATGTCGCCGGCCTGCGCCGCGCGGCCATCGAGGCCGGCGTGAAACTCTACGAGCGCACGCCGTTGCTCTCCTTCAGCGAAGGGCCGGTCATTACCTGCAAGACCGCCCACGGCAGCGCAACCGCGCCAGTGATGGTACTGGCAACCAATGCCTATACCCCGCAGTTGGGAGTGTTGCGCAACAAGGTCGCGGCGATTCGGGTGTCGGCGATCGAAACGCAACCGCTCTCGCCGCAGCAGCTCGCTGCCGTGGGCTGGCAGGGGCGTGAAGGCATCATCACGCCGCATTACACCATGGAAAGCCATCGTCTGACGGCACACGGCACCATGGTGCTGACCGTCAAGAAGCTGGGTTATGCGTACGGTTCGAAGACGCCCAATATCCCGGACCAAGGCGCCTACGCGGCACTGGCGCAGGTACTGCGCGAACGCCATCCAGCGATGCACGGGCTGGGCATCCAGCATTGCTGGAGTGGCTATGTCAGCGGTGCGTATGACTTCCTGCCGGTGATCGGTGCCATGGGCGAACAGCAGAACATTCTCTACACCACCGGCTGCTCGGGCCACGGGCTGGGCACCCAGTCATATGTCGGGTCGCTGTTTGCCGCGCAAATCAACGGCAAGACACCAGAACTGCTGACGGCCATGCAGCACAAGACGCCGTCCATGCTGCCTGAGCCCTTGCAATGGTGCGCTATCCATTCCGCGTTCGCGGCGGCCAAGTTACTGGATGACTGGACCGATAGAAAAGTGCGCAAACACACTGCCAGCAAAGGCTGATTACAGTTGATGTCGTTGTCCTGTGCAACGGGCTGCGGGACAACGCCGCGATCCTATTGAAGAGGCTGTTATCGTGGAACTAATAGATGTGATCGCGCTGGTCGCATGCGTGCTGCTGGTGGTATGTGGTTTAGGTTATGGCGCGGCATTCATCAGGCAAAAAAATTATCTGCTTGGTGTCGAGTTTCTGATCGTGGGTATATCGGCAACGAACTTCACGACGTTCATCGCCACCGGCTGGCAGACCAACTACAATATTGCCATTTTTCTCGACGCATTTTCCCGCGGTGTCGGCGTGCCGATTATTGTAACGCTCGGGTTGATGGCCGTGACGCATAATTACAAACCGACACCGGCGAAAGATTTCATATTGTTTTTGCTGTCTTTCATTGCCGCGGCTATTTACTTTCTCTCGTCGGCGTTCAAGCCATGGCTCCCTTATTTCTATGTGCTGATGTGGTCGATCGCCACGGTGTACCTACTCTACTTCACGTGGCGACTGGCGCGTGCGGGCGAGATTCTGCACGCGTTGGCCACATTCCTGGGGGCGGCAGCGGGCTTGACGATTGCACTAAGGTATGACTTTTTCCCGATCCCCGGGGATGACACGAAGATGATATTCATGACCTGTGCCTTCGTGACCTGGTCCTATTCGATGGCGCAGTT
The DNA here is from genome assembly GCF_057809275.1 of Pseudomonas sp. FG36. Classification (NCBI taxonomy): domain Bacteria; kingdom Pseudomonadati; phylum Pseudomonadota; class Gammaproteobacteria; order Pseudomonadales; family Pseudomonadaceae; genus Pseudomonas; species Pseudomonas sp. FG36. The sequence continues at coordinate 236,612 of NZ_JBMDJQ010000001.1, forward strand.
GTTCTATGCCTATGGTGCACTTCAGCGCTCCCGAAAAGTTTGTGCGCAGGGTATGCTGCACTCGCATTGACGCAACAGTATCTACGCGCTTCATCCTTTTTCAGCATGTTATATCTGGTATCTACTCCATGGCGGGCCGAAGGCCTGCTTCTTTGCCGCCCCTCGGGGCGGTTTTTTTATGGGTGACGTATTCGCGTCAAGAATGAGGCTGGATAAACGAAAAGTATAGAACGGTCCGGTAGTGTCAGCTTCGTCAGGGATGAAGTGTTTATACAGCGCACCAAGAGCAAGCATCTTTTAGTAACACATGTTTCCTTACTTCCCATCAGGGTGCAGGTGCTTGGCACCTATAAAGCGATAAACAATTCCAACTAGCTGATTTATCTGATGTAAACCGCCTGTAAGGCGTTTTGGCATATGGTTTGCGTGTTGATCATATGACATGGTCAACTGATCATGTCGGGTGACCGAGATGCGTCAGGCACCGATTTTCCCACCCGGAAGATCGAACAGCCGGTCAAAGCCATTTGTTTGAGGATCCCCCCATGAAAGAAGTCACTGCACGGCTGGAAGGTGAACTGTCCGCCCGGCGTATTTTCAGGCAGCTGCTGGTTACCCTGGCGGCGTCGACCGCGATCTGTTCGGTGCAGGCCGCGCCCCAGGGGGCCGAGGCGCTGGGCTCGAAGCTGACGCCGCTGGGTGGTGAAGTCGCCGCCAGCTCAAACGGCGATATTCCGGCCTGGAACGTCCCGGGGCCGCAAGGGACGGGCTGGAACTACGGCCAGGTACGCGGGGAGCACTGGAAGTTCAAGGGCGACAAGCCCCTGTACAGCATCGATGCGAGCAATGTGGCGCAGTACGCGAGCAAGCTTGCTCCCGCCCAGCTGGAACTGTTCAAGAAGATTCCGGGCTACCGCATGGAGGTCTACCCGACCCGTCGGACCTGCGATGTACCGGCCTTCGTGGCTGAGAACACGCGCAAGAACGTGGGCTTCGCCAAGCTCGACGCCACCGGGGTCGCCCTCGAGGAAGCGCATTTGCCGGGTGCCCCGTTCCCGATGCCGAGCAACGGCGCCGAGGTGATGTGGAACATGAAGATGCGTTACCGCGGCGTGGGCGTCGAAATCCCGAAAAGCATTTCGGGCATCTCGCCGCGCAAAGGCGGGGAGTGGCTGCGTCAGTCCACCGACACCTTCTTCTTCACCCCCTGGGGCAAGAAAGGCGACAACCTGTTCTCCTCCGTCGGCCGTCTGGAAAACGCCACCTTCTTCAATTACCTGGAGCCTGCCGCCCTGGCTGGCCAGTCCGCGGTGCAGACGGCCGTGGCCGGCGAGCAGGCCACGACCTTCTACTACTTCCCCGGCCAACGTCGCGTACGGCGCATGCCGTCGTACTCCTACGACGCGCCGCAGATCGGGCTGGACAACCAGTACACCGTGGATGAGGCGAATGTCTTCTTCGGCACCATGGATCGCTTTGACTGGAAACTGGTTGGCAAGCAGGAACTGCTGGTGCCGTACAACGCCTTCGGTGCCTATGACACCGCCGCCAAGGTGGAGGCGTTCGCCGGCAACGATTCGATCGCGCCGCAGGCACGCCGCTATGAGCTGCATCGGGTCTGGGTGGTCGAAGCCAATGTCCGCCAGGGCATGCGCCACCAGGCGCCAAAACGCATGTTCTACATCGACGAGGACAGCTGGAACCCACTGTTGGCCGTCGATTACGACAAGCAAGGGCAGATCTGGAAGGTGCGTGAAGGTTTCTCGATCCCCGTCTACGAGACCGGCACCTGCGATGTTCAGGCCCAGGTCCAGTACAACCTGGTCGATGGCCGCTACCTGTTCGACATGACGTCGGTTGGTGTTGGCAAGAACGATATCCGCTGGCTCACCGAGGACGGCAGCAGCCCACGCCTGAAACGCGACTTCTTCACCTCCGATAACCTGCGAGCCATCAGCGAACGCTAAAGAACGACGTCAGATCGAGAGCCAGCATGAAAAGAATAATTAGCAAAGCATCAGGCCTTGTCATCGTGTGCACCACCCCTCTGGCAATGGGGTTCACCTTCGAAACCGAAACCCTCAATGGTTCGTTCGACTCCACCATCACCGCCGGCATGGGCGTACGCACGGAGTCGCGCGGCTGCAACCTGATCAACCAGGGCGCCACCGGGCACAATGTGCCGTCCGGCTGCCTGGCGCAGAGCTCGGGCGTTGCGGATCAGGGCGACCTGAACTACGACCGCGGCGACATGTTCACCAACTATCTCAAGGGTACCCACGAGCTGTTGCTGAAGATGCCCGAGGACGTCACCTTCATGGCGCGCGGTACCTGGATCCGCGACTTCGCGGCCACCGATACCACCGGCACGCGCTCGTTCAACACCCCTGAAAGCATCGGCAGCAGCGGCCTTGGCAAAGATGCCCGCGACGATCTCGCCTTCAAGGCTCGCCTGCTCGATCTGTGGGTGAGCAAAGGCTTCGACGTGGGCGGGCAGCGTGTCCGGGCGCGCCTGGGTAACCAGGTGATCAACTGGGGCGAGAGCCTGTTCGTGGCTGGGGGTATCAACAATACCAACGCCTACGACTATCAAGCCCTGGCCCGTCCGGGGGTGCAGCTCAAGGAGGCCGTGCTGCCGGCGCCGATGCTCAGTGTCGCCTCCGGCCTGGGCTCGGGGGTCAACGTCGAGGCCTACTATCAATTCCGCTGGAACAAGAGCGAGCTGCCGCCGGTGGGCAGCTACTGGTCCACCACCAACGCGCTCGGCGAGGGCAGGGGCGAATACGGGTTCTCCGAGAACAAAGCTCGGGACAGCGGCCAGTGGGGCCTTTCGCTGCGCTGGCAGCCGGAGGACAGCGACGTCAACTATGGCTTCTACGTGATGCGCTACCACGACAAGACGCCGTCGTTGCGCGTGGATATTCTCGATCCGGACACCTTTGCCGCCGCACCCTCCTGGCGCTACCAGGAAGACCGGATGATGTATGGCGTGAGCGCCAACATGCCGATCGGCGACTGGGCCGTCGGTACCGAGCTGTCCTATCGGCCAAAGGATTCGGTGATGCTCAACCCGGTGGTCGACCTGTGTTCGAGCAATGGTGGCAAATGCTGGAAGGACGAAAAGAAGTTCCAGTGGCACCTGACCGGCCTTTACAGCTTCACGCCGTCCAACTCGCCGGCGTTGCTGGATTTCACTGGCGCAAGCACCGGTACCTTGCTCACGGAACTTGTGGTCATCAAGTACCCGGGCCTGCATGACCAGGTCAACGGCGAGCCGCTCGCCGCCGGCCTCAATGCCTGGCAGCTGGACCCTGCGACCGCGCCGAAGTCGCGTGGCGACAAGACCTCGTCGGGCATCAACCTGGACTTCAGCATGACCTACGACGGCACCTTGTTGCCGGGCTGGCAGGTCACCCCGGGGGTGTTCTACGCACGCTCGCTGAGCGGGCGCACACCGAACCTCACGGCCACCTTCACCAAGGACGCGAGCAGCATGAACTTCTACCTGAACTTCGTGCGCAACCCGGCCAGTTGGCAGGTGTCCCTGAACTACGCCAAGTTCATGGGCGGCGATACCCCTTACGACCAGCTGTATCGTGACCGCGATTATGTCGGCATCGCGATCTCCCGTACCTTGTGAGGCCTCCTGTGAACGGTTCCGTAAAACTGACAGAGGTCCAGGCGCGTGGCGTGTTGCCACGCGTCGAGCGGGTCTTGTTCGGACATCGTCGGCTGGTGCTGGCGGGCCTGGCCGTGTTCACCCTGATCATGGCTTGGTTCGCGGTGCAGTTGCGCATGGACGCCGGCTTCGAAAAACAGTTGCCGGTCGGCCATGAATACATCCAGACCTTCGAGACGTACCGCAACGACCTGATGGGTGCCAACCGCCTGACCATCGTGGTCAAGGCACGCAAAGGTGATATCTGGAGCGCCCCTGGCCTGAAGCGGTTGTATGACGTGACCCAGGCAATCAGCTTCCTGCCGGGGATCTCGCGCAGCAGCGTGCGCTCGTTGTGGACGCCCAATGCCTTCGTCAACGAGATTACCGAAGAAGGTTTTCGCGCCGATCCGCTGGTGCCAGGCACGGTTTCGCCCGAGCACCTGAACGACCAGGTCATCGCCTCGATCGCCAACTCCACCGCGCAAGGGGGCTTCATCGGCACCCTGGTGTCGCGTGACCAGAGCAGCGCGATGATCACCGCGGAGCTCAACGAGTACGAGGCCGACGGGACGCACCTGGACTATGTCGCGTTCAATCATCGCCTGGAAAAAGAGCTACGCCAGCAGTTCGAAGATGGTGATTTCGAAGTGCAGATCATCGGCTTCGCCAAGCAGATCGGCGACATCGCCGACGGCGCTTCGGCGGTGCTGGAGTTCTGCTTGCTGGCGCTGCTGCTGACCGCGGCGGCGGTGTACTGGTATTGCCATTCGCTGCGCTTCACCCTGCTGGCGCTGGTCTGTTCGCTGGCCTCGCTGGTCTGGCAATTCGGCAGCTTGCGTCTGCTCGGCTATGGGCTCGACCCGCTGGCGGTGCTGGTGCCGTTTCTGGTGTTCGCCATCGGGGTTTCCCATGGCGTGCAGCAGATCAACTTCATCGTCCGCGAGATCGCCATCGGCAAGAGTGCCGAAGCGGCGGCACGTTCGAGCTTCTCCGGCTTGCTGATCCCGGGAACGCTGGCGCTGGTAACCGCACTGGTGTCTTTCGTGACGTTGCTGCTGATCCCGATCCCGATGGTGCGGGAACTGGCGATCACCGCATCGCTCGGGGTGGCCTACAAGATCATCACCAACCTGCTGATGCTGCCCTTGCTGGCGTCCATGCTGCGGGTCGACGACAGGTACGCGGCGGCCCAGGAGGTGTCCCGGCAGCGCCGTAGCCGCTGGTTGCGTGGCCTGTCGCGGCTGGCCGAGTGGCGCAACGCGCAGTGGGTACTGGGCGTCGCGCTGGTGATCTTTCTGCTGGCGATCTGGCAAAGCCATGACCGTGTCGTCGGTTCGTTGCAGGCCGGGGCCCCGGAGTTGCGCGAGGACTCGCGCTTCAACCGCGATGCCGTGTCCATCGCCAACAACTATGACATCGGCCTGGACTGGCTCAGCGTGGTGTTCGAAGCCAGGCCGGGGGAGGTTGGCGATGGCGTGCCGGCGGCGTGCGAGGATGTCGCGGCGGGCCAGTACCAGGACCGTTTCGTCTGGGCCATGCAGGGCGTGCCCGGGGTGCTGTCGGTGGCGTCGTTCTCCAGCAACCTGCGCCAGTTCAACGAGGGTTACAACGAAGGCAACCCGAAGATGGCCGTGGTGCCCATCGACCCGATGAACTACGCGGCGCTGGCCACCGAGGTGGCGCGCACTCCTGGACTGGTGCGTACCGACTGCAGCATGTCCGCGGTGCACCTGTACCTGGCCGACCACAAGGCGACGACGATCAACCGGGTGGTGGCGGCGGTCAAGGCGTTCCGTAGCGAGTATCCGCAACCGGACCTGGCGATCCGCCTCGCCTCGGGTAACGCCGGTGTCCTGGCGGCCATCAACGAGGAGGTGGAGAAGAGCGAGACGCCCATGCTGCTGTATGTCTATGCCGCGATCGCGTTGCTGGTGTTCGCGGTCTACCGCGACCTGCGCGCGGTGCTGGTGTGCTGCCTGCCGTTGACCATCGGTACGTTCATTGGCTACTGGTTCATGAAAGAGCTGCAGATCGGCCTGACCATCGCCACATTACCGGTGATGGTGCTGGCGGTTGGTATCGGGGTGGATTACGCCTTCTACATCTACAACCGCCTGCAGCTGCACCTTGCCCACGGCCAGACGATCACCAAGGCGGTCGAGCACGCGTTGCTCGAAGTGGGCGTGGCCACCATCTTCACCGCGATCACCCTGGCGGTGGGCGTGGCCACCTGGGCCTTTTCCGACCTGAAGTTTCAGGCGGACATGGGCAAGCTGCTGGCCTTCATGTTCATCGTCAACATGGTCATGGCCATGACCGTACTGCCGGCATTCGCGGTCTGGCTGGAGCGGGTATTCCCGCGCAAGCGCCCCGTGCGCATGATCGGCGCGCTGCTGCACTGAGGAGAGAAACATGCGATTCAGGGGTTCATTGATCGCGGCGGTGCTCGCCGCGACATTGCCGTTGCTGTCTGCCCGGGCCGAGCCCTTGCAGGCAGTGCCTGCCGTGCAGGCGAGCAATGCCACGCAAGCGACCATGCTGGATGCCGTCTGGGCCGGGGAGCGCGTGGTCGCGGTCGGCGACCATGGCGTGGTCTTGCTGTCGGACGATCAGGGCAAGGCTTTTCGCCAGGCGCGTTCGGTGCCGGTATCCACTCAGCTGACGGGGGTGTCCTTCGTGGACGCCCAGCGTGGTTGGGCGGTCGGCCATTGGGGCGCGATCCTGGCCACCACCGACGGTGGCGAGTCGTGGCAGATCCAGCGCTTGTCCAGCGACGAAGATCGGCCGCTGTTCGCCGTGCACTTCTTCAATGCCCAACAGGGCGTTGCCGTGGGGCTGTGGTCGTTGCTGCTGACCACCGAGGATGGTGGCAAGACCTGGACCGAGCAATCGTTGCCGCCGCCACCGGGTGCCAGGAAGGCCGACCTCAACCTGATGGGGCTGTTTGCCGACAGCCACGGCACGTTGTACGCCACCGCCGAGCATGGGCAGCTGTTGCACTCCGGGGACCATGGCAAAAGCTGGGGTTACCTGGATACCGGCTACTCAGGCACCTTGTGGTCCGGGGCTGTGCTGAACGACGGCAGCCTGTTGCTCGGTGGCCAGCGAGGCACGTTGCTGCAGGGTGCCAAGGAGGGGAATGACTTGCGCAGGTTGCCTACCCACGGCAAAGGTTCCGTCACCGCCATGGCGGTAGCGGGTACCCGGGTGCTGGTGGTCGGGCTGGATGGGCTGATGATGCTGAGCGACGATGGCGGGCGCCATTTCCAGGAAAAACAGTCGGCTGATGGCCTGTCACTGACGGCGGTGCTGCTCGATGCCGAAGGGGCGCCTATCCTGTTTTCACGTCGCGGTGTCGTGCCCCGTCAGGAATGACGGTTGCTTATGGCGCTGCACGGCAGTGCATGAACTGGCTGTTGCGCAGTTGCCAAGAGCATGCTGAACAGAAGAAGCCCGGGGTCGGCCCGCAGGTACGAGCAACAGCATTTTCCACGGAGTTCTGCGCGATAGGCACCCCATATGACCGGTAATTTCTCCCCCTGGCCACGCCCCTCGGAAGCCGTGCGTGAACTCATTCGCAAGGGCGCCGAGCGTGCTCAGGCGCTGCCGCCGGAGTGGGTCGAGCGGCTGAACCAGGCGCTTTTCACTTCAGCGCAAGATGCGAAGTTGCTGGAAGACCCGGTCATCCTGGCTGCGTTTAGGCGCGCCAACAGGGCAGAGCTACTGCACTGGGCCAACGCCAACATGCAGCGCCCGGGAGAGCCGGTGGAACCCTATGTGTCGGCCGACATGGTGGATACGGCGAGGGAGCTCGCGCATAGGGGACAGTCCGAAATGTTGATGAACGTCGCAAGGTCGACACAGAACACTGCCTGGGAACTGTGGATGAAGATGGCGTTTGGCCTGACCCAAGACCCTGTGGTGCTCGAGGAATTCCTCGATGTGTCCTCGCGCTCGATCTCGGAGTTCATCGACAGCAACATGCGTGTGATCACCCGGATCATCCTGGAAGAAAAGCACGCCCAGGCCCATGACGATCACATCGACAAACGCAGCCTGGTCAGTCGCCTGCTCGACGGCCGCGATGTCGATGCCGAGCAGTTCGCCAGGCGCCTGGGCTACAGCCTTGCGCAGAAGCACCAGGCCTTTCTGGTGTGGAGCGAGACGCCCGAAGCGCACATTCGTCCGTTGGAGGACATGGCGCGCGCGCTGGCAAGCCTCACGGGGGCGGGGGCGCCGCTGGTGGTGTTCGCCGGGCCTGCGACCTTATGGGGCTGGAGTGCTGCGACAAGGCCTCTGGACCTCAATGCGCTGCAAGACGTGGTTCGTCAGTACCCAGGCGTTCGTGCGGCACTGGGCGCCCCGGCGGCGGGGCTCAACGGTTTCCGTCGCTCCCACCTGGAAGCCTTGACCACCCAGCGGCTGATGGGGCGCCTGGCGGGCGCGCCGCCTGTGGCCAGTATCGATCAGGTGAGGATGGTGTCGTTGATGACACAGGATGCTCGGGCGGCCAGGCAGTTTGTCTTGAGTACCTTGGGGCGCCTGGCCTCAGAGCCGATGGTACTGCAGCATTCGTTGCGGGCGTTCCTGGCCCATGGCTGCAATATCACCCAGACCGCCGAAGTATTGGGTACGCATCGCAATACCTTGCTGCGGCGCCTGGAGCGCGCCCAGGACCTGCTGCCCATTCCATTTGCCGACCACCGTATCCAGATTGCCGCGGCGCTCGAGCTGGTGCTGTGGAGCACACCGCTCGAGGAAGGCGAAAAGTAGACCGAGGTCGCTGTGGCATCGACTTGATCCGTGTCTGATCTTCAAACGGTCGATTGCGACAAACTGGTCCAGCGCCTCCTCTGCGCCACTGGCAGGTTCCGGCGTCACCCGCTTCGGCCAAGTCCAGAGCGGTGCTGGCTACGCCTGTCTACGGATGTTGCCAATCTGTCGCAGGCTCAATCCATACTTGTCGGCGAGCAGGCTGCGTGACAGCCCGCTGGCGCTCTCCCGCTGGATCTGCTGGTTGCGCAGCTGGCGCTGGAAGTGGTCGGACTTGGGGATCTCCAGGGCAAGGCCGGCGAAGCGCTGGATCAGCGCATCGAGCGCCTCTGGCGGCAGCACATCGGCCAGTTTGGTGCGTTGGCGATGCTTGGGGATGTACTTGGGGCGTCCGCCAAAGGCATGGGTCAGCCGGTAGGCGTTGTCCAAACCGATGCATTCGATCAGTGCCTGCAGCGACTGAGGCAGTTGGGTGAGGTCGATGTTGCTCAGGTCTGGCATTTCCACGAAATGGTTCCTTCCGTCATTGGGTTTGGCCGGCGCCGAGGTCCCGATGGGCTGCGGCGTGGGTTGCCACGGGGAGGTCCGCGTGGCGTGGCCAGATTTTCGAACAGCGACGGAAAGGGTCGCTAGGCGCGAAGCGGACCGGGGCTTGTAGTCGTCCTTGTCTGTTGTTTGCGGGCAACTGGACGCCTTGAGGTAGGAAATGCCTTCACCCCTGCGCTGCAGGCCCCAAACCATCTAGAGAAAGGGTTCCATGATGGCGTAGTGGGTAGCTTACCTAGACATGCACCTACGGGCGCATCTCGACGCTACCGTGGGGCAGGGGCAGGAAAGAGGGGGTTGCTGCGTGGGGAGTCGGCAGGAACTGCAGCGAGGGGAAAGCGGCCGAGGTATCATGGCGTCGGCTCCGCTGGAGCCTCATGTCCCCGATGTCGCAAGGAACCTCCGATGACACACGTGCAGCGCCTGAAATATTCGATCCTGATCATCCTGGTGGTCCTGGGGATCATGCTTGGCCTAAGTTACCTGCAGAAGCAGGGCACTATCAGCGAGCAGACATTCCAGTACGTCGCCATCGCCATTGCGGTGGTCGTGGTGGTGATCAACGGGATCCTGCGGCGCAAGGTGAAACCCTGAAGCAGGCGGGCCGGCATATCCTTGCCGGCCATGCGCTCAGCGCGAAGCGGGTTGCTCGAGCACGGCCCGGGCCTGAGGGTTCAGGCTGTAGCATTTGTCGCTGCCCAGGTTGATCACGCCTTCGCTGCACAGGCGCTTGAGCACCTCGCGCACGCTCAGGAACGACAGCGGAATATCCAGCTGCTCGAGTTGCGCATGCACGCCACGCACGCCAATGCTGCGGCCATTGCGGCCGGCGGTGTGCAGGGCGTCGATGACCTTCAGGCGGATCAGGCTGGTGCGCAGGCCGTAGGCGCGCAGCAGCTCGCGGATCTGTTCGTTGCCCACGCGTTCCTCCTGGGGGGCGGCGGCCTGGTTGGGTGCAGGCTGCGCCGCTAGCGATTGTTGCGGGTTGTACATGTGAATGCTCCTTTTCGTGGACTGTCCCGAAATCATGGGTGCCTCACATCTAAAGACGTTTGAGCTCGACAAAACTGCAACCCCCGGTGAAAAAAATCTGACACGTTCTGTTGAGAACGTTGCAGCACCGCGTCGAACGTAAAATTTTCATCTGGCCATTCGTCTGTTCGGGATGACCCCGATAAGCACGAGGAGTGCCTGTGATCCCTCTTCCCTTGTTTCGCCTGGGCCTTGCCGCCGCCCTGGTCGCTTCCAGCCTGACCCTGCAGGCGCGCGAGGTCGATGGCGAGGCCTCCGCGCAGATCCGTCGCACCAGTTTCGGCGTGCCGCACATTCTGGCCAAGGACGAGCGCGGCCTGGGCTATGGCATCGGCTACGCCTATGCCCAGGACAACCTGTGTCTGCTGGCTGGCGAAGTACTGACCGTCAATGGCGAGCGCTCCCGTTACTTCGGTGCCGATGGCAAGACGGTCGAGCAGCGTGACAACCTCTCCAGCGACCTGTTCTTTACCTGGCTCAACGAGCCTGCTGCGGTAGACAGTTTCCTCAAGGCGCAGCCGGAGGCGGTGCGCGACCTGCTTGATGGTTATGCCAATGGCTATAACCGTGCCCTGGGTGAACGACGGGCCGAGGGGCTGCCGGCCGAGTGCGGGGCAGGGGAGTGGCTCCGGCCGATCACCAGCCGTGACCTGGTCAAGCTGACCCGGCGCTTGCTGGCCGAGGGCGGTGTGGGGCAATTCGTCGAGGCCGTGGTCGCCGCGACGCCCCCCAAGCTGGCGGCGCAACGCCCGGCGGTCGACTACAGCGTGGCCCTGGCGCGGCAGGCGCAGTTCGCCGCCGAGCGTGGCAGCAATGCCGTGGCCGTGGGCGCCGAGCGTTCGGCCAATGGCCGCGGACTGCTGCTGGCCAACCCGCATTTCCCGTGGATTGGCGGGATGCGCTTTTACCAGATGCAGTTGACCATCCCCGGGCAGCTGGATGTGATGGGCGCGGCGTTGCCGGGCCTGCCGGTTGTCAATATCGGTTTCAACCGGCACCTGGCCTGGACCCATACGGTCGACACCTCCAAGCACTTCACCCTCTATCGCCTGCAACTGGACCCCAAGGACGCCACCCGCTACCTGTATGACGGCCAGTCGCTGCCGCTGGAGCGCAAGCTGCTGAAGGTCACGGTGAAAGGTGAGGGCGGTACGCTCAGCCAGGTCGAGCGCACGATTCACCTGTCGAAGTTCGGCCCTGTGGTGCAATGGCCCGGCCGTCTGGATTGGGACAATCACGCCGCCTACAGCCTGCGCGATGCAAACCTGGACAATACCCGGGTGTTGCAGCAGTGGTACCGGATCAACCGTGCCGACAGCCTGCAGGCGCTGAAGGCGTCGGTGGGCGAGCTGCAGGGCATCCCTTGGGTCAACACATTGGCAGTGGACGCTGCTGGCCAGGCCTTGTATCTCAATCAGTCGGTGGTGCCCTATGTCGACCAGGGGATGCTGGCGCAGTGCAGCAACCCGGGCGCGTCGGGCCCGCTGGTGGTGCTCGACGGCTCGCGCAGTGCCTGTCAATGGAAGGTGGATGCGCAGGCGGCCCAGCCGGGGATCTTCCCGGCCAGCCTGCTGCCGAGCCTGGAGCGGCGCGATTATGTACAGCACGCCAACGATTCAGCGTGGATGGCCAACCCGGCCCAGCCTTTGACGGGGTTCTCGCCGCTGGTCAGCCGTGCCGACCAGCCCTTGGGCCTGCGCAGCCGCTTTGCCCTGCAGCGCCTGCAGGGCAAGGGCAAGCTGGGCAGCGCCGAGCTGCAGCACATGGTGTTCGATGACGAGGTGTACCAGGCCAGCCTGCTGATGCCGGACCTGTTGCAATGGTGCAAGGGCGTGGAGGCGGACATACAGTCGGTGTGTGCCAGCCTGCAGACGTGGGCCGGCAAGGCCGATCAGGACAGCGGTATCGGCCTGGTTCATTTCATCAATATCGCCGGCGCGTTGGCCGAGCATCCGCAAAGCTGGCGCGTGCCGTTCGACCCGGCCGACCCGTTGCACACGCCTCGTGGCCTGGCGGTGGAGCAGGCTGCGGTGCGCAAACTGCTGCGCGAGGCAGCGCTGGACTCGCTTGCGCAACTGAACGAGGCCGGTATCGCCGCCGACCAGCGTTGGGGGCAGATCCAGCAGGCCGCCGATGGCACGCCGGTTCCCGGTGGGCCGCAGGCGTTGGGCGTCTACAACGCGATGGTCAGCGTGCCGGTGGGGCCGGGCAAGCGCCTGGTGGTCAGTGGTTCGAGCTATCTGCAGGTGGTCAGCTTCACCGAGCAGGGGCCGCAGGCCCAGGGGTTGCTGGCGTTCTCGCTGTCGAGCGAGCGGGCGTCGGCGCATGCCGCCGACCAGACACGAGCCTTCGCGGCCAAGCAACTGGCGCCGATTCCGTTCACCGAGGCGCAGATCAAGGCTGATCCGCAGTATCGGCAGTATGTGATCAGCGAGCGGGACAAGGGACAGGTGGTCAGCGCCAAATAGCACCGTTGATGGCAGCGTGGGGCAAGCCCGCTCCTACGAGTGTTGTAGGAGCGGGCTTGCCCCACGCTGTTTCAGGAGAAGTCGAACGGGGCCAGCTGGAAACCCTGTTCATCCACCTGCAATGCCCAGCCACGTCGGTCCCAGTCGCCCAGCACGATGCGCCGTGCCGGCTGGCCATCGACCACCAGCTTGTGCAGCGCCGGTCGATGGGTGTGGCCGTGGACCAGGGTGCGCACGCCGTGGGCGGCCATCACCTTGGGCACTTCCTCGGGGGTGACATCGACGATCTCGGTGCTCTTCATGCGTGTCTGCGCGCTGCTTTCGCTGCGCAGCTTGCGCGCCAGCTTGTGCCGCGTGCCCAGCGGCAGGTGCCGCAGGATCCACAGGGTCAGCGGGTTGCGCAGGTAACGGCGCAGCTTCATGTAGGCCACGTCACGGGTGCACAGGGTGTCGCCATGCATCAGCAGCACCGCCTCGCCACCGAGCTCGACCACGCTGGGGTCGGCCAGCAGGGTGCAGCCGGCGGCGTCGCAGAACGCCTGGCCAATGAGGAAGTCACGGTTGCCGTGCATCAGGTACACGGCCGTGCCGCTGTCGCTCAACCGGCGCAGGGCCTGGCAGATCGACTGCTGGAAGGGCGTCATGGCATCGTCGCCGATCCAGGCCTCGAAGAAATCGCCGAGGATGTACAGCGCCTTGGCGTGGCGGGCGCGGCCGTCGAGCAGATCAAGAAACGCCCGGGTAATGTCCGGGCGTTCTTCTTGCAGGTGCAGATCGGAGATCAGCAGTATCACTCAATGATCTCGGCTTTCTCGATGATCACGTCTTCTTTCGGCACGTCCTGGTGGCCAGACTTGGAACCGGTGGCGACTTTTTCGATGGCATCGACGATTTCCTGGCCTTCGATCACTTCACCGAACACCGCATAGCCCCAGCCCTGGACGTTCTTGCCGCTGTGGTTGAGGAAGTCGTTGTCGGAGGCGTTGATGAAGAACTGCGCGGAGGCCGAGTGCGGCTCCATGGTGCGGGCCATGGCGATGCTGTACTTGGTGTTCTTCAGGCCGTTGTCGGCTTCGTTCTGGATGCTGGCGCGGGTTTTCTTCTGGCTCATGCCAGCCTCGAAACCGCCACCCTGGATCATGAAGCCCTTGATCACGCGGTGGAACACGGTGCCATCGTAGTGGCCTTCCTTGACGTACTGAACGAAGTTCTCGGTGGTCAGCGGGGCTTTCTCGGCGTTCAGTTGCAGGATGATATCGCCGTGGTTGGTGCTCAGTTTGACTTTGGACATGCTGAAATTCGCTCTTTCAAGGCATTCGGGAAATAGGGTGCGCGCTGCGCTCGGACAACCTGACGCAGGATCAGGCAGCCGCGGCACACGCCACTGGGGCGCCATTGTGCCGGATTGTAGACCGCTGCGGCGACAAAACGCGCCACTTTGTCGGTGCTCCGGCTGTCAGCAGCTTGACTGCTTCGGCTATGATAGGCCCTTTGATTCAATCGGCCTACCCGGCCGGCTACCTGCATTCAAGGACACTATGAGCAAGCCCACTGCCGACAACGCGCCAAACGCCGCTGCCAAAGGCGCCCCCGCCGTCCCTGTGAACTTCCTGCGGCCGATCGTCCAGGCTGACCTGGACGCGGGCAAGCACCAGAGCATCGTCACCCGTTTCCCGCCGGAGCCCAACGGCTACCTGCACATCGGCCACGCCAAGTCGATCTGCGTCAACTTCGGCCTGGCCAAGGAATTCGGCGGCGTCTGCCACCTGCGTTTCGACGACACCAACCCGGCCAAGGAAGACCAGGAGTACATCGACTCCATCCAGCGTGACGTCAAGTGGCTGGGCTTCGAATGGGCAGGCCCGGTGCGCTACGCCTCGGACTACTTCGACCAGTTGCACGCCTGGGCCGTGGAGCTGATCAAGTCGGGCAACGCCTACGTCTGCGACCTGACCCCAGAGCAGGCCAAGGAATACCGCGGCAGCCTGACCGAGCCAGGCAAGAACAGCCCGTTCCGCGAGCGCAGCGTCGAGGACAACCTGGACCTGTTCGCCCGCATGAAGGCCGGCGAGTTCAAGGACGGCGAGCGCGTGCTGCGCGCCAAGATCGACATGGCCTCGCCGAACATGAACCTGCGCGACCCGATCCTGTACCGCATCCGCCATGCCCATCACCACCAGACCGGTGACAAGTGGTGCATCTACCCCAACTATGACTTCACCCACGGTCAGTCGGACGCCATCGAAGGCATCACCCACTCGATCTGCACCCTGGAGTTCGAAAGCCACCGTCCGCTGTACGACTGGTTCCTCGACAAGCTGCCGGTCCCCGCGCACCCGCGCCAGTACGAGTTCAGCCGCCTGAACCTGAACTACACCATCACCTCCAAGCGCAAGCTCAAGCAACTGGTGGACGAAGGCCACGTCGAGGCCTGGGACGATCCGCGCATGTCGACCCTGTCGGGCTACCGCCGCCGCGGCTACACCCCGGCCTCGATCCGCAACTTCTGCGAGATGATCGGCACCAACCGTTCCGACGGCGTGGTCGACATGGCGATGCTCGAGTTCAGCATCCGTGACGACCTGGATCGCACCGCGCCGCGCGCCATGTGCGTGCTGCGCCCGCTGAAGGTGGTCATCACCAACTACCCCGAGGGCCAGGTCGAGCAGCTCGAACTGCCGCGCCATCCGAAGGAAGACATGGGCGTGCGCGTGCTGCCGTTCGCCCGCGAACTGTACATCGACCGCGACGACTTCATGGAAGAGCCGCCCAAGGGCTACAAACGCCTGGAGCCGGCCGGTGAAGTGCGCCTGCGCGGCAGCTACGTGATCCGCGCCGACGAGGCGATCAAGGACGCTGACGGCAACATCGTCGAGCTGCGCTGCTCGTACGACCCGGACACCCTGGGCAAGAACCCCGAAGGCCGCAAGGTCAAGGGCGTGATCCACTGGGTGCCGGCCGAGGGCAGCATCGAGTGCGAAGTGCGCCTGTACGACCGCCTGTTCCGCTCCGCCAACCCGGAGAAGACCGAAGACGGTGGCACGTTCCTCGACAACATCAATCCCGATTCGCTGCAGGTGCTCAGTGGTTGTCGCGCGGAACCTTCCCTGGGCCAGGCCCAACCGGAAGACCGCTTCCAGTTCGAGCGCGAAGGCTACTTCTGCGCCGACCTGAAAGACTCCCAGCCGGGTCGCCCGGTGTTCAACCGCACCGTGACCCTGCGCGATTCGTGGGGCAGCTGAGGAACCTTCGTGCTTACCATCTACAACACGCTGAGCAAGACCAAGGAAGTTTTCAAGCCGCTGGACGGCAACAAGGTGCGCATGTACGTGTGCGGCATGACCGTGTACGACTACTGCCACCTGGGCCACGGCCGCAGCATGGTGGCCTTCGACCTGGTCACCCGCTGGCTGCGCAAGAGCGGCTATGAGCTGACCTATGTGCGCAATATCACCGACATCGACGACAAGATCATCAACCGGGCCAACGAGAACGGCGAGTCGTTCGACACGCTGACCGCCCGCATGATCGACGCGATGCACGAGGACGAGCGCCGCCTGAGCATCCTCAAGCCGGACCTGGAGCCGCGTGCCACCGACCATATCCCCGGCATGCACGCAATGATCCAGACCCTGATCGACAAGGGCTACGCCTACGCGCCGGGCAATGGCGACGTGTACTACCGGGTCGGCAAGTTCGTCGGCTACGGCAAGCTGTCGCGCAAGAAGATCGAAGACCTGCGCATCGGCGCGCGCATCGAAGTCGACGAGGCCAAGCAGGACCCGCTCGACTTCGTGCTGTGGAAGGGCGTCAAGCCCGGCGAGCCCTACTGGGATTCGCCGTGGGGCCCGGGCCGTCCGGGCTGGCACATCGAGTGCTCGGTAATGTCCACCTGCTGCCTGGGCGAGAGCTTCGACATCCACGGTGGCGGCAGCGACCTGGAGTTCCCGCACCACGAGAACGAGATCGCCCAGAGCGAGGCGGCCACCGGCAAGCAATACGCCAACGCCTGGATGCACTGCGGCATGATCCGCATCAATGGCGAGAAGATGTCCAAGTCGTTGAACAACTTCTTCACCATCCGCGATGTGCTCGACAAGTACCACCCGGAAGTGGTGCGTTACCTGCTGGTGGCCAGCCACTACCGCAGCGCGATCAACTACTCCGAGGACAGCCTGCGCGACGCCAAGGGCGCGCTCGAGCGCTTCTACCATGCGCTGCGTGGCCTGCCGCGCGTGGCTGCCCAGGGTGGCGAGGCGTTCGTCGAGCGTTTCACCGTGGCGATGAACGACGACTTCGGTACACCTGAAGCCTGCGCCGTGCTGTTCGACCTGGTGCGCGAGATCAACCGCCTGCGTGACAGCGACCCCGAGGCCGCCGCCGGCCTGGCGGGTCGTCTGCGCGAGTTGGGGGATGTGCTGGGTGTGCTGCAGCTGGAAGCCGATGACTTCCTGCGCGCCGGCGCCGAGGGGAAGGTCGATGCCGCTGAAGTGGAGGCGCTGATCCAGGCGCGTCTGCAGGCGCGCAGCGACAAGAACTGGGCCGAATCCGACCGCATCCGCGACCAGCTGGCCGCCATGGGCGTGGTGCTGGAAGACAGCAAGGGCACCACTACCTGGCGCCTGGCTGACTGATACTGCAACCGGGGCCGCTGTGCGGCCCAATCGCGGGGCAAGCCCGCTCCCACGTCGACGCACCTGCAATTGGGTGTCAACGTGGGAGCGGGCTTGCCCCGCGATGCTTTTCAGGTTGCTACTTCGCCGGCCCCGCCAATGGGCAATGCAGCACCAGCTTTGCCCCACCCAGCGCACTGCTGGCCACCTCCAGCCCGAACCCATGCAGGTCGACGATTGCCGCGACGATCGACAGCCCCAGCCCGAACCCCGCGTGGCGATGGCCTTCCTCGCTGCGGTAGAAGCGCTTCAACACGGCCTCGCGCTCATCCGCCGGAATCCCCGGTCCACTGTCCTCGACTGCAATATGCACGCCGGCCTCGTCCTCGCTGGCGACGATACGCACCAGTCCGCCCTCGGGGGTGAACTTGATCGCGTTGCCCACCAGGTTGGCCAGTGCCTCGAACAGCAACTCCCGGTCGCCATGCAGCGCCGCCAGCTGCGCAGGCTGCTCCAGGTGCAGGCGAATGCCGCCATCCTCGGCCAGCGGCAGGTAGAAGTCATGCAGCTCCACCAGTAACGCCTGCGGGTCGAGCCGGACGAAGCCGGCGCGGCGCTGGCGGTCTTCCAGTTCGCTGATGCGCAGCAGGCCGCGAAAGCGTGCCATCAGCGTGTCGGTCTCGCCGATCGCCTGGTCCAGCGCCGCGCCTTCGGCGGAGTCGCTGCCGCTTTGCTGGCGGATGCGGTAGAGCTGGGCACGCAGGCGTGTCAGCGGGGTGCGCAGGTCGTGGGCGATGTTGTCACAGACGCCCTTGACCTCGTGCATCAGCCGCTCGATGCGGTCGAGCATGGCGTTGACGATGGCGGCGAGCATGTCCAGCTCATCGCGCCGGGCCGACAGGGGCAGGCGGTGGGTGAGGTCGCCGGCGACGATCAGCTCGGCCTGGGCCTGGATCGCGCGGATGCGCTTGAGTGGCCGGCGCCGCAGCAGATACCAGCCGGCGAAACCAGGGATCAAGGTCAGCGAGATACCCCAGAGCAGGGCGTCGAGGATGATCCTCGTCACCACGAACAGCGAGCCGTTGTCGCGCACCAGCACCAGCCAGCGACCGTCCTGCACCTTGATCGCCACGGCATCGCAGCTGTCGCGGGGCAGGTGGGGGTCGTCGGCGTCCAGGCATCGCTTGAGCTCATGGACCTTGCCGTCCAGGCCCAGCTCCGAGGGTATCGCACGGATGCGTCCGCCGATCGGGTTGAGCTGGGCGTCGAACAGGCCGTAGGCGTCGAAGCTGCGTTCCTCGAAGGCCTGGCTTGCCACCAGCGCGTCGTCCAGCTGTTTGCCGCTCATGTGGGCGAACAGGTGCTGGCGTTGCAGCATCGAGTGGCGGGTGAGCTTGTTCAGGTAGCTGGTGACCTCGAAGTACAGCACCCCCATGAGGATGCTGCTCCAGGCCACGAAGAGGAAACTGTACAACGCCAGCAGACGGCTGGTGGATGAGCTCCAGCCCTTAGACGGGTTCGGCAATGGCATAGCCGGAGCCCCGCACGGTGCGAATCAGCGGGTTCTGGCCGGGCGAGTCGATCTTCTTGCGCAGGCGGCCGATGTGCACGTCGATCAGGTTGGTGCCGGGGTCGAAGTGGTAGCCCCAGACCTCCTCGAAGATCATCATCCGGGTGATCACCTGGCCGGAGTGGCGCATCAGGTACTCGAGCAGCTTGTATTCGGTGGGCAGCAGGTTCAGCGCCTGTTCGCCGCGGCGGGCTTCGTGGCTGATCAGGTCCAGCTCGAGGTCGGCGACCTGCAGGCGGGTCTGGGTCATCGGCACGCTGTTGCGGCGCAGCAGCACCTCGACCCGGGCGGCCATTTCGTCGGAGGCGAACGGTTTGGTCAGGTAGTCGTCACCGCCGGCGCGCAGGCCGCGCACACGCTCGTCGACGTCCGACAGCGCGCTGATCATCAGGATCGGCGTGGCGATCTTCAGGTTGCGCAGGGTGGTGACGATGGTCAGGCCGTCGACCTCGGGCAGCATGCGGTCCAGGGTGATCAGGTCGTAGCCGCCGGCGATGGCCTTGGCCAGGCCTTCACGGCCATTGTCGGCCCAGTCGACTTCCAGACCGTGGCTGGACAGTTCGGCGACGATTTCCTGGGCGGTAACAGCGTCGTCTTCGATGGTCAGTACGCGTGGCATGCTGGTTCCTGGGCGGCGAGTGGAGACTTGATTGTGCCAAAGAATAGACAACCGGCGATTTAAGAAAAATTCATCTACGCAACACCGTCGTGGCTGACTGGGCGATGGCGTATCGGCAAAGAAAAGGGGCGTGCCATTGCTGGCACGCCCCTTTCTCATGACGGCACAGGCTTAAACGACCTTGACGATCCAGCCCGCTGGCGCCTCGACGTCACCGCTCTGGATGCCGGTCAGCTCTGCGTACAGCTTCTGCGTTACAGGGCCGACCTCGGTTTCACTGTGGAATACATGCAGCTTGCCGTTGTACTGGATGCCGCCGATCGGCGTGATCACCGCGGCAGTACCACAGGCACCGGCTTCGACAAAGCGGTCGAGCTTGTCGATTTCCACGTCGCCTTCGATGACCTTCAGGCCCAGGCGCGATTCGGCCAGTTCCATCAGCGACAGGCGGGTGATGCCTGGCAGTACCGAGACCGACTTCGGCGTGACGAATTCGTTGTTGGCGGTGATGCCGAAGAAGTTGGCCGAGCCGACTTCCTCGATTTTCTTGTGGGTCAGCGGGTCGAGGTAGATGCAGTCGGCGAAGCCGGCTTTCTTGGCTTCATAGCCCGGCTGCAGGCTGGCCGCGTAGTTGCCGCCGACCTTGGCCGCGCCGGTACCTTGCGGGGCGGCACGGTCGAAGTCGGAGATGAGGAATTTGTGCGGGGTCATGCCGCCCTTGAAGTACGAGCCGACCGGGATGGCGAAGACCGAGAAGATGAACTCGGGGGCGGTGCGCACGCCGATGTTGTCACCGGTGCCGATCACGAACGGACGCAGGTACAGGGCACCCTTGCCGTGCGGCGGCACGAACTTTTCGTTGGCCTTGACCACCTGCTTGCAGGCTTCGATGAACTGTTCGGTCGATACCCGTGGCATCAGCAGGCGGTCGCAGCTGCGCTGCATGCGCGCGGCATTCTGGTCCGGGCGGAACAGGTTGATCGAGCCATCCTTGCAGCGGTAGGCCTTCAGGCCTTCGAAGCACTGCTGGCCATAGTGCAGGGCGGTGGAGCCTTCACTGATGTGCAGCACGTTGTCTTCGGTCAGGGTGCCCTTGTCCCACTCGCCGTTACGCCATACGGACAGGTAACGTTTGTCGGTCTTGATGTAGTCGAAACCCAGCTTGTCCCAGTTAATGCTTTCGTTACTCATGACACCCTCATTGCTCTTGCCCGAACACGTCGGGCTGCTTTTATATGCGCACCCCGCCACCTTAATACATCCGGCGCGGATCGGGAACGGCCAGTCACACAATCCGCCGGGCGTGTTCGTTCGGGTCAGTCGCTGTCGCGATGACGATTACGATGAACGAACAGGCCTGAGCCTGTGCAGAGCAGAAATGTTACCCACATGAACCACTCCACGCCCAGGTACAGGCGTTGAGGCTGCCAGCTCCAAAACAGTGCGCCACTGGCCAGCAGGGCCAGCCCGGTCCATTTGCGTACCGACGCAGAACGAAGCGTGTGGTAGAGAATGGCTGCTGCAAGTCCGAGCATGGCCACCGCGATGAAGGCGTTCATGTGTGTGCCTGGATAATCAGGGAATGGCTGGAGCGCTGCGGCCAGATACCTCCGCAGTGGGTTGCCTCAGCGCACACCATCCTGTCGCCGGTGTGATAAGTCGACAACCAGCTGCAAACATCAAGCACGATGCCGCGGTTGGCGATGACTTGATAGGTTTTCTCGAATTGCACTGTGACTTCCCTTTCGTTGCCGGGGCGTGTTTCCCAGGGCCTGACAGTGAAAGGTTTTTGCAGTTGAACGAAGCTCCGTGCTTCCGAATTGGCTGTGGGATTTTTCTGTGATTTTGACCCAGGCGAGGGTCGGCCTCAGCGCAAGCGCCGGTTCCAGTCCCCACCATGATCGCGCCAGCAGGCTTCTTCGCTGTCGAAGCGCACGTGCCAGGCCACGTGGTCCAGCGCGATGCCAGCATCGCTCAGTGCCTGGGCCGTCAGCGCGATCATCCGCGCCTTGTCCGCGCCGGCCAGCGCGCGGGCCTTGTCGGTGTCGTCGGTGAACACCCAGGTGATGCGCAGGCTGGCAGGGAAGTCGTCGAGGTCCACCTGGTGGGTGAGCCAGGCGAAACCGACGATCTCGCCCTGGGCAGTGGCGCAGGCGTCGGTCAGGCAGGCGACCATCTCCCGCTCCAGGCGCGCCAGGGCGCGCTTGCCGCTGGCCATCAGACGTTGTCGATCTGCTGGCAGAAGCGCAGGCGGTTGCCGAACGGGTCGGCCACCTGCATTTCCAGGCCCCAGTCGACCTCCTCGGCCTGCGGGCGGGCGTAGCCGTAGCGCTTGGCCAGCAGTTCGCGCTCCAGCGCCTTGAGGTCCTCGACCCGGGCAAACACCGCCGAGCCCGGCGTGGCGTCGCCGTGGTGCTCGGACAGGTGCAGGATCAACCCGTCGCGGTGGATCTGCATGTACAGCGGCAGGTCCGGGGCGAAGCGGTGTTCCCAGTCGAGCTGGAAACCCAGGAAATCGAGGTAGAACTCCCGGGCCTTGTCGACCGAGAAGATCCGCAGGATCGGAATGGCGGGGGCGAATTGCATGGGGGCGTCCTTGGCTCGAAAAGGGGCAGGGTGGTCACTTTAGCCTACTTCGCCACGCCGGCCGGCACTTGAATTGCGCGTTCGGGCGCAGCCGCTCTGGCCCGCAGCCTTGCGCATGACTGATGGTTCGAAAGTTTCATCATCGTTCATCTGCGCAGTTGGCCCGCTCCCTGCTATATCCCTCCAGCGAATATTGATCGAGTGGTCAGCCCGGCGCGCCTGCAAGCGCCCGGCGCAGGGCCCTCATCCGGCCGTGAGGCCATGGATTTCAGGGGTTTGAGGATGTCGTTGGCGCAGCAGATCGACCCACCGCAGGCAGACCCGGGCTGGAGTGCCCACCTGCAGTTGCGCTTCGTCCAGCGCGAGGGAGTGACCCGTCTTGGTGCGCGGCGTCATGTCGGGCCTCTTTTGGTGCAGCGGCCGTTCTATCCGGAGGGTGCGCCATGCCATGTCTATGTGCTGCACCCGCCAGGGGGCATCGTCGCCGGCGACCGGCTCGAACTTGATGTCCACCTCGAGCCCGGCAGCCATGCCTTGCTGACCATGCCCGGCGCGAGCAAGTTCTACCGCAGCATCGGCCCCACCGCGCGGCTCGCCCAACGCTTTCACCTCGCCGCCGGCAGCACCCTGGAATGGCTGCCGCAGGACAGTATCTTTTTCAACGGCGCCCGCGCCTGCCTCGACAGCCGTTTCTGCCTCGAGCCTGGCGCGCGCCTGCTGGCCTGGGAGACGCTGTGCCTGGGCCGTCCGGTGATGAACGAGCGCTTCGAGGAGGGCGCGCTGGACAGCCGCCTGCGCATCGAACTGCCCGGCGAACCGGGCCTGCACGAGCGCCTGCGCATCGAGGGCGGGCTACTGGACAAGGTCGCCGGGCACCCGTTGCTCGCCACCTTCTGCGCAGCACCCGCCGACTCGGCGGTGCTGGAGCGGGTGCGCCAGATCATCGACGAAATCGATACCCCAGCCGGCGCGACGCTGCTCGGCCCACTGCTGGTGATCCGCCTGCTCGACCACGACAACCAACACCTGCAACGCAACCTGCAGCGCCTCTGGCACCTGCTGCGCCCGGCCGTGCTTGGCCTGGCGCCGTGCCCGCCGCGCATCTGGGCCACTTGAGAGAGCCGCCATGGAGCTGACCCCGCGAGAGAAAGACAAACTGCTGCTGTTCACCGCCGCCTTGCTGGCCGAGCGGCGCCTGGCCCGTGGCCTGAAACTGAACTACCCGGAGGCGGTGGCGTTGATCAGCGCCGCGGTGCTCGAAGGCGCCCGCGATGGCCGCACGGTGGCCGAGCTGATGAGCCTGGGCCGCGAGGTGCTGGGGCGCGAGCAGGTGATGGCGGGCGTGCCGGAAATGCTGCACGACGTCCAGGTCGAGGCGACCTTCCCCGACGGTACCAAGCTGGTGACCGTGCATGAACCCATCGTTTGAGGAGCCCGGCATGATCCCCGGAGAAGTCCAGGTCGCCGCAGGCGACATCGAGCTCAATGTCGGCCGCCAGAGCGTCAGCGTCAGCGTGGCCAACCATGGTGACCGCCCGGTGCAAGTGGGCTCGCACTACCACTTCTACGAAGTCAACGACGCCCTGGTGTTCGAGCGCGAGCCGACCCGGGGCTTTCGCCTGGACATTCCGGCCGGCACCGCGGTGCGCTTCGAGCCGGGGCAGGCGCGCACCGTGCAACTGGTGGCCTACGCCGGCAAGCGCGAGGTGTACGGCTTTCAGGGCAAGGTGATGGGCGCGCTGGAGGGCAGGGCATGAGCCGCATTTCCCGCCAGGCCTACGCCGACATGTTCGGGCCTACCGTCGGTGACCGCGTGCGCCTGGCCGACACAGCGCTGTGGGTGGAGGTGGAAAAGGACTTCACGATCTACGGCGAGGAAGTCAAGTTCGGTGGCGGCAAGGTGATCCGCGACGGCATGGGCCAGGGCCAGATGCGCGCCGCCGAGGCCATGGATCTGGTGCTGACCAATGCGCTGATCATCGACCACTGGGGCATCGTCAAGGCCGATATCGGCGTCAAGCATGGCCGTATCGCCGCCATCGGCAAGGCCGGCAACCCCGATGTACAGCCCGGTGTTACGGTACCGGTAGGGCCGGGCACCGAGGTGATCGCCGCCGAAGGCAAGATCGTCACCGCCGGCGGTATCGACTCGCATATCCACTTCATCTGCCCGCAGCAGGTGGAAGAGGCGCTGACCAGCGGCGTGACCACCTTCATCGGCGGCGGCACCGGCCCGGCCACTGGCACCAACGCCACCACCTGCACCCCGGGGCCCTGGTACCTGGCGCGCATGCTCCAGGCCGCCGACTGCCTGCCGATCAACATCGGCCTGCTGGGCAAGGGCAATGCCTCGCGGCCCGAAGCCCTGCGCGAGCAGATCGCCGCTGGCGCCGTGGGCCTCAAGCTGCACGAGGACTGGGGCTCGACGCCGGCCGCCATCGACTGCTGCCTGGGCGTGGCCGAGGAGATGGACATCCAGGTGGCGATCCATACCGACACCCTCAACGAGTCGGGCTGCATCGAGGACACCCTGGCCGCCATCGGCGAGCGCACCATCCACACCTTCCACACCGAAGGGGCGGGCGGCGGCCACGCGCCGGACATCATCCGCGCGGCGGGCCAGGCCAACGTGCTGCCGTCCTCGACCAACCCGACGCTGCCCTACACCGTGAACACGGTGGACGAGCACCTCGACATGCTCATGGTCTGCCACCACCTGGACCCGAGCATCGCCGAGGACGTCGCCTTCGCCGAGTCGCGCATCCGCCGCGAGACCATCGCCGCCGAGGACATCCTCCACGACATGGGCGCCTTTGCCATGACCTCGTCCGACTCCCAGGCCATGGGCCGGGTCGGCGAGGTGGTGCTGCGCACCTGGCAGGTGGCGCACCAGATGAAGCTGCGCCGTGGTCCGCTGGCCCCGGACAGCAGCTACAGCGACAACTTCCGGGTCAAGCGCTACATCGCCAAGTACACCATCAACCCGGCGCTGACCCACGGCATCGCCCACGAGGTCGGCTCGGTGGAGGTGGGCAAGCTGGCCGACCTGGTGCTGTGGGCGCCGGCGTTCTTCGCGGTCAAGCCAGCGCTGGTGCTCAAGGGCGGGATGATCGCCACGGCGCCGATGGGCGATATCAATGGCTCGATTCCGACCCCGCAACCGGTGCACTACCGGCCGATGTTCGGCGCCTTGGGCGCGGCGCGGCATGCCACGCGCATGACCTTCCTGCCCCAGGCCGCCCTGGAGCGTGGCCTGCCCGAGGAGCTGAAACTGCAGAGCCTGATCGGGGTGGCCCACGGCTGTCGGCGGGTGCGCAAGGCCGACATGGTCCACAACTCCCTGCAACCGCTGATCGAAGTCGACGCGCAGACCTACCAGGTACGCGCCGACGGCGAGCTGCTGGTGTGCGAGCCGGCGTACGAATTGCCGCTGGCGCAGCGTTATTTCCTGTTCTGAAGGAGCGAACATGATTGTTCTCACACGCCGAGTCACTGCAGCCGAAGCCATCACCGGCAGCGTCACCCTGAATGTCGACAACCGCATCAAGAGCCGTCTGCGCGTCACCCTCGACGACGGCCGCGAAGCCGGGCTGATGCTCGAGCGCGGCCATTTGCTGCGTGGCGGCGAACTGCTGGCCGATGCCGATGGCCAACAGGTCATTCGCGTGCTCGCCGCGCCCGAGGCGGTCTCGACCGTGCGCTGCGCCGACCCGCACCTGCTGGCCCGCGCCGCCTACCACCTGGGCAACCGCCATGTGCCGCTGCAGATCGAGCCGGGCCTGTTGCGCTTCCAGCACGACCATGTGCTCGACGACATGCTGCGCGGCCTGGGGCTGGAGGTGGTTGCCGAACAGGCGCCGTTCGAGCCCGAGGCCGGTGCCTACCAGAGCGCACCTCACAGCCATTCCCACGGCCACGACCACCCGTTCGTGCGCCTGCCAGCCCATTCCTGACCTCTCCCTGGAGCCCACAATGAAAAAGACCTTCGCCCTGGTACTGCTGATGGTGGCCTTGCCGGCCTTCGCCCATCCCGGCCACGACAGCAACCCGTTGCAGGATGGCCTGCTGCACCCGCTGACCGGCCTCGATCACTTGCTGATGCTGCTTGGCACCGGCGTACTCGCCGCCCTCACGCGACGCAACCTGACCTTGCCATTGGCGACCTTGGCGGCGATGTTCGGCGGCGCGGTGTGCGGCCATCTGTTCGGCGATGTGCTCGGCATGGAGCAGATGATCCTCGGCTCGCTGCTGGTGGCCGCCGCCGCCATGCTGCTGCCGAGCCGTCAGTTGCTGCTGCCGAGCCGTCAGTTGCTGCTGTCGCTGGTCATGCCGGTGTTCGCCCTGTTCCACGGTTGGGCCCATGGCGTGGAAGCCACCCCCAGCGCGTTCTGGCAGTTCAGTGCCGGTTTCGTCACGGTCAGCGGCCTGCTGCTGGCGGCGGGCTTCGGCGTCGGTTGCCTGCTGCGGCGCCATGCCGGCCTGCAGAAGGCTTTCGGCGGCGGCCTGCTGGCAGGCGCTGCGCTGGTGCTGGCCGGCTGATGCACACTGATCTGGCGCTGCTGCGCTTGCTGCAGTTGGCCAGCCCGGGTTTGCCGGTGGGCGGCTTCACCTACTCGCAAGGCCTGGAGTGGGCCGTGGAGGCCGGTTGGGTCAAGGACGCCAACGGCTTCGCCGCCTGGCAGCGCGAGCAGTTGCACGACACCCTCGGCCACCTCGACTGGCCGTTGCTGGCGCGCCTGTACAAGGCCTGCCAGGCCGACGATGCCGACGCCTTCGCGCACTGGAGCCAGTTTCTTTTAGCCAACCGCGAGACCGCCGAACTGCGCCTTGAGGAACGCCAGCGCGGCAGCGCCCTGGCGCGTCTGCTCGATGGCTGGCA
The DNA here is from genome assembly GCF_057809275.1 of Pseudomonas sp. FG36. Classification (NCBI taxonomy): domain Bacteria; kingdom Pseudomonadati; phylum Pseudomonadota; class Gammaproteobacteria; order Pseudomonadales; family Pseudomonadaceae; genus Pseudomonas; species Pseudomonas sp. FG36. Next base: position 263,359 of record NZ_JBMDJQ010000001.1, read on the forward strand.
ACTGGGGCAGGAGCCGGCCTGGCGCGCCAGCCTCGAGCTCAGCCAGCTAGGCGGCATGGCCTGGCTCGGGGCGCACTGGTCGATCCCGCTGCGCCAGCTCGCCCTGGGCCATGGCTTCGCCTGGCTCGAAGGCGCGGTGATGGCGGGGGTGAAGCTGGTGCCGTTCGGCCAGCAGGCCGCCCAGACCCTGCTGCGCGACCTGGGTGAGGCACTGCCTGCCGTGCTCGATCATGCCCTGGCCCTGAACGACGAACAGCTCGGCGGTGGCCTGCCACTGCTGGCCATCGCTTCGTCGCGCCATGAAACCCAATACACCCGTTTGTTCCGTTCCTGAGGACTGCCACGATGCAAAACTACCAGCAACCCCTGCGTGTCGGCGTCGGCGGCCCGGTCGGCTCCGGCAAGACCGCGCTGCTCGAAGCCCTGTGCAAGGCCATGCGTGATCACTACCAGATCGCCGTGGTGACCAACGACATCTATACCAAGGAAGACCAGCGCATCCTCACCGAAGCTGGGGCCCTGGAGCCTGAGCGTATCGTCGGCGTCGAGACCGGCGGCTGCCCGCACACGGCGATCCGCGAGGATGCCTCGATGAACCTGGCCGCCGTCGAAGCGCTGGCGCGCCAGTTCGGCAACCTCGAGGTGATCTTCGTCGAGAGTGGCGGTGACAACCTCAGCGCCACCTTCAGCCCGGAACTGGCTGACCTGACCATCTATGTGATCGATGTCGCCGAGGGCGAGAAGATCCCGCGCAAGGGTGGGCCGGGCATCACCAAGTCAGACTTTCTGGTGATCAACAAGACCGACCTCGCGCCCTATGTAGGGGCGTCGCTGGAGGTGATGGAACGTGACACCCGGCGCATGCGCCCGGAGCGGCCGTGGACGTTCAGCAACCTGAAGAAGGGCGAGGGGTTGCAGGCAGTGATCGATTTTATCGTCGAGCGCGGGATGCTGGGGATCGGGCGGTAGAGGTGCAGTACCCATGAGGCCGAGCACAGCCCGCGTGGTGCTTCGCTTCACGGCTGCTGGCCCCGTACCTTGGCGCCACCACGTCCTCAAGCACGACGTCCTACAAGTCAAAAGAGCGCTTCTAGGCGGCGAAGCGGTCTTTTCCTAACGCTGCCTGGCATGGTGGACGGATAAAGTCTGTCGGGTTGCAGGGGAAAACGCTTCTGCCTGCGCAATTGAAAACCAGAAGTCACTGAAAGGACACTGCATGAAAAAGGTTGTACTGGCCGCGTTGCTGGCATCTGCAAGCTTGACCCAACTTGCCTATGGCAATGAGCCAGCGAGCTCTACCAAAGGCGCTTCACCGTTCTTCCAAAGCAGCAGTGCGGAAAAGACGCTGCAGGTTGCCGCCACCTTTATCGGTGACATTGGAGCGGGCGCATGCCCGGCCGGCACTGCTCGAACTTCCGCCGGTAGCTGTCAGCCTCCTATTGAATTCGATTGATGTAGCGTGGGGTAGGCAGCTTGGTGAAATGGCCCTGATCTGCGGCGAATACAGCCGCAGATCAGGGCCGATGCTATTGGTCAATGCATTGAGGTTAATTGATCAGTCTCATCTACACCTGCCTCAGCGTGCCATTGATGACCGAGTCCACCGCGGCACCCGAACCCTCGCTCAGCGCTCTCTGCCAAGCACATCGCGGCTGGCTCCAGCGACGCCTGGGCGGACCTGGCTGGTATCGGCGACGGTCGGTTTTTGATCTTGGCTTATCGTGCCAATGCCTGGTTCGGCTTGTAGAACAGGAAATGCGTGGTCTGGGCCGTCTTGCGATAGGCCTTGGCCCAGTCGGGACGGACGCTGCGGTCATGGAAATACAGGGCGCCACCGGTGGGGTCCTTGAGCTGCTGGTTGAGTGCCTTGCGGGCGATTTCCTTGGCCACCGCGTAACGCTCCGCTTCTTCCACCTGGTCGGAGCGCCCGTCGCACCACCAGGAAAACTGACAACTCTTGCTTTCCACCCCCTGCTTGACCACGCCGCAGATGCTGTCGGGAAAGCCTTCGTGGCCGAGACGATTGAGCACCACGCTGGCCACCGCGCTCATGTCCTCGGCGTCGGCGCCCTTGGCTTCCCAGTAGATGGTGCGGGCCAGGCAGGTGATGCTGTCGTCCATCGGCGCCTGGCCTGCCGGGTCGACGGCCTGGACTTCACCGGGGGTCAGGGTTTCCTGTTTTTTGGGCGGAGGGGCATCCTCGACCACCTTCTCCTCGAGCACCTGAGCCTTGTCTTCGGCAACGGCGGCCTGCTGGCTGTCGGCGGCGGGGAGGGGGCCTGCGAGCAGGGTCAGGGACAGACCGAACAGCATCCACGCAAGGCGCATGATCGAGACTCCGCAAGAGGGCTGTCCACAGTCTAGCCGTTCGGTTTCAATTCAGTGTCAGGCTCAGCACCAGGGGCAGGGTCGCGGCGGCGGCGATGGTCTGCAGGGCGATGATGGTTGCCATCAACGGTGCGTTGCCGCCCATCTGCCGGGCCATCACATAGGACGATGACGCGGTGGGCAGAGCCTGGAACAGCACCGCCACCACCGCGGCCTGGCCGCCCAGCCCGAACAACCGGCACAGGCCCCAGGTGGCCACTGGCATGACCAGGAACTTGAACAGCGACGCGGCCAGCACCGGCCTGACCTGCTGCCCCAACTGCGCCCCACCGAGCGCCGCGCCGACGCACAGCAGGCCCAGCGGCAGCGCCGCCTGGCCCAGGGCCTTGACCGTGGGCTCCAGACCGGCCGGCAGGCCGAGGCCGGTTACCCGCAGCAACAGGCCCGCCGCGCAGCCGATGATCAACGGGTTGGCGAAGATCGCCTTGAGCACTGTGGTCGGTGAGCTGTGGCGTGCGCTGAAGCGGGCGAACACCAGTACGCAGAGCAGGTTGACCAGCGGCACGATGGCGGCGTTGGCCACCGCCGCGAGGGCGATGCCGGCAGTGCCGTAGAGGCCGGCGGCCAGGGTGGCGCCGATGTAGTTGTTGAAGCGCACGCCACCCTGGAACACCGAGGTGAAGTCGCCGCCGTCATGGCTGGCGACGCCCTGGTAGAGCACCAGCAGCAGGGCGCCGAGCAGGGTCGCGAGCATCAGTACACCGACCATGCCCAGCACTGGCACGCCGTCGAGGTTGGCGGTGGCCAGGCCGTGCAGGAACAACGACGGCAGCAGCACGTAATAGCTCAGGCGTTCGGCACCGGGCCAGAATGTCTCGGCGACAAAGCCACGGACCCGCAGCCAGGTGCCCAGGGCGATGAGCAGGATGATCGGGACGAGGGTGGTGAGCAGCAGGTGGAGCATGGCGGGTGGTCCGTGGCCGGGTACGGGCACAGACTAGCGGAGTTGAGTGAGCAGAAAAAACGGTGTTTTCTTGAGTGACCGATGAGAAAAAATGCATTGTCCAGGGCTGCTGCGCAGCGCTTTCGTCGGTGTTCAAGCCTCGATCGCGGTCTTCAGTACCGCACTCAGGTGCCGCCGCTGGCTCTTTTCATGTTCCAGCAGCACCATGCGCCGGGTCAGCTGCGGTTCACCGAAGGGCAGCACGGTGGCGGCTGGCAGCCGTTCGAGGTCATCGTCGCTCATGGGGATGACCGCCACCCCGAGCCCCATGGCCGCCATGCGCGCCAGGGCTTCCTGGCTGTCGAGTTCCATCTGCTCGTTGACCTGCAGGCGCTGACGACGCAGTTCCTGTTCGATTTGGCGGCCGGCCCAGGCGCGTTTGTCGAAGCGCAGGAACGGTTGGCTGGCGAGCAGCGCCGACAGGCTCTGGCCCGCCAGATCCGGGCTGGCGATAGCCCAGAAGCGGTCCTCGAACAGCGGCGTGTACTGCAGGCTTTGCGGGTAGGGGCTGACCGGTTCGGTGGTGATTGCCGCGTCCAGCTCGCCATCTTCGACCCGCCGGGCGAGTTCCGCAGACATGCCCGAGACCACGCTGACATGCAGCTCGGGGTGGTGCGCCTTGATCCACACCAGTGCCCTGGGCAGGCGCCGGGCGAGCACGGTGTGGATCGCGCCGATACGCAGGCGACCGCGTAGGCTCGGGCCGCTGGCCAGGGTGTCGGCCAGTTCGTCGTAGGCGGCCAGGATACCTTCGGCGCGGGCCACCGCCAGCTGGCCGGCCTCGGTCAGCATCACCTGGCGGCGGCTGCGGTCGAACAGGGCGACCTGCAGCTCGTCTTCCAGGGTCTTGATGTGCAGGCTCACCGCCGAAGGGGTCAGGCTCAGCAGGTCGGCGGCGCGGGCGAAGGTGCCATGGCGGGCGATGGTGACCAGGGTGCGCAGGGCTTTGAGGGACACGCGGAGCTCCGGTTCGTGACGTGGCAGGCTAGGGCGCAAAGGCCTGGCTACGATACGCGAATGCGCGCCTCAACGCCCGGGGCGTCCGTATGCCTGGCTGATGCGGTCGATCACCATCGCCAGCGCGACGATCGCCAGGCCCGCCTCGACGCCCTGGCCAACGTTCAGGGTCTGGATGCCGGCCAGCACGTCCTCGCCCAGCCCGCGGGCGCCGATCATCGAGGCGACCACCACCATCGACAGGGCCATCATCACCGACTGGTTGAGCCCGGCCATGATGCTTGGCAGGGCCAGCGGCAGGGCGATGCGCCGCAGCCGTTGCCAGCGGCTGGCGCCCAGGCCGTGGGCGGCCTGCAGCAGAGACGGGTCGATCTGCGCCAGGCCCAGCTCGGTCAGGCGCACCAGCGGCGGCAGGGCGTAGATCAGCGTGGCGAACACCGCCGGCACCTTGCCCAGGCCGAACAGCATCAGCACCGGAATCAGGTAGACGAAGGCCGGCAGGGTCTGCATCACGTCGAGCACCGGCAGGATCAGGCGCCGGGCCAGCGGGCGGGTGGCCAGCAGGATGCCCAGCGGCACCCCGATCAGCACGCACAGGCCGGTGCTGACCAGCACCAGGGCGAGGGTCTGCAGCAGCTTGTCCCACAGCCCGAGCATGCCGATCAGCGCCAGCAGCAGTGGCAGCATCAACGCCCGGGCCAGACTGCGGCTGGCATGCCAGGCCAGCAGGCCGACCAGCACCAGCAACAGCCACCAGGGCAGCAGGCGAAGCAGGTTTTCCAGGCCTAGCAGCAGTTGCAGCAACTGGTCGGAGACGGTGCGCAGATGATCGCCATAGTGCAGGACCAACCAGTCGACCAGGCGGTTGACCCAAGCGGCGAAAGAAAATTGCAGGGCTTCGGGAAAACCACCACTCACAGGCCGGCCTCGACCTTGGCGGCGCGTTCGGCGGGCAGCCAGGCCTTCCACACCGCAGGGTTGTCACGCAGGAAGGCGATCGCTGCGTCGCGGGGTTTCTGCCGGGTTTCGCTCATGTGGGCGAGTGCCTTGTTCAGGGTGTCGATGGGCAGGTCGACTTTCTCGAATACGGCGACCAGTTCCGGGTGGGCGTCACGAAACGCCTTCGACACCCCGATGGAGAGCTTGGCCGGCAACGAACGGCTGCCTTTGGGAGCGGGATTGGCGGCATCGGTGAGGGTGGCCCAGGCGGCCGCATCGAACGGGGGCTCTTCGAGGCGTACCAGGTCGTAGCGGCCCATCAGCGGAGTAGGGCTCCAGTAGTAGAACAGCACGGGCTTGCCGAGCTTGATCTTGGCGGCGATCTCGGCGTCGAGGGCCGCGCCGGTGCCGCTGCGGAAATTGTTGTACAGCCCGTCCAGGCCATAGGCCTTGAGCTTCTGGCTGTTGACGGTCTCGGAAGTCCAGCCGCTGGGGCTGTTGAGGAAGCGGCCCTTGCCGGGCGCCTCGGGGTCGTCGAATACCTGGGGGTAGCGCTTGAGGTCGTCGACGCTGCGCAGGTCCGGCGCAAGGGGTTCGAGGTTGCGTGCCGGGTCGCCCTTGATGACGTAGGCCGGTACCCACCAGCCTTCCTCCGCGTTCTTCACCGTGTCGCCCAGGGCGAACACCTGGCCGGCCTGCTCGGCCTTGACCCAGGCGGGGCTGCGCCCGGCCCATTCCTCGGCGATCACTTGCAGGTCGTTGCGCGCCAGGGCCACTTCCATGCTCACGGTGCTGCCGGGCAGGGTGTCGGTGGGGTAGCCGTAGCCACGTTCGACGATCAGGCGCAGGATCTCGGTGGTCAGTGCGCCGCTTTCCCAGCCGATGGCGCCGAAGTGGATGGGTTGCTCGGCCGCAGCGGCGGAGTCGGTGCTGGCCAGGCCGAAGGCAAGGAGCAGGCTGGCCAGCAGGGTAGGAACTTTCTTCATCGGGGCCTCGTCGGTGCCGGTCCGTGGGTTCCGGCAAAAGTGTAGACGACGAGGCTTTTCAGCCGAGACCACCTGCAAGCGGCCCCGGCGCTTGGCAGTTAAACGCGGAACTGATCCATCAACCCCTGCTGCTGGTTGGCCAGGCTGTTGAGCGACTGGCTGACCCGCGCCGATTCGTTGGCCTGGCCGCTCAGCGACTCGGTCACGTCACGGATGGTGGCGACGTTGCTGTTGATCTCCTCGGCCACCGCGCTCTGTTCCTCGGCGGCGCTGGCGATCTGCAGGTTCATGTCGGTGATCACGGTCACCGCCTGGCCGATGCGCTGCAGCGCGGTAACGGCCTGGCCGACCTGTTCAACGCCGCCCTGGGCCTGGCGATGGCTGCTGTCCATGGCGCCGACCACTTCCTGGGTGCCGGCCTGCAGGGCCTCGATCACCTGGCGGGTTTCCTCCACCGACTCCTGGGTGCGGCGCGCCAGGTTGCGCACTTCGTCCGCGACCACGGCGAAACCGCGGCCAGCCTCCCCGGCGCGGGCCGCTTCGATCGCGGCGTTGAGCGCCAGCAGGTTGGTCTGCTCGGCGATCGAGCGGATTACCTCGAGCACCGAACCGATCTTCTCGCTGTTGCGCGCCAGGCCCTCGACCTGGGCCATGGCGCCGCTCATGTCGGCGGCCAGGGTGTCGATGCTGGTGGTGGTGCGGTCGATTACCGCCAGGCCTTCGCGGGTGGCCTGGTCGGCTTCACGCGCGGCCTGGGCGGCCTGGGCCGCGCTGCGGGCGACATCCTGGGCGGTGGCGCTCATCTCGTGGGAGGCGGTGGCCACCTGGTCGACCTGGCGGTATTGCTGCTCCATGCCGGCGCTGGTTTCGGCGGCGATGGCCGCGGACTGGTCGGCGGTGCCGCGGGCGGCCTGGACCGAGCGCTTGACCTCGGCGATGGTCGGCTGCAGCTTGTCGAGGAAGCGGTTGAACCAGCCGGCCAACTCGCCTAGCTCGTCCTGCTTGTCGTATTGCAGGCGGCGGGTCAGGTCGCCTTCGCCGCTGGCGATGTCCTTGAGCATGGCGGCCACGCCAAGAATCGGCCGGGTCACGCCGCGTGCCATCAGCCACACCAGCAGCAGGCCGGCGATGGCGGCGGCCAGGCCCAGGCCCAGTTCGAGCAGGGTGCCGCTGGTGTTGAGGGCGTCGAGTTCTACCTTGAGCGCCTCGGCCGGCCCGGTCAGGGCACTTTCCGGCACGTCCAGCAGCACGCCCCAGGGCTTGCCGCCGGGGATCGGTTCGAACGCAGCCAGCACTTTCAGGCGCTGCTGATCGTGGAGGATCTGCAGTTTGCCTTCGGCGAGCTTGCGCACCAGTTCCGCGCCCTGGGTCCGGTCGACCTGGTCGAGGCGCTGGGCCAGCTTGCCGGCGTCGGCGCTGTAGCCCGCCAGCAGGCCCACGGGGCTGAGGATGCCGACCGTGGTCTGGCCCTCGTAGAGGCTGCGGCTGGCGGTCTGGCTCAAAGCCTGCAAGCTGTTGAGGTTGATGTCGATGGACAGGGTGGCGATGACCTTGTCGCCGGCCTTGAGCGGGAAGACGATGCTGGTCATCAGCACGCGCTGGCCGTCGATGTCATAGAAGTACGGCTCGACCACGCACACTGTGCCGGTGCTGCGCGGGCACACCCACCAGGTGTTGGCCGGCTGGCCACTGGGGCCGATCTCGGTGTTGGCCATGTCGTGCTCGGGCAGCGCCATCGAGGTCAGCTGGCCGACCCGCGGCTGCGACCAGTACAGGGCGAAGCGCCCGGTCTCGTTGCTGCCCAGTTCGCTCTGGCCGGCGAACAGCTTGTCCTTGCCATCCAGCGCGCCCGGTTCGAACACCAGCGACAGGCCGAGCAGGTCGGGGTTGGCTTGCAGCGCGGCACGCACCTGGGCGGTCATGTCCTGGCGCAGGTCGTAGGCGTCGAGGAAGCGCTTTTCCGCCTGTTCGCGCAGGAACAATACCTGACGGGCGAAACCGGCGCCGTACTGGTAGGCGTCCATGAACTGACGGCGGATGTTCAGGGCCTGGACTTCGCCCTGGGACTCGATGCGCGACTGTGCCGAGTCGGAGAGCATGCGCATGCTGCTGGCTTTGACCAGGTCCGAACTGTGGTCCATGCGGTACAGCGAAAGGCCGACGAGGAGGGTGACGATAGCCGCCAGGCACAGGCCCGCCAGCAGGGTGATCTTCCATTGGATGGAGAGTTGTCGCAGCAAAGGCATGGGGAAAATCCCTTGTAATAGGTTTGATGCTGCCGACTGTGTCGGCGTGCTCGGATTTTTCTTTATTCAAACGTTCAATTAAATCCTGCGACTTTCGTCTATTTCCTACAAAGGGCCGCGGCGCAGACGCTTTTGACTTCTGTCGGTCTGTGCTTCAGAGTGTGCGCCCTTCACAACAACATCCCCTGGTCCGGCCACTGCCTGCGCGCAGTCTGTCGCCGGAATACCCGCTTTTTGTCTGTCGTAACGAGGTTTGCACACCATGAATGCAGTGATTGCCGCGGTCGGGCTCATGCTGATCCTGAGCCTGTCCCGCGTGCATGTGGTCATCGCCCTGATCATCGGCGCCCTGGCCGGAGGCCTGGTCGGTGGGCTGGGTATCGAGGGCACGCTCAAGGCCTTCAATGGTGGCCTGGGTGGCGGTGCCACGGTGGCATTGTCGTATGCGTTGCTCGGCGCCTTCGCGGTGGCCATCGCCAAGTCGGGCCTGGCCCATGCCTTGGCCGATCGTGCGCTGGCGATGATCGATCGCCAGGGCCATGCCGACGGTGGCAAGGTCAAGTGGCTGCTGATCGGCCTGATGCTGGTGGTGGCGGTGTCGTCGCAGAACATCCTGCCGATCCACATCGCCTTCATCCCGTTGCTGGTGCCGCCGCTGCTGTACGTGCTGACCCGCCTGCGCATCGACCGCCGGCTGATTGCCTGCGTGATCACCTTCGGCCTGATCACCCCGTACATGTTCCTGCCGGTCGGTTTCGGCAACATCTTCCTCAACGAGATCCTGCTGGCCAACGTCGCCCGCGCCGGTGTCGACGTGAGCGGGGTCAATGTCACCCACGCCATGGCCATTCCCGCCGCAGGCATGCTCGCCGGCCTATTGCTGGCGGTGTTCTTCAGCTACCGAAAGAAGCGTGACTACGACCTGGCGCGGATCGAGCAGGTCGAGCAGGTCAGCGTGCAGTACAACCCGGTGACCCTGCTGGTGGCCGGGGTGGCGATCGCCGCGGCATTCATCATTCAGCTGTGGCTGGACTCGATGATCATCGGCGCGATGGTCGGCTTCCTGATCTTCTCGCTGTCGGGCATCGTGCGCTGGAAGGACACCGACGACCTGTTCACCGAAGGCATGAAGATGATGGCGATGATCGGCTTCATCATGATCGCCGCTTCCGGCTTCGCCGAAGTGATGAAAGCCACCGGCGAGGTGAAGAGCCTGGTAGAGACCTCGGCGCAGTGGATCGACCACAGCAAGGGCATTGGTGCCTTGCTGATGCTGCTGGTGGGACTGTTGGTGACCATGGGCATCGGCTCGTCGTTCTCCACCGTGCCGATCCTGGCGGCGATCTTCGTGCCGCTGTGCGTGCAGCTGGGCTTCGATCCGCTGGCCACCGTGTGCATCGTCGGTACTGCCGGTGCCCTGGGCGATGCCGGTTCGCCGGCTTCGGACTCGACCCTGGGGCCGACCTCCGGGTTGAACGTGGATGGCCAGCACCACCATATCTGGGACACCGTGGTGCCGACATTCCTGCACTACAACCTGCCGCTGCTGGCGTTTGGCTGGTTTGCGGCGATGACGCTCTGATCCGGGTTTGACCTGATACCGCCGGGGCTGCTTTGCAGCCCTTTCGCCGCGGTTCATCGCCACGACGAGCCTGCTCCCACAGGAACATGTGATCGCCTGTGGGAGCCGGCTTGCCGGCGATGGGCCGCAGAGCGGCCCCAGATCGTGGATTCAGCCGCGGGTCGGCGCCGGCACGATGCGGTTGAGTACGGTACTGCCGTCCTTGCTGCGGGTCAGGTACACCGGCAGCACCTTGGGCAGCGTGTCGACCAGGCGTTCGACCTCGCGGGTGCTGTAGATGCCACTGATGCGAATGCTCGCGGTGCTGTCGTCGGCCAGCATCAGCGGCTTGTCCAGGTAGCGGTTGATCACTGGCAACGCCTGGCCGAGGCTGAGGTTGTCCAGCACCAGCCTGCCACTGCGCCAGGCCAGGCTGTTGGCGTAGTCGTCGCTCTGGTTCAGCTCGGGTTCGAAATCGCCCTTGTGGTAGCTGGCCTGCATGCCCGGGCCAAGGCGATAGCCGCCGGCGTTGCCACCGCTGCTGACCAGCACCGAACCTTCCACCAGCGTCACCTTGACCTGGTCTTCGTATTTCCACACGTTGAACTGGGTCCCGGTGACCCGGGTCTGGCCGTTGGCGGCGTGGACGATGAACGGGTGGCTGCTGTCGTGGGTGACCTTGAAGAACGCCTCGCCCTTGATCAGGGTGACCCGGCGCTCATCCTTGAAGTTCAGGAAGCGCAACTCGCTGTTGAGATTCAGCTCGACGCTGCTGCCGTCGCTCAGGCGCACCTGCCGCAGGTGGTCGCTGGCTTCGAAATGCTGGTAGCTGTTGGGCAGCCAACCCTGTTCCCAGCCGACCCAGCCGGCCAGCGGCAGGGCGAGCAGGGCGATGGCCGCGGCCGAGGCGAACGGGCGCCAGTGGCGTGTCGCCACCGGGCGGCGCACGGGCAGCGGGACCACCTGGGCGCTGCGCGGCAGCAGGTCGGCGGTGTCCCAGATCTCCAGCATCGCCTGGTATTCCTCGGCATGCCGCGGATCGGCCGCCAACCACTGGCCGAACGCCTCGCGCTCGGCCGCCGTGCAATCGTCGGCGTGCAGGCGCATGCACCAATGCGCGGCGGCATCGGTGATTGCATCGTCTTCGCTTGGAATGTGGCGGTCGTGGTTCATCGCGGCTCCCGGTTTTGCGGCATTCTACCTCCGGGCGGGGGGTTCCGAGAACGAGTTAATGGCGAATGACTATCAATTGTGCAGTTTTTCGTCGTATCTGCGGTTGGATTTCATCTGCGACTGGGCAGGGACTTCGTGAGTGTCGACAAGGGCGGTAGCGTAAGCCTTGACTTTTTCTTGCGCCACACGCTAGTTTCCCAGCCCATGAACCTATTCCCGCAGTACAGCGCCCTCAGCATTATTACCGCCATTATCAGATTGGCGGGCTAGCGCACACATGCACTGAACCCGCCCTGGAGGCGGGTTTCTTCTCTCTGACTCCTGGGCACGACAAAAAACCAGGAGTCATCGATGACCAGCTTCAGCGCCACCCTTCGCACCCCGGCAACCCCCCGGCAACTGCTGTCCGAGCAAGTGCGCCGGATTCTCTCGGCGCCAGTCTACGACCTGGCCATCGAAACCCCATTGCAAGCGGCGCCGGCCCTGTCGGCCAGCCTGGGCAACCAGGTCCTGCTCAAGCGCGAAGACCTGCAACCGACGTTCTCCTTCAAGATCCGCGGCGCCTACACCCGTCTGTCACGCCTGACTCCCGAACAGCGCGCCCGCGGCGTGATCACCGCTTCGGCCGGCAACCATGCCCAGGGTGTGGCCCTGGCCGCGTCGCACCTGGGCATCAAGGCCACCATCGTCATGCCGACCACCACACCTTCGCTCAAGGTCGAAGGCGTGTGCTCACGGGGCGGCCATGTGGTGCTGCACGGCGAGAGCTTTCCGCACGCATTGGCCCACGCCCTGCAACTGGCCGATCGCGACGGCGCCACCTTCGTACCGCCGTTCGACGACCCCGATGTCATCGCCGGGCAGGGGACCGTGGCCATGGAGATCCTGCGCCAGCACCCGGGCCCGTTGCATGCGATCTTCGTCCCCGTCGGCGGCGGCGGCCTGGTTGCCGGGATCGCCGCCTACGTCAAGTACCTGCGCCCGGAGGTCAAGGTGATCGGCGTCGAGCCGCAAGACTCCAACTGCCTGCAGGCCGCCATGGCCGCAGGCGAGCGGGTGGTCCTGCCGCAGGTCGGCACCTTTGCCGACGGGGTGGCGGTGGCGCAGGTGGGGGCGCACTGCTTCGAGCTGTGTCGCCACTTCGTCGACGAGGTGGTGACGGTCGGCAGCGACGAACTGTGTGCCGCGATCAAGGACATCTACGACGACACCCGCTCGATCACCGAGCCTTCCGGGGCCCTGGCAGTGGCTGGCATCAAGCGCTACGTGGCCCGCGAAGGGCTGCAAGGGCAGACCCTGGTGGCCATCGACTCCGGCGCCAACGTCAACTTCGACCGCCTGCGCCACGTGGCCGAGCGCGCCGAACTGGGCGAGCAGCGCGAGGCGATCATCGCCGTGACCATCCCCGAGCGCCCCGGCAGTTTCCGTGCATTCTGCCTGGCCCTGGGCAAGCGCCAGATCACCGAGTTCAACTATCGCTACTACCCAGGCAAGGAGGCACGCCTGTTCGTCGGCGTGCAAACCCATCCGCAGCAGGACCCGCGGCAACAGTTGCTGGCCAGCCTGGGCGAACAGGGCTACCAGGTGCTCGACCTGACCGACAACGAACTGGCCAAGCTGCATGTGCGTCACACCGTCGGCGGCCACGCGGCACCCGGCGCGGGCGAGCGCGTGCTGCGCTTCGAGTTCCCCGAGCGCCCGGGGGCATTGCTGGGCTTCCTCGAACGCCTGGGCAAGCGCTGGAACATCAGCCTGTTCCACTACCGCAACCATGGTGCGGCACAAGCGCGGGTGTTCGCCGGGCTGGAAGTGCCCGAGGACGAGCTGGCCGGGCTGCCACGGGCACTGGACGAGATGGGGTACCAGTACTGGGACGAGACGGAGAATCCGGCGTATCGGTTGTTCATGGGGTAGGCCGGCTTGCGCTGGATCAATGCCCACCTGCCCATTCCGGCGGATGCTGAAAACCTACCGTCAGCTTGAGAGGACCCCGGCCATGAGCAGCACGTTCTTCATCCCCGCCGTAAACATCATGGGCATCGACTGCCTGGAAGAGGCGATGGCGGCGATTGCCGGCTATGGCCTGCGCAAGGCGCTGATCGTCACCGACGTCGGGCTGGCCAAGGCCGGCGTGGCCGAGCGCATCGCCGGCATGCTGGCCATGCGCGACATCGATTCGCGGGTGTTCGACGGCGCCAAGCCCAACCCGAGCATCGCCAACGTCGAGGCGGGCCTGGCGATGCTGCGTCGCGAGGGCTGCGACTGCGTGATCTCCCTGGGCGGTGGCTCGCCCCACGACTGCGCCAAGGGCATCGCGCTGTGCGCCACCAACGGCGGGCATATCAGCGACTACGAGGGCGTCGACCGCTCGAGCAAGCCGCAGCTGCCGCTGATCGCGATCAACACCACGGCGGGCACCGCCAGCGAGATGACCCGCTTCTGCATCATCACCGACGAGGCGCGCCACGTGAAAATGGCCATCGTCGACCGCAACGTCACGCCGATCCTGTCGGTGAACGATCCGGCGCTGATGGTCGGCATGCCCAAGGGGCTCACTGCGGCCACGGGCATGGATGCCTTGACCCACGCCATCGAGGCCTATGTGTCCACCGCTGCCACGCCGATCACCGATGCCTGCGCGCTCAAGGCCATCAGTCTGGTCAGTGCCAACCTGCGCCAGGCGGTCGCCGACGGCGGTGACCTGGTGGCGCGGGAGAACATGGCCTACGCCCAGTTCCTCGCGGGCATGGCGTTCAACAATGCCTCGCTGGGCTATGTGCATGCCATGGCCCACCAGTTGGGTGGCTTCTACGACTTGCCCCACGGTGTGTGCAACGCGGTGCTGCTGCCCCATGTGCAGCGCTTCAATGCCAAGGTCAGCGCCGCGCGCCTGCGTGATGTGGCCAAGGCCATGGGGGTGAAGGTCTGCGCGCTGGACGCCGAGCAGGGGGCCGGCGCTGCGATTTCGGCCATCGAGCACCTGGCGACGGCCATCGGCATCCCGGCCGGGCTGGCGGAACTGGGGGCCAAGGTCGAGGATGTGCCGGTGCTGGCGGCCAATGCGTTGAAGGATGCCTGCGGGCTGACCAATCCACGGGTGGCCAGCCAGGTGGAGATCGAAGCGATCTTCAAGGCGGCGTTCTAGCCTGGTCGAGTCATCGCGGGGCAAGCCCGCTCCCACAAGGGCCGCGAGCCCCGGCTCTTGTGGGCGTTCCCCTCAGCGTTCGCGCATGAAGAAGCCGGCCACATACTTGCGGAAGGTATCCAGGCTCTTGAAGTCGGCATAGCGCTTGAAGTTCTCGGCATCCGGTTCCGGCCCGATCGGCTGCTCCAGCAACGACACCGACAGTACCCGGTCCTGGTCCGAGGTCAGCACCAGTTCATCCATCACCTGGCCGCCGATCACCGGGCGGCGCATCAGCACCTTGACGCCCTTGCCGGCCATCCAGTCGATCAGCGACACCAGCGCCTTGAGCGGCTCGCGTTCTTCATCGCGGTACACCGGGAACAGGTGCCCGCGTGACAGCACCGGCACGCTGGCCACGTGAATCAGTTCGTAGAAATGGCTGCCCGCGGTGGCCGGAGAATACAGCGCCAGGGCCAGCAGTGGCCCGCTGGCGCGGTTGCCGCCCCAGTACTGGTGGTGGCCCTGGAAGTCGAAGCCGTCCTCGCTGCGGTTGTTGAACAGCTTGCGCCCCTTGACCTGGTCCACGCAGTCGAGCAACAGGCCGTGCCGACGGTGGTTGCCGAACACCGTGGCCTCGCGCAGGCGCGCCTTGAGCATCATCATGTGCTTCATGTCCAGGCGGGTTTCCAGGTAGTTGCTGGCGGGCACCCGCTCCAGCAGCGGGTAGCGGCTGGCGACAGTGCGCAGGTCGGCGAACTGCGCGGTGAGGTCCTTTTTCAGGTGGGTGGCGTAGACGTTCAGGCCGCTGGCCTCGATCCAGGTCAGCAGCAGCGACAGCAGGCGCTGCTGTTCGCGGCGCTCACCGGGCTCGCGTGGCGTTGCAGGTGCCTCGCCGTCACTGGCGCGGCGATAGTCGCCGAGCAGGCGCAGTGGCGCATCCGGCGCCAGCCAGGCGGCCGGGGCGGCGTTTTCATCGGCGCGTTCGCCGGCCTCGCGCTCATCCTTGCTGAACGGGCAGCCTGGGGTGTGCTCGGGGGTTTCGGGGTTGTTGCGCAGGAACAGGGTGCCGGTGCTGCCGTTCAACGAGACGTTGAGCACCGGCAGGGCATCCTTGCGGCAGTCGCAGGCCAGCCATTGGTTGGCGCTGCGTATCTTCATCAGCCATTGGTTGGCCTGCAACAGGCGCGGGCCGGTGAGGGTGCCGCGGGCGAAGCCCACCAGCAGTTCGTCCTCTGCCGGGGTCAGGCTGCGCACCAGGGCGCCGGATTTTTCGATGATTCGCATTGAGAGGCAGCTCCAAGCTACAAGCCTCAAGCTTCAAGCAAAGCGCGGCGGCTTTCAACTTGAAGCTTGCAGCCTGGAGCCTGGAGCCTGCCGCTCACTGGCCGCCGAACAGTTTGGCGGCGCGGGCGCGGATTTCCTCGGGGCTGAGGTCTTCCTTGTGGGTGGAGACGAACCACATGTTGTTGAACGGATCCTTCAGGGTGCCGCTGCGGTCGCCGTAGAACTGGTCCTGGACTTCGCGTATTGCTGTCGCGCCGGCGCGCAAGGCCTGGGCATAGACTTTGTCGCAGTCCTCGACATACAGGTGCAGGCCGACCGCCGGAGTCTCGATGGTCTCGCTGGGTATGAGGCCGCCCTCCATGTCGCAGGGCGAGCCGAGCATCAGCGAGGAGTCGCCGATTTTCAACTCGGCATGGCCGATGCTGCCGTCAGGGCCTTCGAGGCGGAACATCTCGACGGCGCCAAAGGCCTTCTTGTAGAACTCGATGGCCTTGGCGGCGTCCTTGATGCCGAGGTACGGGGTCAGGCTGTGCTGGCCTTCGGGAATGGGTTTGACTGCCATTTACGTGCTCTCCTTTCACTTGGGTGGACCATATGCGCATTGCGCTACGGTGGTGAATTAGAGTCGTACAGGCAGGCAGGAAATCGACCTGAGGTTTAGATCGATTGCCTATAAAAACGGACCGCCTCCACGTTTTCGCAAAGGCGGAGGTGGCGGCTTCGTTCAGAAGATGTAGTCGGTCGTAAGGAAGCTCGACTGCCGGTTGCGGATGATCTCGCTGATCAATTCCTTGTTCGCTTCCTGGAACTTGGTCGCGACCAAGGTGCGAATGGAGAACACGCGCAATGCGTCATGCACCGACAAGGTCCCTTCGGCGCTGTTCTTGCGGCCGTTGAACGGATAGGTATCCGGCCCACGCTGGCACTGGGCGTTGAGGTTGATCCGGCCGACCTGGTTGGCGAAGGTATCGACCAGCGCGCCGATGGTCTGCGGGTCGTTGCCGAACAGGCTCAGCTGCTGGCCGTAGTCGGAATCGAGCACGTAGTCGATCACGCTCTGCAGGTCGCGATAGGGCACCACTGGCACCAGCGGGCCGAACTGTTCCTCGTG
Organism: Pseudomonas sp. FG36; assembly: GCF_057809275.1. Lineage (NCBI taxonomy): Bacteria > Pseudomonadati > Pseudomonadota > Gammaproteobacteria > Pseudomonadales > Pseudomonadaceae > Pseudomonas > Pseudomonas sp. FG36. The sequence goes on from NZ_JBMDJQ010000001.1 coordinate 280,074, forward strand.
ATAGACGCGCATGTCCTGGCTGACCGGGTAGAGCAGCGCAGGGTAGAAGAACGAGCCGCGGCTCTGCCCGCCGCCCTCGTTGAGCACCCGGGCGCCCTTGGCGGTGGCGTCGGCCACCAGGCCGTCGAGGTAGTCGAGCTTGCCGGGTTCGGGCAGCGGCGTCAGCGCCACGCCGGGCTCCCAGGGCATGCCGGGCTTGAGCGCGGCGAGCTTGCGCTGGAACTTGTCGAGAAATGCCTCGACCACGTCCTCGTGGACGAACAGGATCTTCAACGCGGTGCAACGCTGGCCGTTGAACGACAGGGCGCCGGTGACGGCCTCTTCGACGGCGTTGTCGAGGTCGACCTGGGGCAGGACGATACCGGGGTTCTTGGCGTCCAGGCCCAGCGCCGCGCGCAGGCGGTGCGGGCGTGGGTGGAGCTTCTTCAGGTCGCTGGCGGCCTTGTGGGTGCCGATGAAGGCGAACACGTCGACCTTGCCGCTGGCCATCAGCGCGCTGACGGTCTCGCGGCCGCGCCCGTAAATGACGTTGATCACCCCGGGCGGGAAGCTGTCGCGGAAGGCTTCGAGCAATGGGCGGATCAACAGCACGCCGAACTTGGCCGGCTTGAACACCACGGTGTTGCCCATGATCAGCGCCGGGATCAGCGTGGTGAAGGTTTCGTTGAGCGGGTAGTTGTAAGGGCCCATGCACAGCGCCACGCCCAGAGGTGCGCGGCGGATCTGGCCAAGGGTGCCCTGTTCGAGCTCGAAGCGGCTGGAGCGACGGTCGAGGTCCTTGAGCGCCTCGATGGTGTCGACGATGTAGTCGCAGGTGCGGTCGAACTCCTTCTCCGAATCCTTGAGGTTCTTGCCGATCTCCCACATCAGCAGCTTGACCACCGCCGTGCGCTGCTCGCGCATGCGCGCCAGGAAGGTTTCGACATGCCCGATACGCTCGGCCACGCGCATGTTCGGCCAGACGCCACGGCCTTTGTCGTAGGCGGCCACGGCCGCGTCGAGCGCGGTGAGCGCGGTGTCGGCGTCGAGCAGGGGAGCACTGCCGAGGATGACCTGGCGCTCACTGTCGCCCTCCTTGAGCCAGACCGGGCTGCGCACGGTGGCCAGGGGGCCGTCCCAGTGCCGCAGTTCACCGTTGACCAGATAGTCGCGTTGCTCCAGGGGCGAGCCGAGGCGCCAGGCTTCGGGGATGTCCTCGAGGGCGGGAAACAGCGAGTCGAGCAGACGGTCCATGGGTACTGCACCTCTCAAATCCGGATGATGAAACGCTTCAGCTTGCGAGCATGCGCCGACCTCCGGAAAATTACCAGCCCGGCGCGGTGGTTGCCGATCACTCTTCGAATGGCGGCGGGAACACCTCGGCCTCCAGCAGCCTCATTGCGCCGATCGTCAGGGCATAATCCATGGCTCGGGGATCTGCAAAGGTGCGCAGCCGTTGCCACAACCGGGCCTGATCGTAGTCTGGCAGATCCTGCAGGTCACGCAGCTCGCGACGATATTGCAGCGGCAGCGCGTTCCAGATGGCCCAGTCGTCGGCATCGGTGTCCTCCAGCATTTCCTCGTAGTCGGCGTCGGCAACCAGCAAGTCGACGCCGTGCTGAACGTAATAGGCCTGGATCTGTTGGTTGACCCGCTCGCTGAGGTCCGAGCTTTCCAGCCACAGGTTCTGGGCCGCCACCCGCGATAGACGCAGGTCCTGCGGCAAGCTGGCGAAGCGGTTGTCACGCAGGTCGAAGACGGCGGGTCGCCAGTCTTCATCGCTACGAATACCGCTGGGCCAATCGACGAGTTGGCAACTGTTGAGGTTGAGCACATCCAGTTCGCCCAGGCGGTTGAGATCGGGGCTGCGGGCCAGCGGGTTGTGCGACAGGTCCAGCATTCGAAGCGCGTCGAGACGATCCAGCGCGGCTTGATTCGCGTCGCTCCAGACCAGATTGTTACCTTGCATATCAAGCCATTCCAAGGATTGCGGAACGGCGATAGCTGGCAACTGCTCGAAGCCGCAACCGACCAGATGCAGACGTTGCAACCCTGGAAACCGTTCGAGAAACTCGGCAGGCAGTTGGCTCAAGCCGGGGTTTTCGCCCAGGTCGACTCGCTCGATATGGGTGAAGCGGTCTGGCAGCGCCAGGGTAGCCAGGTCGTCGTTGGTCAGTGCCAGGTCGTTCAGACTGATCTGGTGAATGGCAAGCCCTTCCTCCTCCGAGTACTCCGAGATCCGCTGCCAGTTGCTGACTAATCGTCGGGCGGCGGCGTGGCGCAATGGGTCATTGCCAGCCCAGGCGCGCATCTGGCTGCGGAACTCCAGCAACTGCTGTTCCAGATCCTCAAGTTGCCGTGCCGGATCCAGGCCGGCCTCGAGCCACTGGCTCAACTGTTCGTTGACCTGGTGGTCCGCGGTCTCAGGGTACAGCTGTCGGTAGCGGCGAAAGAGCGCGCCGACTTCGATGCGGGGGGCCTCAGGCGCTGGCGCCTCCATGCCGCCGCGTAACCGACCGCGCTTGCCCCATCCAGGCAAATGGCTGCCCAGCAGGCGCCTGGCCATGGCGCGGTCGGCCGCGACCAGTTCGTGAATCCGTTGGCGCAGGTCATTGGCGCCACTGGCAGTCAGGCCAAGGGCCTGACGATCAACCGAGGACAACGCTTGCAAGGTCGCCCGACACAGATCGTTGTCCTGGCGCAGCGCGACCGGTCGCTCGCCCAGGTAGGCTTCGTAGCCGTCAGCCGACTTGAGCACGGTGCAGGTACGAGCGGCATGGTCCGCTCCGGCGGCAAGCAGCACCGGCCCCTGAGGGGATGCGGCGCGCAGCTCGAGACGCAGTTCGCTCGGCCAGCCCGGCAGATCGGCCATGGCATTGATGATCAACCGCTCGCTGTGCCCGTTGGCCAGCTGGGGAATGTGCAGCCCTTCCAGTGCGGCTTGCTCGACGCCTTCACTGACCTTGGCCAGGCGCAGGCGCTCGAGTGTCGCGCGCAGCGCGGCGGGTGGCGGGTTGTTTGTCAGGTGCAGCTGGCGGAGTGCGGAGCTCCTCAGGCCATTGGCCCTGGCCGCGCCTTCGAGCGCAACATCCGGCATGTGTTGCAGGCGGCTGTCCAGGCGCCGGACCAAGGTCGCCAGCGACCAGTCGCGGGGTTGCTCATGGCTGCCGCGCCAGGCGCCCGCGCCATTATGTTCAAGCGGCGGCTGGAAGGCGGCGCCGTCATCGGGGTGGACGATACGCCATTGCGCCTGGCGCGTATCCAGGCGCTGCTCGTAAAGGTGCCCATCCATGCGGATGAAGTGGCGCCCCTGGTGCAGGAACTGCCCCTGTGCATTGGCCTCGAGTTCCTCCGGCAGCGCCACCGCACTGCGGTAGTCGGTCAGGTCGGGTCGCCACAGGCGTTGGCTGCCGTCATCGAGGGTGATCGGGTCGAGGCCTTCGAGCAACGGGCTGCCCGCCAGATGTCTCAACGCCTTGCCCGCCAGGTGCAGGCCACCGATAACGGCCAGGTTGAGCGCCACCGACTTGAAGTGGCCGAAGGCCTCTTCGCGGTCGCCGACCTGCCAGGCCTCGTAGCCCTCGTAGGCTCCATCCAGCAGTTGATACGCCATCACTGCCGTCATGATCGTGCCCAGCGCAGGGACGAACATCCCGGCGATCATCAGCATGTCGAGGCCTGCCTTGTCCCAGAGGGCCTTGCGTGCTTTGCGGGCCTGTTCGTCGGCCTGTGCGCTGGGTACTGCCAGTTGCAGGGCTTCGTGCCGCAGACGCGCCACATGGTCGGCGTGGAGGAAATCGTACAGGTTGCCGTCAATCGGCACGGCGCACGCATGCAGGTCGGCATCCGCGTTTTGGCGAAGCCGGCTGGCAAATGCGCCTTGCTGCTCGCGCGGCACATAGTCCATGAAGCCTTGACGAAACGCTGCCTGTTGCAGATCGGCACGCAGTTGCCGGTGCAAGGCATCGAGGTCGTCAAAGGCACGCAGGCTGGCGGCCTGAGCCGGTAGATAGAGGAGCATGCCGGCTGTACCAGTATCGATCAGGATCACCTCGTGCAAAGTGATGCCGAACAGGCTCAGCTGACTGCAGGCCAGCGCCTTCCCATCGTCGAGCAACGCCTGTACCGCGTCCCGGCCTTTACCATCCAGCTGGTTGCGTATCCGCGCCAGGTCTGCCGCCAGGCGCAGGCTGGCCTTATGAACGCGAACCGCCGCCGGGCGAACGAGCGGGGGCGTGAACAGGGCATCGAGATGGGCCTGGTAATGTTGGCCAATATCCAGTTCACGGCAGGTGCTGGCAAAGGCTGCGGGTGACAGGGCCAGTGGCTTGATGCGGATCTGCTCGCTGGGCAGCTCGATATCGACTTCGGTCTCGTTGTCGCCGAGCGTGGTCTTGCCGGTGACCAGGCTTTCGCTCACCTGCCAGTCGCCCTCCAGGGCGAGCGCGCTGTCGCGATCGAAGGTGAGGTTTTCAGCGAAATTCTGCAGGGCGGCCTGCAGCAGGCTACGGTGTTCGTGATGGGTGGTGTAGGCCTGGAAGGTATAGAACCGCTTGACCACAATCAGCGACGTACTGCGCAGCGGCGTGCTCAGGCCGTGTTGCCTGCGCAGGCGCTCGGCGAGCAGGGGTTCGGCGAACTCGTTGATGTTCTTCAGGCCGCGCAGGTGCCTGGCCAGCGTGCGTTGGCTGCGCATCAGGCGAGCCTGGCTGGCCTTGACTGCTTCGCGCAGGTGGGGCGCGGCATTGGCGAACCAGGCCGCCTCGCTGTCGGGCAGGCCCTGGGACGGCATGATGCCTTCGTGCAGCCGCTGCCAGTGTTCGGGCGTGGCTTCCCGCGCCCAGGCCGGCAGGCGGCGCTCAAGGATATGTTGGTGCGGGTTGGGGGTATCCGATGTCATGTTTGGCTCCTCGCAAAGCCCGCATCAGAGCAGCCGCGCTGGCATCGACGGTGGTGCATATGCATCCCGGCCCGCGAGCTGGGAAAACAGGCCTCAATATTGGTCGCGCCACGCCGATAACTGCTAAATCGACCGCCATCGCCTGCCTATGACCATTCCCCAGCATTCTCCTGAACCTACGCATCTGCCATCCGGTACCTTGCGGCACACGCTCAACCGCCTGTTGCCGGTCGGTCTTGCCCTGGTGGGCATCGGCCTTTCGGTTGCCCTGGGTCACCTCGACGCGCAGCGCGAGCGCAGTGAGCAACTGGGCAACCTGGCAGCCCACCTGGCGGGGATGCGTGGTGCGCTGGAGGCGCAGCTGGGCGCGGCGTTCGGCGAGGCCGAAGGCATCGCCCAGCTGATCAGTGCCGACGGCGGCATCAGCACCGCGCACTTCCATGGCATGGCCCGCGATGCCTTGCAGTCGGTGCCCTACATGCGCCATATCGCACTGGCGCCGGATGATGTGATCAGCGATGTCTACCCGTTGCCTGGCAACGAGCGGCTGATCGGGCTGGATTACCGCCAGTTGCCGGAACAGTTTCCCCTGCTGCGCTCGGCCCGCGAACATGCCCAGCCGGTGCTGGCCGGCCCGCTGCAGCTGTATCAGGGCGGGCGGGGGTTGATCTACCGGCGACCGGTGTTCGTCACCGGCAAGCGCGGCGTGCGCTTTTACTGGGGCAATGTATCGATCGTTGCCGATATCGATCGATTGCTGCTCACGGCGGGGCTGCGCCCGGACACCGAGTTCGAGCTGGCCGTGCGCGGGGGCGATGGCAAGGGCGCCGAAGGCGCGCTGATCTGGGGCGATCCTCGGCTGTTCGACGAACCGCAGGTGAAGATGACGGTGGAGGTGCCGGGCGGCCTCTGGCAACTGGTCGCCGCGCCACGGGGTGGCTGGTCGGGGCTGGACCTGTTCGGCTCGCCGCTGTTCCTGTTCGCCTTGAGCTGCACGGGTGTGTTCAGCCTGTTCGTCGCGCAGCTCAATCGCAAGCAGCGTCTGCTCGAGCAACGCAATCGCGAGCTGCAGCGCTACCAGGCCCAGCTCGAACGCCTGGCACACTACGATACCATCACCGGGCTGCCCAACCGCATCCTGTTCCAGCAGCAACTGAGCACTGCCATCCTGCAGGGCCATGGCCTGGCGGTGCTGATGCTCGACATCGACGGTTTCAAGCAGGTCAATGACAGCCTGGGGCACCCGATGGGCGACCTTTTGCTGCAGCAGGCGACCGCGCGCTTCCTGCAGGAACTCGACAGCCAGGACCGGCTCTGCCGGCTGGGCGGCGATGAGTTCGTGTTCATGCTGCAGGGCGCCCAGGGACAGGTGAACCAGCAGGTCCGCGCCTTGCTGCGCTGCCTGCAGCGGCCATTCGACCTCAATGGCAACGCCGCCCTGGTCACCGGCAGCATCGGCCTGGCCTGGTGCCCGCAGCATGGCGAGGATGCCGACAGCCTGTTGCGCCATGCCGACACCGCCATGTACGCCGCCAAGGAGGCCGGCCGCGATGCCTGGCGGCCTTATCACCCGGACATGACCGAGCGCCTGCAGCAGCGCCTGGAGTTGGAGCGCAACCTGCGTCGGGCGCTGGAGCACAATGAGTTCGAGCTGTGGTACCAGCCCAAGGTTGATCTTTTCAGCGGGCAGCTGGAGGGCGTCGAGGCGCTGCTACGCTGGCGCGACCCGGAGCATGGCCTGATTTCGCCGGGGGAGTTCATCCCCCTGGCCGAACGCACCGGGTTGATCATCCCGCTCGGCGAGCGGGTGCTGGAACTGGCCTGCGCTCAGTTGGCCGAATGGCGTGCCAGTGATGGCCTGCCCGGACCGTTGGCGATCAACGTCGCGGCCTTGCAGATCGAGCGCAGCGACTACGTGACCAGCCTCGCCTCGGCGCTGGAACGCCATGGCCTGCCGGCCAACCTGCTGGAGGTGGAAATCACCGAGAGCCTGCTGATGGAAAGCCAGCAGCAGGCCTGCGCGGTGCTGGCGCAATTGCAGGCCATGGGCGTGGCCACGGCGGTGGACGACTTCGGTACCGGCTATTCGTCACTGGCCTACCTGCGCGCGCTGCCGATCGACCACCTGAAGATCGACCGGGCTTTCATCAAGGACCTGCCCGCAGACGACGACGCGGTGGCCATCGCCAGGGCGATTATCGATCTGGGGCATGCACTGGGGTTTCGCATCACCGCCGAAGGCATCGAGACCCAGGAGCAGTACGATTTCCTGCGCCACGCCGGTTGCGACCAGGGGCAGGGGTTCCTGCTCGGGCGGCCGATGCCGGCCGAGGCGTTGCGCGGTTGGCTGGCCGAGAACCACGAGCGCCGGCATCGGCCGCCGGGGCGATAGCGGGTGGGTTTTCAGCCCATCTCCTGCATCCCCAGGCTCGCATACCCCACCCGCGGCACTTGCCCCAGGCGCTGCTCGACCAACGCCAGCAGCGATTCGCCGCTGGCCAGGTAGGCATCGCCGAAGTCGTGCCCGCCAAGCGCGCTGGGATGGGCTACTACCTCCAGCACGCCGTGCGCGGGGGCCAATCCGGCCTTGAGGTCGGCTGGGGTGCAGACGAAGTCGGCGGTGCTCCCGGCGAGCTGGCGCAGGCGCCGGTTGAGCAGGCTCTTGAACACGCGCTTGGCCGGCCCGATGTTGTGTCCCACATTGCGCGCCAGGCGGATCGGCACCCCCTGGGCGCGGGCGAAGCGGGCGACGATGACGCCCACCGGCCAGATGTTGTGCACGTGCTGGTGCGAGTCCAGGTGGCTGGGCATCAGGCCGTGATCCAGGCAGTGTTTCCACTGGGCCTCCAGTTCCGCTTCCACGGCGGCCCGCTCGCGCCGCGACAGGCGCAGGGTGCGTTGTTTCAGGCGCAAGTCGAACTCGCCATGGGGCGTGCAGAAGCGCGGCTCGGCGAGGATCGCCTGGCTCAGCGGGCGGCCATAGGTGAGGTTGAAGTGCAACCCCACCCGTCCCTTGAGCGCCGGTTGCTGGGCCAGCATGCAGGCGGTGGCGAAGGCTGGCATGTTGGCCATGGCCGTGGCCGAGCTGATCAACCCGGCCTGGAAGGCGTGCAGGATGACCGCGTTGGTGTGGGCGCTGAGGCCGAAATCGTCAGCGTTGACTATGACCTGGGATGGCATCCGGGCGCTCCTGTGGCGGGGTGGGGGCGACAATATCGGCTTCCTGGCGCGGCGAACGCCTGCGCAGGCGTGGCTTGAGCCAGTGCCAGCAGCGTAGCGCCAGCCCCAGCAGCACGCCGTCGGGGCGCCAGCTGTAGCTGCTCAGGCGCCACTGTTCAACCTGGCCGGTCATGCGCTCGTGCAACTGGTGGCTGGAGTTGTCCAGGCTGACCCGCGAGGCGTCGACCCACTTCCAGTCTTCGTCCAGGCCCCAGTGAATCCATTCCTCGAGCAGCACGCGGCCGCTGCCCAGGTCACGGTGTTCGGGGACGAAGGCGAGGTTGTAATCGTAGATTCGGCCGCGCTCCAACAGGCCCAGACGGTAACTGATGCAGCACCCGTCCAGTTCCAGCAGTACCAGGCACACCAGGCCTTCTCCGGCCAGGGCGGTGAAGGCCTGGTACATCCATGGGCGACGCTGGGGGCCGGAGAAGATGCCGACCTCGTCGTCGCCTTTCCAGCTGGTCGCTTCGACAGCGCTGATGGCGTCGAGCAGTTCGCCCATGTTCTCGGAGGTGGCGACGACCCGGCGCACGCTGGCACCGCAGGCCTTGATGCGTTTGCGCGCGCGGCGCAGCTTGTAGCGCGGGTCGCCACTGACTTCCTGGCGGTCCTGCTCGTTGATGCGGTGCACCGGCACCCGGCAGGTCAGGCGCTGCTGCCAGGTGGAACTGGCGCCGGCCCACTGGCGCAGCCAGCCATCGTGCTCGGCGTTGTCCGGTACCTCGCTCAATTGCAGCAAGGCATGCGGTAGCCGCTTGCGTATGGCCTGCAGGACCTGGTCGGCATATAGCGCCGGCAGGTCGATGAGCAGGGCGATACGGTCGCTCAGCGGGTATCCCAGGTGACGCACCACCGGGGCGAACAGCGGGCCGAAGGGTTCGCGGGCGCGGATCAGTGGCAGGCACAGGCACAGGCGCTCGTCCTGGTAGCCGAGCAGGACCTGCAGCCGCTGGCCCGGCAGCAGGGCAGACTCGGCGGCGCGCAGCCAGCCGAGGTGGTTGAACGGCGTGCTGCCGGGCAGGCGCCTGCGCAGCGCCTCGTAGTCGGCGGCGGGGAAGTCGCCGGCGCGCAGCGACGCGCACCATTTCAGTTGCAGGCCCATGGGCTCAACCCGCCGTGGCCGAGGAGGCCGGAGCCTCGGGCTTGCGCAATGGCTCGAGGCGCGAGGCGGTGTAGCGGCTTTCGCGGAAGAACTTCCAGCGGCCGAACAGGCAGTACACGTTCATGATCCGTCCTTGTTCCTGATAACCCATGCGCAGGTGCAGCTTGAGCGCCGGAATATTGTGCTGCTCGCACACGTCCACCACCTTGGTGCAGCCCTGGGCGGCCATGGCCTTCCACAGTTCCAGCTGCAGGTCCACCGACAGCTCCGTACCCCAGTATTTGCGGATCAGCTCGCCGCCGAACTCGAAGAACTCCCCCGCCCCGACCGGGAACCAGCAACCGTAGTAGTGACGGTCGTGGTAATGGCGGCTGCTGCCCCAGATGAATGCCACGGCGTCGTTGTCGTCGTCGAGGAACATCAACCCGGTATGGCCCTCGGCGGCCAGTTCGCGCATGGTCTCGACCCGGTCGCCGAAGTGGCGGGCGAAGGCACGCACGTTGTGCACGGTAATGTGCTCGACCCGCAGGGCGCCATAGGGCTTGAGCCGGTGCGGCGGCACCGGGCTGACCAGGTCGCGCTCCATCCACAACAGTTCCCAATGATAGAAGACGTAGTGCCGCCAGGCACTACCGAGGGTGTCACGCAGTCCCTTGCGCTTGATGCGGTCCTGGATCTTGGTGAATGCAGTCATGGTGCCTCCTGGGCATGGCTGATCGAGGTGCGTCTCATGACGCGCTCCAGGTCAGGGCGAATACGGTCTGCCCTGGCAGTTGAAAGTGGATCTGGCCATCCGTGCAACTGAAGCTGGCGCGGCGGCTCTGGTTGTCGGGGCCGAACAGTTCGAGCTGGCCGGTGGGGCAGCCGCCGAGCGACAGCGCCACCTGCTGCAGGCGCTCGGCCTTGTTCACCCCCAGCAGGCTGCGCTGGTGCTGGCGGGCCATGGCCAGGGCATCGACCTCGAAGGCGTCGTTGTCCAGGGCCAGCACCTGGTCCAGCCAGTGACGCTGGATGAACTGCTGGGCCAGGCCCACCGGCTTGAGTTCGTAGCGCTGGCCGCCGGCATCGCGCAGCATGCCCTTGGGCCATTCGGGCTCGTCGGCGACGTGGAACCAGTTGAGCATGTCGAGCAGGCCGTCACCGGCGGCGTTGATCACCACCGAGGTCCACCACAGGCCGGCGTAGTGGGTGTTCTGTTCGTAGGGGCTGAGGCTCGAGCCGCTGGACAGGTTGGTCTGGTCCAGCAGCAGCGCCTTGCGCGGCCGGCCCTGGCCATCCAGGCCCACCAGCGCGGCGGCCTGGCGCACGCTGTCGCGGTAGCTGCGGGTGGCGAGCAGATCGCGGACCATCCATTCGTGCCAGGCCAGGGCATCGATCTGCGCGCTTTGCTCGGCCAGCAGGCGCCGTGCCCAGTCGATGCCGCGGCGCTGCTTGCCGTCGTCGGTGAAGGGCCCGCCGAGCAGGCGCGAGGAGGCCGGCATGGCGATGCGCACGCCGGCCTCGCGGGCGCCGGGGTAGTCGCGCACCCGTTTGGCCATGGCCTGGAAGAAATCGCGGTAGCTGGCGTAGTCGCGGTAGTTGAGATTCGGCTCGTCGGCGAAGGCCAGGTAGTGGGTGCCTTTGCCGCCGAGCGCCTTGGTCGCCTCGAGCCAGGCGCTCAACCCATCGGTGCTGGTGCGGTCGCTCCTGAGGTCGGCGACCCGGGCGCTGCCGGCCAGCAGGGTGATGTCCTGGAGAATGCCGAAGCGCTCCTGATAGAGCTTGCGCCAGGCGTTCTCGAAGTCCGGCTGGCGTTGCAGCACGTCGACGAAACTGTAGAAGCCGGCGGCCTGGGGGCGCAGGGCGTCCAGCGCGGCGAAGCTCGAGGCCGGTGGCAGCACGTAGGGTAGGGCGACGCCCAGCCGTGGGGTCGGGCCGAGCACCTTGTCACCCAGGGCCAGGGTTACCTGGCCCGGCAACTGGGGCAGCTCGCCGAGGTCTGCGGCGCGCTGGGCGAACAGGTTGGCGCTGCCGTCGAGCCAGAACGCCGCCTTGCCGCTGCCCTGCAGGCCAAGGCGCCAGGTTTCGTCACGGCTGCTGGCAGGCAGCGCCTGTTGATCGAAGCGCCAGTAGGCGCGATAAGGTTTTAGCGGCAGCTGGATGCGCCGGCCATCGCTGAGGCGCTCGGCGAACAGGCCATGCACGCCGCCGTGGTGCTTGCCGGCCAACACCGCCTGCTCGCCGGCCTTGACCCGGAAATACAGGGTGACACCAGGCCCGACTTCAGCGCTGAAGTGCACCTTTGCCGGGGCGAACAGCGCACGGGTACTGCCGTCGTGTTGGACGCGATAGTCGCGAAAACTGTAGCCGGGCACCTCCAGGCGATAGGCGCCGCCGCCCGCTGCCAACGGCCAGCGTTGCTCGCCGCGCACCTGCGCGGCTTCGATCCGACGTTCGCCGGTCAGGCGGCCGTTACCGTCCAGCAGGTACAGGTGCTCGGCGTTGGCATCGGCCTGCCAGGCCGGTTGCCACTGGATACGCACTTCATCGGCGCGCTCGGGGAGCAGGTACAGGCTGCCGTCGCGGATATCGCCCCATTGCACAGGCGCGGCGAGCGCGCTCTGCGTCAGAAGCGCACCGCACAGCAAGGCCGCCTTCATGCCGCCCGCCGTTGCAGCATCTGACGCAGTGGCGCCAGATCGGCTGGCAGGATGATCAGGGTCTGGCCCAGCGGCACGCCGCTCAGGCGGCAGTACAGCACCAGCATGGCCACGGTGACCGCCAGGTAGGCGATGGACGAGGCCGCTGCCGCGCCGACGATACCCCAGGTCGGAATGAGCACGATGTTGAGCACCAGATTCAGTGCAGCACCGGCGCCCATCATCAGCGACACCGTGCCGGGGCGGTTCTTGCCCAGCAGGTCCAGGCGCAGGATGCTGGCGTAGCACAGCCCCAGCAGGCCAGGCAGCAACGCCAGCAGGGCCGGATAGGCCGGGGCATATTCGGCGCCGAACAAGGTGACGATCAGCCAGTGGCCGATCAGCGCCATGCCCAGGCAGGCGCCGAGCATCACCGTGGCGGTCAGGCGCAGGGCCAGGGGAGTGATGCGCTCCATGCCGGCATCCTGCTGCAGCAGGCGCTTCATCAGCGGCGTGGTCACCGCCTCGGGAACGATCAGCAGCAGTTCGGCTGCGGCGCTGGCCATGGCGTAGTGGCCCAGGGCGGTGCTGCCGAGCAGCGCGCCGATGAACAGGTAGTCCGAGCGCAGGATCAACTGCTGGAACAAGAGGTCGGGGTGGCTCTTGGCGCTGTAGCTGAGCAGCTCGCGCTGGCCACCACGGTCCCAGCGCAGGGCCAGCGGGTGCTGGCGGCGCAGCCACCACAGGCCGAGCGCCAGGACCAGGGCGATGCCGCACAGCCAACTGATCAGCGCCGCCTCCAGCGCTTCGTCGCGCCACATCCAGAACAACCCGAGGAACAATAGCAGCGGCGCCAGCGACTCGGTCAGACGCAGGGCGTTGAAGGCGCCGACGCCGCCGCTGGCGTTGTGCAGGGTCAGCAGGCCGCTCTTGAGCACGGTCATCGGCACCGCCAGCAGCAACAGCCAGGCCAGCAGGCCCAGTTGCACAGTGACCTCAAGGTCGGCGCCGAACTCGCGCACCAGGAACACGCAGGCCAGGGTCAGCGCGCCGGCCAGCAGGCAACCGTAGACCAGCACCTGGGTCAGCAGCAGGCCCATGTCGCGCTGCTTGGCCGCCTGGTAGCCGACCGCGCTGTTTAGGCCGCCGCTGGTGGCGGCGCTGATCAGGTCGGGCAGGGTGCTGAGCAGGGCGAACAGGCCGCGCTCGCTGGGCCCGAGGATGCGCGCCAGGAGCACGTTGCGCAGCAGGCGCAGGGCGATCATGGCAAGCTTGGTGCCCATGCTCAGCGCCAGGTGGCGCAGGTAGCTGTTGCGGTTCATCAGCGGTCTCCGCGACTGATGCGCCAGGCCAGCAGCGAGGGCCGGCTGGCATTGCGCTGGCTGACGCCGATGCGCGGCAGGGCCAGCGGGTCGTCATGGCCCTGGCAGATGCCCGGGCGCGTGCTCAGGGCGTAGGGGTAGCGATGTGCGGCGACCTGGGCGCGCACGCGTTCGTCGTGGTCGCCGTTGGGGTAGCAGTACACCGGCAGCGGTGCGCGGCAGCCTTCGTTGAGCGCCGCATGGCTGCGCGTCAGTTCTTCCTTGAGGCGATGGTCGTCCAGGTAGGGCAGCAGGGCATGGCTGGCGCCATGCGGGCCGAAGCGCACCAGGCCGGAGTCCTCCAGGGCGCGCACCTGCTGCCAGTCCATGGCCTGGGGCAGCGATTCCGTCGGGCAGGCATCGGTCAGTACGTGCAGGGCCTGGGGGCTGAGGCTCTTGAGGGTCTGCAGGTAGCGCGCCAGCACCAGGCTGCGGGCCTTGCTGTGGTCGTGCATGAAGTAGGCCGCCGGCAACGGCCGGCCGAGTTTGCGCAGGCGTTCGATCAGTTGCCGCCGTGCCTCCTCGCCATGACTGCCCCACAAGGTCTCGCCGACGCTTTCCCACCAGAAGCGCTGGCGGCTGCCGATGTAGTCGGTGGACAGGAAGATGCTCGCCGGCACCTGGTGGCGCTGCAGCAGGGGGAAGGCGTTGACGGCGTTGTCGCGCCAGCCGTCGTCGAAGGTCAGCGCCACCTTGGGGCGGCTGTCGCCGCGGGGTTCCTCGTGGCTCTGCAGCAGGTCCATGAGGCTGACGCAGTCGAAATGCCGGGGCAGCCAGCGCAGCAAGCCTTCGAAGGCCCGGGGGCCAACGCACAGTTCGTTGCGGTGGGGCAGCGCGGCGCTGGCGTCATCGGCCAGCACCCGGTGCAGCATGAGGATCACCCCGGCGCCACGCAGCTCGGCGCGTCCGCGTGGCGAGTTGAAATAGAACCAGCCGCTGGCCTGCTTGATATGGGTCTTGATCGGCATGTCCGTCGCTCATCGATTCTGGTCGGGGTTCCATTGGCTGTAGCTGTGCCCGCGCAGGAATTGCCACAGGCCCACGCTCATGCCGGCGAGGGTGACCAGCACGAAGGCGGCCAGGCGGAACGGGCGGGGCAAGCGCCGACGGGCGTCCAGCAGGCCGGCGATGGCGGCGGCGTAGCCGAGCAGTTGCAGGGCCAGGGTCAGGCGGTAGAAACCGGGCTCGGCGGCCAGCCACAGGTTGGCCAGCAGCAGCGGCAGGAGCAGTACCGGGGCCAGGCGGCGGATCAGCTTGTGGCTGATCAGGGCGATGGCGTACAGGCCGTGGCGCGCCGGGTTGAGCAGCTCGCGGCGGGCGGCCAGGCTCAGCAGACCGCCGACGGTGACGCGCTGGCGGCGGCGGAACTGCTTGTCGGCCTCGTCCACGCCCTGGTCGAGCACCACCGCCTCGGGCACATAGACGATGCGCAGGCCGGCGGCCGGTGCGCAGGTGCTGATGAAGAAGTCGTCGTTGACCTGTTTCGGGATCGGCTGGTACAGCGCTCGGCGCAGGGCCAGCAGGGCGCCGTCGGCCGAGACCATGCAGCCGGTGCGGTTCTCCACCTTGCGCACCCAGGCTTCATAGTGGCGGTACAGGCTGTCGCCGATGCTCAGGCCCTTGCCCGGATCGGGGATGATCATATGCCCGGCGCTGCCGCCGACATCGGCGTCGGCGAAAGGCGCCAGCAGCAGGCCGAGGGTGTCGGTCGACCACTGGTTGTCGGCGTCGGTGAACACCAGCAGGTCGCCCGTGCACACTTGCACGGCACTGTTCAACGCACCGGCCTTGCCCAGGCGTGGCAGGTCCAGCACCTGCACCCGTGGGTCGCCCAGGCTGCGGGCCAAGGCTACGGTGCGGTCGCTGGAGCCATCGCTGGCCACCACCACCTGCAGCTCGGCGGCTGCGTAGTCCTGGCCGAGCACGCTGGCAAGCTTGGCCTCGATATGCCGCTCTTCGTTGTGTGCGGCGATCACCACGCTCACCCGCTGCGGCGGCAATGGCGAATGCGTGCGACGGGCAAAGAACGGTGCGGCCAGGGTCAGCAGCAGGGGATAGCCGACCCAGGCATACAGCGGCAGCAGCAGGCATAGCCAGAAAATGAACTCAGCCACGGGCGGGCCTCCTTGCGGTGCGGTTGAACAGGCTGAGG
The DNA here is from genome assembly GCF_057809275.1 of Pseudomonas sp. FG36. Lineage (NCBI taxonomy): Bacteria > Pseudomonadati > Pseudomonadota > Gammaproteobacteria > Pseudomonadales > Pseudomonadaceae > Pseudomonas > Pseudomonas sp. FG36. The sequence continues at coordinate 295,408 of NZ_JBMDJQ010000001.1, forward strand.
ATGAACGCCGCGCCGGCCAGGTGCAGGCGCAGCCAGTGCAGGCCCCAGAGCTGCAGCGTGAGCAGCGGGTCGCGGTGCCTGCGGCTCTGGCGCAGGCTCAGGAGCAGCGCGGGCAGGGCGCTGACCAGCAGGAAGAACAGGGCGACATGCGGGAAACCGTCGAGCAGCGCCGACAGGGCCATGGCGTCCAGCACCCAGGCGCCCACCGAGAGCATCGGGAACCGCAGCAGGCGCAGGCTCACGCCATGGCTGCGCAGCAATTGCAGGTGGCTGCCCTGGCGCCACATCTCCTTGCCCAGCCATTCGCGCCAGTTGGCTTCATAGCCCCAGTGCAGCACCGCCGGTTCGCGCAGCACGCGAAGGCGCGCGCCGGCTTCATGCAGGCGCAGGGTGAAGTCCTTGTCCTCGCCGGTGCGCAGGCGCTCGTCGAAGCCGCCGACCTGCTCGAACCAGCTGCGCCGCATCAACAGGTTGGGGGTGGGCAGCCAGGTGCAGTCCTGCACCGTCTGGCCGGTGCGCAAGGTGCGCCGTTGCCAGGCCTGGGCGAACCACGGCGCGTGGCGCGGGGTGTCGCAGTCCAGCGCGAAGACATCGCCTTCGCCACGGCGCTGCAGGTCCAGCAGCAGGTCCAGCCAGTGTTCCGGGACTTCGATGTCGGCATCGAGGAAGGCCAGCCAGTCGCCTTGGCTGGCGTTCACGCCGGCATTGCGCAGGGCGCCGATGGCCACGCCCGGCACGTTCAGCACCTGGGCGCCGTGGGCGCGGGCGATCGCCGGGCCGTCGTCGCTGGAGCCGTTGTCCACCACGATCAGCTCGCAGGCCAGCCCCGCCGCGCTGGCCGAGCGCCGCGCGGCGTCGAGGGTGCGGCCGATATGGCGGGCTTCGTTGAACATCGGGATGACGATACTCACCCGGCTCATCGGGCCACCTCCACGGTCTGCTGCTCACGTGCCTGGCCGAGCAGCACGCTGGATAGCGCCAGCATCAGCCACAGGTACTTGTGGCTCGGGGCGCTGAGGAACATCAGGAACAGGCCAATGGCGAGCATGCTCATGGTCAGGTGGGTCATCAGGTCGGCGCGGTCCGGGTCGCCGGCCGCGCGGAAGGCGGCGCGCGCCCGCCAGAAATTGCGCATGGCCAGCACGATCATGCCGACGAACAGCAGCCCCGCCGGCAGGCCGACTTCGCTGAACAGCTCCAGGTAGGTGTTGTGGGCGCGGCGGTAGAGGTCGGTGGTCTTGCTGTTGACCGGGGCGAAGGCCTTGGAGAAGCCGGTGTCGGCGTAATGCAGCGGGAAGGTGCCGGGCCCGGTGCCGAGCAGCGGGCTGTGGCTGATCATTTCCTTGCCCACCACCAGGTAGGAGGCGCGCCGTCCCAGCGACTCGTCCTGGTGCGCGTTGACCCCGGACTTGAGCAGCATCAGCGACTGGATGCGATCGGCGTAGCCGGCGGGCATCAAGGCGATGCCCAGGGGCAGGACGATGGCCAGGCCGAGCATGGCGAAGCCCAGGTGGCGCGGGCGGATGCGCGTCAGCTGTTCGCGATAGTTGTGCAGCACGATGCCCAGGCTGATCAGCAGCACCACCAGCCCCGAGCGCGACTCGGTCTTGGTCATGCCCACCAGCAGCAACAGGCAGCAACCGGCCCAGAACAGCTTGACCGGGATCTGCCGCGCCTTGATCGCCAGCCACAGTCCCAGGGGCATGGCGATAGTGATCAGCAGGGCGAAGGCATTGGGGTCGAGCATGGCCGAGGCGCGGCCCTGCTCCTGGTACTTGGTGGAGAAGATCGCGAACAGGCAGGTAACGCACACGCTGACGGTGATCAGCCGCGCCAGCAGCGGTAGGTTGAGGTCGCGACCGACCAGCAAGGTAATGACGAATACCACCAGGCCCACCAGCAGCTCACGCAGGTGCCCGCCCGACAGGGCCAGGTCGTCGCTGGCCCACAGGCTCAGCAGGTACAGGGCCATGAACGGCAGCAGCAGGCGCCATTGATTGCTGCGCAGGCGCTCGCCGGGGAGTTGGCGCACTGCCAGTTGCAGGCTGAGGATCAGCACCAGGCCGATGCCCACCAGCTTGGCGCCGGACACCAGGCCGTCCTTGAGCAGCCCCTCCAGCGGTACCAGGGTGGCGATCGCCAGCAGGCCCCAGGCCGGCTTGCGGTACAGCACCAGCACGCCGGCCAGGCCGATCACGCCGCCGGGCGCCAGGAACGGGTAAGGGCTGGCCAGCAGACCCAGGCTCAGCAAGGCCACCAGGGCCACCAGCGACAGGGGAATGATCATGCGACAACCTCCTCGGCCGTGCCCCGGTACACCTGGGCCCAGCGTTGTGCCAGGGTCGGCAGGTGGTAGCGTTGACGTTGAGTCTGGCGAGCCCGGGCAACCAGTTCGTCGGCCTGCTCGGGGTCTTGCAGCAGCGCTTCGAGATGTTCACCCAGCTCGGTCGTGGCCAAGGGACGGGCGAGCAGGCCGTTGTGGCCGTGCTCGATCACGTCGGGGATGCCGCCGACACCGAAGGCCACCACTGGCACACCATCCTGCATGGCTTCGAGCAGGATCATCGGCGTGCCTTCGGTGCGCGAGCTGATAACCAGCGCATCCAGGCGTTTCATCCAGCCGCGCATGTCGCGCTGGAAGCCCGGCAGGGTGATGCGCTCGCCCAGACCGGCAGCGTCGATGCGCTGTTGCAGGGCTTCGCGCTCAGGGCCTTCGCCAAGCATCACGGCGTGGACCCGCGGTTGGCGCTGACACACCGGGATCAGCGTGTCGAGGAACAGGTCGGGGCCTTTTTCGCTGGAGAGCCGGCCGACGTAGGCGGCGAGCCAGGGGGCGCCGCCTGGCTGTGCCGCTCCCATGCCATCCTTTGGCTGTGCTTCACAGATCTCGGGCAGTCCGTTGGGAATCACCTGCAGCTTGGCCGCTGGCACCCCGGCTTCGCGGTGGATACGGGCAATGCTCTCGGCCACGCACACCACCGTGTCCACCGTCGGCGTGCGGCACAGCTGCAGGCTCAGCCAGGTGTAGAAACGCTGCTTGCGGCTGCGCGGGGTAAATCCATGCTGGGTGCTGACCATCGGCAGGCGCAACAGGCTGGCACCGATCCAGCCGAACAGCTGCCCCTTGAAGTTATGACTGTTGACCAGCGGACGTTCGCCGCGCTGCGCGCCAAGCGCCTTGAGCACCGCCCCCAGGCCCCGGCAGGTGTCGCACTCGACACCCGCCTCACGAAAGCGCGCCACCAGTTCGGCCGGGGCATCGAGAAACAGCACCCGATGCCGCCCAGGGGTCGCCTGGCAATGGTCCAGGAGCATGCGCTCGGCGCCGTAGAACCCGCCGCTGCTCAGCAGGTGCAGGATCGGCCGGCCGGCGTGCAGCGCGGCGTTCAATTGCGCACCCAGTGCCACAGGCGTGGCAGCGACCAGCTCTTGTGCGGGTTGGGCAACGCCGGGGTCTGGTCGTTGATCACCAGCAGCACGGGCAGGCCCAGCTCGTGGCTGATCTGCGCCGGATGCTTGAAGCGGTGGTCGAAGAACTCCCTGACGTAGACCACGGCAATCGCCAGCAGCAGGCCGGTGACCAGGCCGAACGGAATGATCAGGCCGGGTTTCGGGAAGCTTGCCGCAGTGGGTTCGTAGGGGGCGCTGAGGATGCGCGCGTTGGACTGGCTGCCATCGAGCAGGCCCTGGCCACGGCTTTCCTCGTAGCGCTGGGCGTAGGTGGAGAAGGCCTTGTGCAGGGCATCGATCTCGGTGTCCAGCTGGCGAGTCTTGCTCTGGGTCTCGCGCAACTGGAGGATGCGCTTGCTGTAGTCGGCGATGCGCTGGGTCTTCTGCTCGATCACCTGCTGGGTCACGGCCAGGTCCTGCTGGCGTTCACGGATGCGGTTCTCGACGATCTTGAGGAACTGCGCGCGCAACTGGGCGATCTGCTGGCGGGCCATCACCATCTGGTCGGAGCCTGGCTGGAACACCGTGGCGTCACCGTTGTAGCGGGCCAGCTGGGTGGTCAGCTGCTCACCGAGCTGCTTGATCTCGCGGTCCTCGAAGGCGACGTTGTCGACCGTGGTGGTGAAGGTGTAGGGGAAGGCGTAGTCGGCCATCTTCGCCTTGTTGGCCGCGGCCAGGCTGCTTTGCAGGTAATCCAGCCACTTCTGGTTCTGCAGCTGGCGGTCACGTTGCAGGTTGAGCGCCTGTTCTTCGGTGTTGATGGCGTTGAGACGGAAGGTGATCTCCTCCTTGGGATCCGACGAGCCGATGGCGGTCAGCAGGCCCAGGCGCTGGCTTTCCAGGTCACCCAGGCGAGCCTGGTAGTGCAGCTTCTTCTGCTCGTAGAAGGCCTCGGGCAGTTCGTTGGACTGCAGGTCCTGGCGGTTGGCCAGGAAGTTCTCCAGCAGACGGCTGACGAACAGCGTGCCCAGCTTCGCGTCATTGGCGCTGTAGGTGATGGAGATCACGTTGGAGCCGGGCAGGGTCTCGACCTTGAGGTCCTTGACCGCCTGGTCGGTGAGGGTATCGAGCTGGGTGTCGCGATCGTCCGCCACGCTGTTGCCGAACAGCCGGTGCAAGGGCTCGATCACTGCGTGACGCAGCGGGTCCAGCACGGTGCGCCGCAGCAGGCCGGGCTCGTCCGGATAGTGGCCTTCCTTGCGCAGCTCGCCGATGGTCTGGCGGATCAGGGTTGGCGAGCGCAGGATGTTGCTCTCGGTCTCCATGTCGGCCAGCGACGGCGGGATGAACTGGTCGGCCTGCTGGCTGAGCGCCGAGGTGGTGTCGCTCTGCGAGAGTTTCTTGGACTGCACGATGACTTCGGCGGTGATGTCATAGCTCTGCTTGAGCACCAGCGGCAACAGCACGGCGATCACCGCGAACACCAGGAACACCCGTTTCACCAACTGGCGGTTGGCGAAGAAGATGCGGAAGAACTCATGTACGTAGTTTTCTTTCGGTTGCGTGGTCATGGTCCGTCCCCCGGTCAGTCGTCGCTTTCTTTATTGTCGACGCGGTAGCTGAAGCTGAAGCCGAAGCCTTGGAACAGCACCACGTCGGCCAGTTGCCGGGACAGCTCGGCGGCGCTGGCCAGCTTGGTCTTGGGCACGTAGAGCATGTCTTCGGGCTGCAGGTAGGCGAGCTTCTGGCTGCCGCCGGAGAGCGCCTGGTCGACGTCGTAGTTGACCGCATGCACGGTGTTGCCCTCGCGACGCATGATCACCACCGAACCGAGCTTCGCCTTGAGGGTCGGGCCGCGGGCCAGGGTCAGCGCCTCGAGCACGGAGACGGGGCGACGGATCTGGAAGGCGCCGGGCTGGCCGACTTCGCCGAGCACGTAGATCTCGTTGGCGGCGGTGGACTTGAGCAGCACGTCCACGCTCATGCGCCCTGGCAACGTGGCGTAGCGCTCGTTGAGGTAGTCGCGCAGCTGGTTGACGGTCATGCCTTGCAGCGGCACCGAGCCGATTTCCGGGAAGGTGGCGCGGCCGTCGTTGCCCACGGTGATGTCGCGGCTCATGCCGGTGCCGGGGTGGCTGAGGGCGTTCTTCAGGTTGACCTCGTCGGTCATCGGGCTCATCACCCGCACGGTGACCTGGTCACGGTTGGGCTTGAACACCCGCTTGTCCTGGTAGGCCTGGCGGATGGCGCTTTCGGCTTCGCCCGGGGTCATGCCCTCGACGCGCACCGCGGCGTTGGTACTGGGCAGGGTGATGGTGCCGTCGGGCTGCACCAGCTGGTTGCCGTTCAGGCCGCTGGCGGCCATGAAGTTCAGGTCCAGGGTGTCGCCGGACTGGATGCGGTAGGCCCCGGCCGAACGGTTGCTGACGTGGAAGATCACTTCCAGCACGTCCTGCGGGCGCAGTACCTGCTCGCGGCGGGCGACTTCGGTGGCCTGGCTTTCGGCGGGAGGCGCGGTGAGGATCTGCACCGGCATCTCGCGGTTTTCCTGGCTGGCGCAGCCGGCCAGGGCCAGTACGCACAGGGCAATCGAGGGATATCTCATGGCGTTCATCCTGTGCGGCCTCTCAGAGATTTTCGTACAGCCACTTGGGCATGTAGTACTTGCGCTTGTTGAACACGCTGCCGATCAGGCGTGCGCCGGCCTGGGTCAGGCGCTGGCTGGCGGCCTGGGCCACCTCCCAGCGGGTCTCCTCGGCGCACACCACCAGGATCACGCCGTCGACCAGGGTGCCGATCACCAGGCTGTCGGCGCTGGCGTAGATGGCCTCGCCGTCGATCACCACGAAGCGGTACTGATTGCTCAACTGGTGCAGCAGCACGCGCAACTGCTCGGGGTCGAGACGGTCGCGGCCGCGTTTCCAGGTGCCCACCGGCAGCACGTCGAACGGTTGGTCGGACAGGCGCACGATGCAGTCCTGGGCCAGCGGCGGAGTGTCCTGGTTGAACAGCAGGTCGCTGTAGCCGCGCAGTTTGGTCAGGCCCAGTTGCTGGCTAAGGCCGCCAGGTGCCAGGCTGGCATCGATCAGCAGCACGTTGCCGGCACTCATGAGGGCCAGCTGGCTGGCGAAGGCCAGGGCGCTGGTGCTGGTGCCACTGCCGGTGTTGGCCGCGGTCAGCAGCAGGGTGCGCTGGTCGAGGTCGAGCACGGTGGCGGTCAGGTTGGTCTCGCTTGGGGTAGCGATCGTCAGGCTTCTCGAGGATGAACCGTCCATCTCAGCTTGCTCCGTGGCCAGTGAAGACTTTGAACGGGGTCTTGAGCAGGATCTTCAGGTCCAGCATCAGGCTCTGTTCGTTGATGTAACTCAGGTCCAGCTCCACACGTTGGTCGAAGTCGATGTTGCTGCGCCCGGAGATCTGCCACAGGCCGGTCATGCCCGGGTAGATCGACAGCCGCGCCAGGTGGTTGTCGTGGTAGCGGTAGGCGTTGAACGAAGTGGGGCGGGGGCCGACCAGGCGCATGTCGCCGGTGACCACGTTGATCAGGTTGGGCAGCTCGTCCAGGCTGCTCCTGCGCAACCAGCCGCCGACCGAGGTGATGCGCGGGTCCTTGTCGATCTTGAAGTCGATGGCGTCAACGCCATGCTTGTTCAGGTGACGCACCGAATCCTTCAACGCCTCGGCGTTGGCCACCATGGTGCGGAACTTGAACATGCCGAAGGCGCGGCCGCGGTAGCCGGTGCGTTTCTGCACGAAGAACACCGGGCCCGGACTGGACTGCTTGATCAGCAGCGCCAGCACCAGGAACAGCGGCGACAGCAGCAGCAGCAGGGTCAGCGCGGCCAGGCACGACAGCACGCGGTTGGTGCGCGAAAGGGTCCAGGGGCGACCACCGACACGGCCGGTGATCCAGCCGCGGCCCTGCATGTGGATGGCGGCATCGATGCGCTGCCGGTGCGCTGGGTCCATGCGTTTGTCCTGGTACAGCGCCTGCAGTTGCGCGCTCTTGGGTTGTCCTGTCATACCGCCCTCCGTTGATCTGGCTGCTCACCCTTGGGCGCCGCTTCGCTGGCGGCGGGCGAGTAGTAGCTCTTGAACCAGGCGACGAAGCGCCTGAGCCCCTCATCGAGGCCTATCTGTGGGGTGAATCCGGTGACCCTGGCCAGGGCGCTGGCATCGGCGCAGGTGGCCAGGACATCGCCTGGTTGCAGCGGCAGCAGTTCGATCACCGCGTTGCGCTGCAGGTGTTTCTCCAGCAGCGCCAGGTAGTCGAGCAGCTCCACCGGACGCTGCCCGCCGATGTTGTACAGCCGCCACGGCGCGTGGCTGCTGGCCGGATCCGCAGCGAACGCATCCCACTGCGGGTTGGCGACCGGGGGCAGGGGGATCAGCCGTACCAGGCTTTCGACGATGTCGTCGATATAGGTGAAGTCGCGCTGGTGGCGACCATGGTTGAACAGCTGGATCGGCCGGCCTTCGCTGATCGCCCTGGCGAACTGCATCGGCGACATGTCCGGGCGGCCCCACGGACCGTACACGGTAAAGAAGCGCAGGCCGCTGCAGGGAATGCCGTACAGGTGGCTGTAGCTGTGGGCCATGGCCTCGTTGGCCTTCTTGGTGGCGGCATACAGCGACAGCGGGTGGTCCACGGCGTCTTCGACCCGATACGGCGTTTGCTGATTGGCGCCGTACACCGAGCTGGACGAGGCGTACAGCAGGTGCTGGACCGGGTGCCGGCGGCAGCCTTCGAGCACGTTGAGAAAACCGGCCAGGTTGCTGTCCAGGTAGGCCTGCGGGTTCTGCAGGGAGTAGCGCACCCCGGCCTGGGCGGCCAGGTGCACGACCACTTCCGGGCGTTCGCTGGCGAACAGCCGGGCCATGCCGTCGCGGTCGCCCAGGTCCAGGCAGTGCAGCGGGAAATCCCCCGCTGTCTGGCGTACCCAGTGCACGCGGGCATGCTTGAGCGACGGCTCGTAGTAGTCGTTGAAGTTGTCCAGCCCCACCACCTGATGCCCTTCGAGCAACAGCTGGCGGCAGGTGTGGGCACCGATGAAACCGGCCGCGCCGGTGACCAGCACTTTCATGGCGCATCCGCCTGCGGGCTGACCTGGCGCAGGCCGATGCCACTGTAGTGCAGGCCGTGGGCAGCCACCTGCTCGGGGTTGTACAGGTTGCGGCCATCGATGATCACCCGCTCGCGCAGCTTGCTGGCCAGCATCGAGAAGTCGACCACGCGGAAATTCTTCCACTCGGTGCAGATCACCAGGGCGTCGGCGTCCTGCAGGGTGTCGTCGCGGGTGGCGCACAGCTGCAGGTCGTCGCGGTAACCGTACAGGCGCCGACATTCGTCCATGGCTTCGGGGTCATAGGCGCGCACCGTGGCGCCCTCGGCCCACAGCGCTTCCATCAGGTAGCGGCTGGGCGCTTCGCGCATGTCGTCGGTGTTGGGCTTGAAAGCCAGGCCCCACAGGGCGATGGATTTGCCCGCCAGGCCGCCAAGGCGTTGCTTGAGCTTGGCGAAGAGGATGCGCCGCTGTTGGTCGTTTACCTCGCTGACACTCTGCAGCAAGCGCAGCGGCATGCCACTGTGCGCGGCGGTGTGCAGCAGGGCCTTGATGTCCTTGGGGAAGCACGAGCCGCCGAAGCCGCAACCTGGATAGATGAAGTGGTAGCCGATGCGCGGGTCGGAGCCGATGCCGCGGCGTACCGCCTCGATATCGGCGCCCAGGTGTTCGCTGAGATTGGCCAGTTCGTTCATGAAGCTGATGCGGGTGGCGAGCATGGCGTTGGCGGCGTACTTGGTCAGTTCGGCGCTGCGGTTATCCATGAACATCAGTTTTTCGTGGTTGCGGCAGAACGGCGCGTACAGTTCGGCCAACTGGTCATGGGCGACTTCGTCGAGGGTGCCGACGATGATGCGGTCCGGGCGCATGCAGTCGGCCAGGGCGCTGCCTTCCTTGAGAAACTCGGGGTTGGACACCACGCGTACGTGCAACTGGCCCTTGCCCAGGCGCTGCAACTCGTCGCGGGCCAGCGCCATGACCTTGTCGGCGGTGCCCACCGGCACGGTGGACTTGATGATCAAGGTGTGGTCGGTTTCCATCAGCGCGGCGATCTGCCGGGTGACGTTGAGCACATGGGTCAGGTCGGCCGAACCGTCCTCGTCGGGTGGCGTGCCGACGGCGATGAAGATCAGCTCGGCATGGCTGACGGCATCGCTGGCCTGGGTACTGAACAGCAGGCGACCTTCCTTGATGTTGTCCTCGAGCAAGTCCGACAGGCCCGGCTCGCTGATCGGCGGCACGCCCTGACGTAACTGGTTGATCTTGTGGGTATCGACATCCACGCACAGTACCCGGTGACCTACGTCCGCCAGGGCTGCTGCCTGTACCAGTCCGACATAACCGGTGCCAAAAACGCTCACGTCCATGCGCGGTGCCTCGAATGGATGAGTAAGGGAGATGAAACAGTGGTGTGAATTGGGTATAGCTCAGCCCGGTGGAATTGCGTCAAAGCAATGGCATGTTTCGTCGCATTTACAGACGCCAAGCAAACGGGCCATCTGCCACCAACCCGTTGCCAATCCGTGTGTTAGCGAACATAGCTAGTGGCAATTGGCCGTTCGACGAGCCGATGAACGGTTCAATGCAGCGGAATAAGCGGGTTGTAGACGATAGGGATAATCAACAACAACTTGCGATAGGTGCCAGATTCTGGTGTCGGTATGTCGTCGGAAATTTGACTTTTTTGCGTTGTGGTTTGTTTCAGAGCTGCTACGGTTTGGGAAGAATTCCATGACCGGAGTGGCCGAAACATGCGCGGATGGGTCAAGCTTTTGCTGCTGCTGGTCTATGTGGCCAGTTTTCATGGCTATTACCGTGAGCGCATAGAAGCCTTGGGTATTGGCGTGCCGCTGATACTTTACCTGGGCGTGTTTGCGGTATTGGCGGCGGCGCTTGTGCTGGCGGCGTTCACGCGTCCGGGGTGGCTGCGCTGGGCGCTGGCCCTGATGTTCACGGTCAGCGCGATCTTTCTCGACGCTTATAACCGCATCACCGATTCGTACCTGACCTATAGCGCCTTCGTCTCCATGGTCTACGCCGGCGGTTTCGTCCAGGAGGCGCTGCAGCAATATCACTACGCCATAACCCTCGCTGCGGCACGGGCGCTGCTGTTGCTGCTGGGCATCGGCCTGCGCCCGGGTCCGACGCCGAAGCTGCCGCGCCTGCTACCGCCGCTGGCGCCGGTACTGGCTTTACTGGTGCTGGTCGCCATCCTGTTCGTGCGTGCCGGCGAGGGTGCTCGCGGGCTGCCGGTGATGTACACGCCGCTGGCCTACCTGAGCCTGTTCACCTACGAGACCCTGCACGACCATGTCGGGCCACGTCAGCCCGTGACCCTTGCCCAGTCGGGGCCGGCGATGGCGCGGGACATCGTGCTGCTGATCGACGAGAGCATCTCGGGCAACTACCTGGACCTGAACACCCCGGCCGGGGTCACCAGCCATCTGGCCCAGGCCCAGCCCGGCGTGCGGATCGTCAATTTCGGCTACGCCGCATCCATTGCCAACTGCAGCGCCGACACCAATGTCACCCTGCGCTATGGCGGCACCCGCGCCGACTACCTGCGCATCAACTCGACCCAGCCGTCGATCTGGCAGTACGCCAAGCGCGCGGGCCTGGAGACGGTCTACATCGACGGGCAGCGCACTGGCGGCAATTTGCAGAACCTGATGACCGACACCGAGAAGCGCGATATCGACCAGTTCATCCAGTTCGACGACACCCCCGTGGTGCAGCGCGACATGGCGGCGCTGCAGCGGCTGGTGGCGCTGCTCAAGGATGGCAAACCGCACCTGATCGTGGTGAACAAGGTCGGCGCCCACTTCCCGGTGCACGACAAGTATCCGGACGACTTCCTGAAGTATCAGCCCGCGTTGCCTCGCGGCCATTACGTCGATATCGCTGACACTGGCACCCGCGACGGTTTCGATGGCCGGCCGCAGGACTGGGTGTTGTACCGCAATGCCTATCAGAACACCGTGCTATGGAGCGTCGGCGAGTTCTTCCGCCGCCTGTTCGCCGAGGCCGACCTCAGCCAGGCCGTGGTGTTGTACACCTCCGACCATGGCCAGGACCTGCATGAGCGTGGCAACCCAGGGCTGAACACTCATTGCGACAGCGACCCGGTGCCGGAGGAGGGCCTGGTGCCGCTGGTAGTGATCCAGGGGCAGGGCCTCAGGACACTGGATTGGGAAGGCAACCTGGCGGTGAACCGTAACGCCTCCAGCCACTACAACCTGTTCCCCACAATGCTCAAGCTGATGGGCTACGACGACAAGGCGGTCAGCGCGCTCTACGGGCGGTCGCTGGACATGCCGACCGACGACCCGTTCACCTTCAACGTGCGTTTCAATGCGCGCCTGGGGGCCAAGCCGGATTTCCGTCACATCGACCTGGGGCAGGTGGTCACGCCCGCCAGTGTCCTGGCGGGGCAACCGATGCCGGTAGGCAAGGCGGACTAGGATCAGAAGTCGATGCTGGCGGACACCTGCACGGTGCGTGGCGCACCCAGCCCCAGGCTGGTGAGCAGCGGCATGCCCCAGTAGGCCTTGTTGGTCACGTTCTCCACCGTGCCACGCAAGGTCACCGGGTGGTCGGCCACCTGCAGCCGGTAACGGGCACCGACGTCGTAGATGGTGTAGCCGGGAATCGACTGGCTGTTGTCGCTGCTGATGTACTGTTTCGACACGGCGTTGGCGTTGGCGGTGAGGGTCAGGCCATCGAGCAGTGGGGTGTCCCACTCCACGCCCAGCTTGCCCTGCAGTTTCGGCTGGCCGGTGGCGGTCTTGCCTTCATCCGAACCGCTTGCAGCCTTGGTCACCTTCGGGTCAAGCCGAGCCACGCCGCCCATCAGACGCACATCCGGCATCGGTGTACCGAAGAAGCTCCACTCGAGCCCGCGGTTGCGCTGTTCGCCGCCGAAGGAGAACACTCTGGTTACCGGGTCGGTGAAGCTGCTGGGGCGTTCGATCTGGTACAGGCTCAGGGTGTGGGCGAAGTCGCCGAGGTCGAGCTTGACGCCGACTTCCTTCTGCTTGGACTTGTAGGGGGCGAAGACCTCGCCGCGATTGGCCGTGTTGAACGGCGCGATGGCGCCCTTGCTCAGGCCCTCGATGTAGTTGGCGTACAGCGACACCTCGTCGGTGACCTTGACCAGCACTGCCGCCGCTGGGGTCGTGGCGCTCTCGTTGTATCGCGTGGTGTGCGCGCCGTTGCTGACGTCGAAGCTGTCGGTCAGCACCTGCTGGCGACGCACGCCCAAGGTGAGCTGCAGGCGCTCGTCGAGGAACGACAGGGTGTCGGCCAGGCCGTAGCTGCTCAGGCGCGATTCGGTGTGGGAGATGGGGGGGTAGCTCCTGGCGGCCTCGGGACCCCAGACCGGGTGGTAGATATTGTTGATCCACTCGGCGCCCGGGATGTCACGCCGACCATAGTCGCGTTGCTTATCCGAATAGTGCGTGGCGTTGAGCGACCACTGATGACCCACGCCGAAGGTGTCGAAATGGCCGCGTAGGCCGGCTTCGCCCGAGGTCTTCTTCAGGTCGATCTTCAACTGGCCCATGCGCGTCTCCATGTCTCCCGCGGTGTTGAACACCTCGGCGAGCATGGTGCCACTGTAGGCATAGTCGGTCTTGCTGGTGCCTGCCGCGGCATAGGCCATGAGGTTGTCGTTGAGGTCATATTCGCCGCGCACGATCACGCCCTTGTCGCGGGTCTGGACGAAGCCCCAGTCCGGGTTGAGCAAGGTCTCGGACTTCGGGGGCCTGGGTACCGGCACGCCCTCGGCCAGACCGATACCGCGGTTCTGGCCTCTGACCCGGTCTTCGCTCTCGTACAGGTCGGCCGACAGGCGCGCGCGCTCGCCACGCCAGTCCAGGCCCAGGGCATTGAGCTCGGCCTTCATGCGCTGGTGGTCGGTGGCGGTGTCGCCGTCGCGGTAGACGCTGTTGAAGCGCACGCCGAACTGTTGCTCCTCGCCGAAGCGACGGCCGACGTCCAGATGCCCACCGAACTGTGCGTCCGACATGTAGGTGCCGGTGATCCGCGTCAGCGGTTCGGCGCCCGCGCGCTTGGGCACCAGGTTGATGCTGCCGGCCACCGAACCGCCAGGCGGCATGCCGTTGAGCAGGGCGGACGGGCCCTTGAGCACCTCGATGCGCTCGAACATCTCCGGCGAGATCCGGTAGTAGGGCGCCATGCCGTACAGGCCGCCGATGCTCACGTCGCTGATGTTGGAGTTGAAGCCGCGGATGGAGTAGTTCTCGCTGTAGGTGCCCTTGAGGCCGTTGCTGAACACCGACGGGTCGGTGGTGGCGATCACATCGGTGATGGTCTGGGCCTGGGTGTCCTCGATGTATTTCTCGGTGTAGCTGATGGTGCTGAACGGCGTCTCCATGAAGTCCTTGTTGCCCAGCAGCCCGACCCGGCCGCCGGAGGCCACCTGGCCACCGGCGTAGACCGGCGGCAATGCACTGGGGAGGTCGCGGCTGCCTTCGACCATGGTTTCGGACAGCTCCAGGCTGCTGGTGGGCTGGCCGTGGCGTGGCTTTTCCACTTCCTCGGCCTGCACCGCAGCCACGCTCATGGACACACCGCCCAGGCCAAGCAGCAACGCCATGTGCACGGCGGCGAAGGTGCGATTAAGGTCGAAGTGGGGCACAGCCGGCTGCTGCGCCGGGCTGACACGTTGTTGCGACATGCTGGATTCCTTTCGATTCGCAAGTAAGTGAAGGCATTCACTAGGGATTCCGAATCAGAAAGGTAAATCCTCAATGCTAATCATTAGCATTAAAAGGGGGCTGATCTAAGTCGCCGGTAGTGCCAATGGGTGCATGGCGCGAAAGCTCTGCGCCTCTTCCACCAGCCAGTCATGCACCGCCCGCGCCCCAGGCTGGCTCAGCCCGCCCGGTGGATACAGCAGCACATAACGCTTGTGGTTGGCGATCGGTACCCCGAACGGCACGATCAGCGCGCCGCGTTCCAGTTCGTCGTTGAGCAGGGTACGCCGGGCGATGGCCACGCCGACACCGGCGATGGCGGCCTCGATGGTCAGGTGGTTGCGGTTGAACGTGTGCCCACGGCGCACATCCAGCCCGCCGGCGCCGATACCGTCGAGGTAGAACTCCCATTCGGCGTATTCCGAGCTGCCGCGCCAGGCGGTGATGTCGTGCAGCAGCGGGTAGTGGGTCAGGCCGGCCGGCCCGTGCAGGGGCGGGCGACCACGCAGCAGGGCAGGTGAGCACACCGGGAAGATCTGCTCGTCGAGCAGCGGCGTGGAGAGCATCCCCGGATAGCTGCCATCGTTGAGGTCGATGGCCAGGTCGAAGTCTTCCGGGTGCAGCGCCTGGTTGCTGTCCTCGGCCACCAGGCGCAGCTCGATGTCCGGATAGCGTTGCTGGAAGCGCGGCAGGCGCGGGGTCAGCCACTTGGCCAGGAACGAGGGAATCGAACGCAGGCGCAAGGTGCCGCGGATCTCGCCGGCATCCAGGCGCAACAGCTCGGCCTCGATGCTGCCGTAGGCTTCGGCCACGGTCTGCGCCAGGCGTTGGCCTTCGGCGGACAACTCGACGCCGCGAGCACGGCGCAGGAACAGGCGAAAGCCCAGGCGTTCCTCGAGCTGGCGCATCTGCTGGCTGACCGCTCCGGGAGTGATGTGCAGCTCTTCGGCGCAGCGGGTGAACGACAGGTGTCTCGCCGCACAGGAGAACACGTGCAACCAGACGAACACCTGGCCATTGAGTGGGCCTTTCATTGTTTAGTCCTGCTAAAGGCTTGTGTAGGAAGTTTCGTTGGTCAAGCTGGCCTGAGCGCGGCAGTATCGCGCAACTTGGCAATACCGCTCAAATTTTCCGGAGAGCCGTGGCGTGTCGCAGATCGCCGTCACGGTCAGGCATTAGCATGGCTATCAGTGTTTTCGACCTTTTCAAGATTGGCATCGGCCCGTCCAGTTCCCACACCGTCGGCCCCATGCGCGCCGCGGCGACCTTTGCCCAGGCCCTGCGCGAGCGCGGCTTGCTGGCCCAGGTTCGCCGGGTCGAAGTACGCCTTTATGGCTCGCTGTCGGCCACCGGGGTCGGGCACGCCACCGACCGTGCCTGCCTGTTGGGGCTGATGGGCCAGTGGCCGGACCGGATCGACCCGCACAGCATCGAGCCGCGTATCGACCAGCTGATGCAGGAGCAATGCCTGATGCTCGACGGCAGTCATCCAATCGACTTCCAGTACAGCCGTGACATGCGCCTGCTGGACGAGAGCCTGGCCTACCATCCCAATGCGATGACCCTGGAAAGCTTCGACGAGCAGGGCAGCCAGTTCAGCCAGACCTACTATTCGGTGGGCGGCGGCTTCATCGTCGAACAAGCTGAAATCGATGCGCCTTCGAGCGACGAAGGCCTGGTCGAGCTGCCTTACGAATTTTCCAGCGGTGCCGAACTGCTGGCCTTGTGCAAGGCCCACAACCTCAGCGTCAGCCAGCTGATGCTGGCCAACGAGTGCGCCTGGCGCCCGGAAAATGAAGTCCGCGAAGGCCTGTTGAAGATCTGGGCGGCGATGGGCGAGTGCGTCGACAACGGCCTGCGCAATGAAGGCATCCTGCCGGGCGGGCTCAAAGTCAAGCGCCGGGCGGCGCGCCTGCACCGCAGCCTGCAGGAGGTCGGCAAGCCGAACGTGATCGGCTCGACCCTCAGCGCCATGGAGTGGGTCAACCTGTTCGCGCTGGCGGTCAACGAAGAGAACGCCGCCGGCGGGCGCATGGTCACGGCGCCCACCAATGGTGCGGCGGGAATCATCCCGGCGGTGCTGCACTACTACATGAAGTTCAACCCCGGCGCCTGTGACGACGATGTGGTGGCGTTTCTCCTGGCCGCTGCCGCAGTGGGCATCCTGTGCAAGAAGAACGCTTCGATTTCCGGCGCCGAAGTCGGTTGCCAGGGTGAAGTGGGCTCGGCCTGCTCGATGGCTGCCGCAGGGCTCGCCGAGGTGCTTGGCGCGACCCCACCGCAGCTGGAAAACGCCGCCGAGATTGCTCTGGAGCACAACCTCGGGCTGACCTGCGACCCGGTAGGGGGCCTGGTGCAGATCCCGTGCATCGAGCGCAATGCGATTGCCGCGGTGAAGGCCATCAACGCTGTGCAAATGGCCTTGCGTGGCGACGGCGAGCACTTCATCTCCCTCGACCGGGTGATCCGCACCATGCGCGATACCGGCGCGGACATGCACGCCAACTACAAGGAAACCTCCCGCGGCGGCCTGGCCGTCGCGTTCGTCGAGTGCTGAAAAAAAAGCTCTGACTGCGTGGGAGCGGGCGTGCTCCCACGACGTGCCGCACAAACCTGATTGAACCTGCAACACCCGCTGTACCTGCGACAAAAACAACTACAAGGCGATACCCATGACTGATGTACAAAGCACCACGAGCGTTCGTGCGGATTCGGCTGCCCTGGCTTCGGCCAGTGGCTCGACCACCTGGAACCGCCACGACACTACCTGGGCCCTGGGCCTGTATGGCACGGCGATCGGCGCCGGCACCCTGTTCCTGCCGATCAACGCCGGGGTCGGGGGCTTCTGGCCGCTGCTGATCCTGGCACTGCTGGCCTTCCCCATGACCTTCTTCGCCCACCGCGCCCTGACGCGCTTCGTGCTGTCCGGGCGCAAAGGTGGCAACGAGGACATCACAGAGGTAGTGGAGGAGCACTTCGGCGTGGGTGCCGGCAAGCTCATCACCTTGCTGTACTTCTTCGCCATCTTCCCGATCCTGCTGGTCTACAGCGTGGCATTGACCAATACCCTGACCAGCTTCTTCGAGCACCAGCTGCACATCGGCGCGCCGCCCCGAGCGCTGTTGGCATTGCTGCTGATCTGCGGGTTGATGATCGTGGTGCGCTGCGGCCAGCAGATCATCGTCAAGGCCATGAGCGTGCTGGTGTATCCCTTCGTCGCCTCCTTGCTGCTGCTGGCGCTGAGCCTGATCCCCAACTGGAACGGCGCCTTCTTCGCCCAGGCCAACGAGGGCATCAGCGCTTCGAAGCTGTTGCTGACCTTGTGGCTGGCGATTCCGGTGATGGTGTTCTCGTTCAACCATTCGCCGATCATCTCGGCCTTCGCCGTCGACCAGAAGCACCGCTATGGAAATGATGCCGACCGCAAGAGTGGCCGGACCCTGGCCACGGCTCATGTGATGATGGTGCTGACGGTGATGTTCTTCTGCTTTAGCTGCGTGCTGGCCCTGAGCCCGGCGGACCTGGCCGCGGCCAAGGCGCAGAACATCTCGATCCTGTCGTACCTGGCCAACCACTTCCAGACCCCGGTGATCGCCTTCGTCGCGCCACTGATCGCGCTGGTGGCAATCACCAAGTCTTTCCTCGGCCACTACATCGGTGCCAGCGAAGGCTTCCAGGGCATGATCGTCAAGAGTTTGCGCGGGCGCGGCAAGACCTGGCCGGTCAAGCGCCTGGAGCGCGCCACCGCGTTGTTCATGCTGGTGACCTGCTGGGCGGTGGCGACCCTGAACCCGAGCATCCTCGGGCTGATCGAGAGCCTCGGTGGGCCGGTGATCGCCTGCCTGCTGTTCCTGATGCCGATGTACGCCGTGCACAAGGTGCCGGCGCTGCGACAATATTCGGGCAAGCTGTCGAATGTGTTCGTGGTGCTGATCGGCTTGATCACGCTGTCGGCGATCGCCTACAGCTTCATGGCCTGACCGATGATCGCGGGGCAAGCCCGCTCCCACGTGAAAGCGTGGGGGAGGACTTGCCCCGCGGACCGCTCAGGTCAGACGCTTTCCAGGTGCCTGATCGCGGCCTTCAGGCGCTCCGCTGGTCGCGGTTGATCCTGGTGGGTGATGTCCGGCGCCTTGCGCACGCGACCATGCTGGTCGACCCAATGATTGTTGATGAAGTAGCGGTAGCTGGCAGTGCCGGCTTTCCAGCCCTGGTCGAGCAGACCCTGCAGGTGGAAGGTCTGGGCAATCTGGCTGAGCGGGCCGCTTGGGCTGCCATCCAGATGCAGGACGATCGATGGGCTACCCGCAGGCGCAAACGGCAGCTCGCTGTAGCCGCCCCACACCTTGGCCTGGAACACCTGAACCGGATGCGTGGTCTGGATGATGGAAGCCCTGCCGGTGACCTTCTTCTGCACGGTATTCACCAGCAGGTCGAGGGTCAGGATCGGTGCGCCGAGCAGCCCGTTGCTGACGTTCAGGCGGGTATGAAAAAGTCCGAAGGACATGCTGATTCTCCTTGTCTGCTCAGGCTTTCTTGGCGGCCTTGGCGGCCGGGCTTTTGGTCGAGGCAAGGGCCTGGTCCAGGGCTTTGCCCACGGCACCGCTGGCCAGATGCTTGAGTTGCGCGACATCACCGGTGGCGATCACTGCCTCCAGGGTGGCGTTGTGCAGTTCGGTCGTCAGGTCGACGTTCGCCAGTGTCTGGATGCGCTTGAGCTCCAGCACGACGGGTACGTTGTCCACCTCGATCCAGCGCTGGCCGTTGTTGTAGCGGTAGCTGGCCGTGCCTTTCTGCCAGTCCTGGTCGAGCAGCGCACGCAGCTCGAACTGTTCCGGCGAGTTGGCGTGTGGGCCGCCATGGTTGCCACGTACCGTCAGCAGGATCTTGCCTTCGCTTGGCGGCTGCACGGTGAGGTAGCTGTAGGTGCCCCAGACATCCAGCGCCAGCTCCAGCGGTGGGTTGGTGGTCTGGGTGATCAGCGCGTGGCCGTTGACGCTGCGGTCTGGCGTATAGACCAGCAGGTCGAGCTGCAGGCGTGGGGCGCCTGGCGCGTTGGTACCAATGAGGTAGGACACCGGGAAAAGACCTTCCGACGGTGCGAGCAGCGATTCAGACATGATTGCCTCCATTGCATTCGATGAATGACATACCGATAACCACGACTGGCGCAGGCGGGCGAAGCGGCGGAGGAGGTGGGAGACCGGGCGGGGAGAACAGGCTTGCCCGGTGCGAGCGGCTGTTGGCAGCCGGCTTGTGCAGCCATCCCTGATACGCGGTGCCGCCTGCCTGGCAGCCCGCTTGAGTTAAGCAGGCCGGCCAGGCAGTGATGGCATTTTTACAGCATGTCCGACGAGCGGTCGCGCATTGACCAATTGGTCACTTACTTGGCTTTCTGCTGCAGGGCCACGAAGCTGCGGCGCATGTCGCTGGCCCAGCCATCGAGTACCGGCTTGACGTCGTTCAGGGTCAGCTGCGTGGTGTCGTTCTCCAGGTCCTTGCCACTGCCCTTGCGCACCACCTGGGCCAGCACGTTCTGGCTGGCGCCATCGAGGAAGGCCGCCTCCACGGCAATGTCCACGGCCTGGTCGCGGCCACCGGCGGCGGTATTGACCGCCGCGGCGACCAGGGCGATGGGGATCACTTCATAGGGTTTGAGGCCTTCTGTGCTGGTGGAGACCGCGGTGATCGCCGGGCGCACCACGATGGTATTCGGGCCGGGCTCCTTGACCAGGGTGAGCACGCTGCCCAGTTCGCGGCGCATCGCTTCGTTGAAGTAGCGGGTGATCTCTTGCAGGGTCTGCGCCGAGATCACGTTGGTCGGCTGCGGCTTGGGGTAGAACTGGCTCGGTTCGATGAACACCTTGGTGTACTGGCTGGCCTTCACGTCCGGGTCGATCCAGCGCATCACCGGCGCGCCGGAGACGCTTTCGGCCGGCTTCAGGCGGCTGTAGTCCTTGAGAAACCCGGAATAGTCCTTGGGATCGACACGGTTGCTGGAGCAGGCAACCAGGGCCAACAAAGCAGCGCACAGCAGGGTGGTGCGAGGCAGGTGCTTCATGATGACGAGGTCCATGAGGGAAGGGGCCAGAACAACGCTAGCAGGTGGTGGGCCGAAGGCCAGCTTTCGGGCTGTCGACAGTTGCCGTTTCCCACCAATCAACCTGATTGGGCTGACTATCCATTCATCACTGAAAGTGGAAAAGTATGCCCTTTACGGGTATGTTTAGAGTGCCGATCATGGATGTCTACAAACGTAGGGAGTTTGCCCGCTGGCAAGCCAGGGAGTGCTTGCCGGACCACCTGCTCTGCCGGGCAGTTGCAGAAATGCAGAGTGGGTTGGTTGACGCGAGTCTTGGCGGTTTATTGTTCAAGAAGCGCATTGCTGGCCTTTGCAGTGGCAAGCGGGGTGGTTATCGCACGCTCCTGTCGGCTCGTATAGGCGATCGATATGTGTTCCTGCATGGATTCGCCAAAAGCGACCTGGCCAATGTCACGCCGGCCGAGCAAAAGGCCCTGCAGTTCACCGGCAAGGTATTTCTGGAATTATCACCCCACGCTCTGGCCAAGGCATTGGGCTGCGGGGTATTGATGGAGGTCCATTGTGACCAGCAAACTCATTGAGTCATTGCGTGCCGACCTGTCGGCCCTGGAACAGGCCGGTGCTGTCGGCAAGGTTACACTTAGGGACTTCGAGGCGATCTGCCCGGCTCCGGTGCGAGCGTTCACTGCCCAGGACATCCGCCACCTGCGTGAAGCCCTTAACTTCAGCCAACCGGTGTTCGCCCTGCACCTGCACACCAGCGCATCGACAGTGCGCAAATGGGAGCAGGGCGAAACACGCCCGGCCGGGCCGGCCTTGAAGCTGCTGAACATCATTGCCGACAAGGGTCTGCAGGCCATCCTTTGACGGTGGGCCGTCAGCCCAGTGCCTCGCGCAAGCGATACCACAGCATCCCCAGCGCCAGCAGCGGCGAGCGCAGTGCCTTGCCACCGGGGAAGGTCAGGTGCGGCACCGCGCGGAACACATCGAAGCCATGGCTTTGCTCGGTGGCGATGGCCTCGGCGAGCAGTTTCGCGGTCCAGTGGGTGACGTTCAGGCCATGCCCGGAGTAGCCCTGGGCATAGAACACGTTGGGGTGCTGGCTGAGCCGGCCGACCTGGGGGAAGCGGTTGGCGGTGATGCCGATCATGCCGCCCCACTGGTAGTCCAGACGCACCTCGGCCAGTTGCGGGAACACCTTGAGCACCTTGGGCCGCATGTAGGCGCCGATGTCCTTGGGGTCGCGGCCGGAATAGTGGCAGGCGCCACCGAACAACAGGCGGTTGTCGGCGGTCAGGCGGTAGTAGTCCAGGCCCACTTTCTGGTCGCACAGCGCCATGTTCTGCGGGATCAGTGTACGCGCCAGGTCTTCGGGCAGCGGCTCGGTCGCCACCACGTAGCTGCCCGCCGGCAGCACCTTGCCAGTCAAGCGTGGCTCCAGTTCGTCTAGGTGGGCGTTGCAGCCGAGTACCAGGCTCTGCGCGCGCACCTTGCCGCGGGCAGTGTGCAGGGTCACCGTACTGCCATGTTCGATGCGCAGTACCGGGCTTTGCTCGAAGATGCGCACCCCCAGGCCATGGGCGGCGCGGGCTTCGGCCTGGACCAGGTCGAGCGGGTGCAGATGGCCCGAGCCCATGTCGACAAGGCCGCCGGCGTACAGATCGCTGGCGACGATCTCGTGCATGCGCTCGGGGCCGACCAGGCGGGTCTCGTGCGGGTACCCCAGTTCGGCGAGGTCGCGTTGCTCGTCCTCGAACGCGGCGAACTGGGCAGGGGTGTTGGCCAGCTCGCAGAACCCCCAGCGCAGGTCGCAGTCGATGCCATATTGCGCGATACGGCGGGCGACCAGCGCCACCGAGTCGATCCCGGCCTGCTTGAGGTAACGCACGCCGTCCTGGCCGACGTGCCGGGCAAAGCCCGAGACGTCATGGCCGATGCCGCGGATCAGTTGCCCGCCATTGCGCCCGCTGGCGCCCCAACCGATGCGGCGGGCCTCCAGCAGGATCACCGAGAGGCCGCGTTCGGCCAGCTCCAGGGCTGCGTTGACCCCGGTCAGGCCACCGCCGATCACGCAGACATCGGCCTGCAGGTCCTGGTCGAGCGCGGGGTAGGTCGCCGCCTGGCGCGCCGAGGCGGCGTAGTAGGAGGCAGTGTGTTCAGTCATGTGGGGCATGGGTGTGCTCGGCTCAGCGGTTGGACTTGATCTTGCTCCAGGAGCGGGTCATCTGCCGTAGGATCGGCGGGCTCTGCATGGTCGAGACATACAGTTTGTCCAGCACCTCCTGGGGCGGGTAGATCTCGGGATTGTCGACCAGCGCCGGGTCCATGTCGGCCTTGGCGTCGGGGTTGGCGTTGGCATAGCCGACCGTGGCACTGACCTTGGCGATCACCTTGGGGTCGAGCAGGTAGTTGATGAAGGCCAGGGCCTGCTCAGGGTTCTTGGCGTCCTTGGGGATGGCCAGCAGGTCGAACCACAGGTTGCTGCCTTCCTTGGGAATGCTGTAGGCGACCTTGACGCCGTTGCCGGCCTCTTCGGCGCGGTGCGCGGCCTGCAGTACGTCGCCGGAGTAGCCGAAGGCGATGCAGACATCGCCATTGGCCAGGTCCGAAACGTACTTGGAAGAATGGAAGTAGGTAATGTACGGGCGCAGTTCCAGCAGGCGAGCCTCGGCTTTTTTGTAGTCGTCGGCCTTCTCGCTGCGCGGGTTCATGCCCAGGTAGTTGAGCATGGCGGGGTAGAGTTCGTCGGGCGAGTCCATGAACGCCACGCCGCACTGCTTGAGCTTCTTCAGGTTCTCCGCTTCGAACAGCACGGCCCAGGAGTCGATCCTGTCGATGCCCAGCACCGCCTTGACCTTGTCGACGTTGTAGCCAATGCCGTTGGTGCCCCAGAGGTACGGTACGGCGTACTGGTTGCCCGGGTCGTTCTGCTCCAGCTGCTTGAGCAGTTTCGGGTCCAGGTGCCGCCAGTTCGGCAGCTTGCTGCGGTCCAGCGGCAGGAACGCGCCGGCCTGGGCCTGGCGCGCGAGGAAATGGTTGGAGGGCACGACCACGTCGTAGCCGGTGCGCCCGGCGAGCAGCTTGCCCTCCAGGGTTTCGTTGGAGTCGAACACGTCATAGACCACCTTGATCCCGCTGCTGGCCTGGAAGTCGGCCAGGGTGGTGTCACCGATATAGTCGGTCCAGTTGTATACGCTCACCGTCGGCTGGGCCTGGACGGCGGCGCCGAACAGCAGGGCGAAGGTTGCGGGGATCAAAGCTTGCGGATGACGCATGTCGACACCTCTTTGGTCTTGTTCTTGGAGTTCGGTGGTGTAGGGGCCGCTGTGCAGCCCTTTCGCCGGCAAGCCGGCTCCCACAGGAGTTGTGCTGCTGTTGTGGGAGCTGGCTTGCCAGCGAAAGGGGTGCATAGCACCCCCAAAGCGGATCACACGCTGAGCAGCAGGAACTCGCGCTCCCACGAGCTGATCACGCGCTTGAAGTTCTCGTGCTCGGCGCGCTTGACCGCGACGTAGCCCTGGACGAACTGCTGCCCGAGGTACTGCTGCACCTTTTCGCAGTCTTCCATGTGCTGCAACGCGTCCTCGATGGTGATCGGCAGGCGCAGGTTGCGCCGCTCATAGGCGCGGCCCTGTACCGGGGCGCTGGGCTCGAGTTTCTCGACCATGCCGATGTAACCGCACAACAGGCTCGCGGCGATGGCCAGGTAGGGGTTGGCGTCGGCGCCTGGCAGGCGGTTCTCCACGCGCATCGCTTCGGGGCTCGAGGTTGGCACGCGCAGGCCGGCGGTACGGTTTTCCTCACCCCATTCGACGTTCACCGGCGCCGAGGTGTCGGGCAGGAAGCGGCGGAACGAGTTGACGTTTGGCGCGAACATCGGCAGCAGCTTGGGGATGTACTTCTGCAGGCCGCCGATATGGTGCAGGAACAGCTCGCTCATGCTGCCGTCGTCATTGGCGAAGATCGGCTTGCCGGTGGCGATGTCGACCACGCTCTGGTGCAGGTGCATGGCGCTGCCCGGCTCGTCGGTGATCGGCTTGGCCATGAAGGTGGCGGTGACGTTGTGCTTGAGCGCCGCCTCGCGCATCGTGCGCTTGAATACGGTGATCTGGTCGGCCAGGTCCAGGGCGTCGCCGTGACGGAAGTTGATCTCCATCTGCGCCGGGCCGTCTTCATGGATCAGCGTGTCGAGGTCCAGCCCCTGGATTTCGCACCAGTCGTAGACGTCCTCGAACAGCGGGTCGAATTCGTTGGCGGCATCGATGGAAAACGACTGACGGCCACTTTCGGCGCGGCCCGAGCGGCCCAGCGGCACTTGCAGCGGCAGGTCAGGGTCCTCGCAGCGCTGGGTGAGGTAGAACTCCATCTCCGGCGCGACGATCGGCTGCCAGCCCTTGTCGGCATACAGCTTGAGCACTTTCTTCAGCACGTTGCGCGGCGACAGCTCGATGGGGTTGCCCTGCTTGTCGAAGGTGTCGTGGATGACGATCGCGGTTGGTTCGATGGCCCAGGGGATCTGGTACACCGCCGTGGGGTCGGGGCGGCAGACCATGTCGATGTCGGCGGCGTCGAGCAGGCTGTAGTAGATGTCGTCATCGACATAGTCGCCAGTGACGGTCTGCAGCAGCACGCTTTCGGGCAGGCGCATGCCGCGCTCATGGAGGAACTTGGCGGTCGGGGCGATCTTGCCGCGGGCGATGCCGGTCAGGTCGCTGATCACGCATTCGACTTCGGTGATCCGGTGTTCTTTCAGCCAGGTGGACAGCTGATCGAAGGGGGCGTTCATACAAACCTCTTGGTTGGGTAGTTGTGGTGGGACGCAAGGCGTTCAGTGCCGAGGGGCACTTCCCACAGGTGACGCTGAGGACTATCTTGGTCGCTGCCCCCCAGGGCGATCTATCCACTTTCTTCGGCAACGAATGCACCAAAAGAGTGCAACTAGGACAGCGCGTGACAACGCCAACCGCCTTGCAGGTCCAGAATTACCGCACCACCGATGTGACCGAACAGACCCGCGCCACCCCCGGCTGGCAGCAGCAATACCGGCAGATGTCCCCCGGGCATTTCAACGGTCAGTTGCGCTGGCTGGGCCTCGATGGCGTGGAGGTGTATGAGGAGCGCCTGAATACCCGGGTCGAACAGTTCTTTCGCGCCCCCAGCGGCGCCCTGGCGTTCTGCTTCGACCGCAGCGAAAACAGCCTCTACCTGCTCAATGAAGACAGCCGCAATATCTGGATCACCCCGGAGAACTACCAGGAGGTGGCGGTGGTATTCGAGCAGCCGTTCCTGGCCAGCCACGGCCTCGACCTGGAACGCCTGCGCGGCTTGTTCATGGTGCCGTTGACCTGCCAGCAGAACGCCTTGTTCGGCAACTGGCTAAGCGCCACGCTCACCCAGCTGGGCCAGGCCGATTGCCCGCTGGAAGGCGGGGCGCTGCGCGAGCAGTTGCTGGAGGACTGCCTGTTCATCCTCGACAACGCCGGGCAGCATCTGCAGGGGGATGCGCTGGGGCGGCGCGACGAGGAGCGGGCGATCATGCGTCGGGTCAGCGAGTGGGCCGCCGACTGCCCTGACGAAACCCTCAACCTGCTGCAGCTGGCCAAGGTCGCCGGGGTTTCGGTGCGTCAGTTGCAGCAAGCCTTCAAAGGCTTCACCAACCTGCCACCGGCGCATTGGTTGCGCCTGCGTCGCCTGAACGGCGCGCGGCGTGACCTGCTGGTGGGTGACGCAACCGTGGCCGAGGTGGCGATGCGCTGGTCGTTCTGGCACCTGGGGCGGTTTTCCGAAAGCTACCGGCAGCTGTTTCGCGAACTGCCGAGCGAGACGCTCCGGCGCTGCAAGAGCTAATGGAAGTCGAGC
Source organism: Pseudomonas sp. FG36 (assembly GCF_057809275.1). Classification (NCBI taxonomy): domain Bacteria; kingdom Pseudomonadati; phylum Pseudomonadota; class Gammaproteobacteria; order Pseudomonadales; family Pseudomonadaceae; genus Pseudomonas; species Pseudomonas sp. FG36. Next base: position 321,480 of record NZ_JBMDJQ010000001.1, read on the forward strand.
CCTTTGCGGGTGAGAGTTCGCTCCCGTTGCCTCAACTTGCTTGCCCCTGCCTGGTTGCAGGGGCAAGCTGGCAGATCAGTTGCGATCCAGCCACACCGTCTGGGCATTGGTGAACTCGCGCACGCCGAAGTGCGACAACTCACGGCCAAAGCCACTTTTCTTCACGCCACCGAACGCCACACGGGGGTCGGATGCGCAGTAGCCGTTGATGAACACGCCGCCGGTGTCCAGCGCGGCGGTCATGCGCTCGGCCAAGGCATAGTCGGCGGTGTAGATGGTCGCGGCCAGGCCGAATTCGCTGTCGTTGGCCAGCGCCACGGCGTGGTCGGCGTCCCGGGCGCTGATGATCGCCGCCACCGGGCCGAACAGCTCCTGTTTGAACGCGGTCATGTCCGGGGTGACGTTGGCGAACACGGTCGGCTCGTAGAAGTTGGCCACGCCTTCGACCTTCTTACCCCCCAGCAGCAGGGTGGCGCCTTCGGCGAGGGTCGCCTGGACCTGCCCGTCGAGTTCATCGCGCAGGTCGTAGCGGGCCATCGGGCCGATGTAGGTGGCGTCGTCCAGCGGATTGCCGACGGTCAGCGCACGGGTGGCTTCGACGAACTTGTGGGTGAACGCCTCGACAATGCTTTCTTCGACAATCAGGCGCTTGGCGGCAGCGCAGACCTGGCCGGTGTTCTGGTAGCGGCCGATCACGGCGGCCTTCACCGCGGCATCGAGGTCGGCATCGGCCAGTACGATGAACGGATCGGAGCCGCCCAGCTCCAGCACGCACTTCTTCAGCGCGGCGCCGGCTTGCGCACCGATGGCCATGCCGGCGCGCACGCTGCCGGTCAGGGTGATGGCGGCGATGCGCGGGTCGTTGATGGCGCGGGTGACGCCGTCCGGGGTGACATTGAGCACCTCGAACACGCCCTCAGGCAGGCCGGCGCGTTTGAACAGGTCGGCCAGCAGGTAGGCGCTGCCCATCACGTTGGGCGCGTGCTTGAGCACGTAGGTGTTGCCCGCCAGCAGCGCCGGCACCGCGCCGCGCAGCACTTGCCAGACCGGGAAGTTCCACGGCATCACGGCGAGGATCGGGCCGAGCGGGCGGTATTCGATACGGGCCTTTTCGATCTGGGTCGGCTCCGGCGCCAGCATGGCCGGGCCGTGTTCGGCGTACCACTGGCACAGGCCGACACACTTGCTGACTTCACCGCGAGCCTGGCTGATCGGCTTGCCGATCTCGCGGGCGATCATCTGCGCGAAGGCCTCGGCGTTGGCCTGCAGGGCCTGCCCGAGCGCGACCAGGTACTCGCAGCGCTGACCCAGCGACACTTTGCGCCACTGGCTGTAGCCTCCCTTGGCGCGTTGCAGCGCCGCGTCCAGTGCGGCGTCGGTGTCGAAGGCGTAATGGCCGATCCGTTCGCCGCTGTAGGGGTCGACGGAGATGGCGTGGGTCAGGCTGCTGATCTCGCTCATGGCAGGACTCTCATTGTTCTGATGGGGTGAGCGCAGACTAGTGGTGGCGCGCTTTAATGAAAACTGAATAATAATGAGCGAAACATTCACGTTTGGAGAATGACTGTGGACCTGGTGCAACTCGAGATGTTCAAGGCCGTGGCCGAGCACGGCAGCATCAGCGCCGCCGCCCAGCAGATCCATCGGGTGCCGTCGAACCTGACCACCCGCATCAAGCAGCTGGAGGAGGACCTGGGCGTCGAGCTGTTCATCCGTGAGAAGAGCCGCCTGCGCCTGTCGCCGGCCGGCTGGAACTTCCTCGAGTACACCCGGCGCATCCTCGACCTGGTACACGAGGCGCGGCTGACCGTGGCGGGGGAGGACCCGCAGGGCACTTTTGCCCTGGGTTCGCTGGAAAGCACCGCCGCGGTGCGCATCCCGGCCTTGTTGGCGGCTTACAACCAGCGCTACCCGAAGGTCGACCTGGACCTGTCCACCGGGCCGTCGGGGACCATGCTCGAAGGAGTGTTGTCCGGGCGCCTGGTGGCGGCTTTCGTCGATGGACCGGTGCTGCACCCGACGCTGGAAGGCATGCCGGTGTTCGAGGAGGAGATGATGGTCATCGCGCCACTTCACCACCCGCCCGTGACCCGTGCCCGTGACGTCAACGGCTCGAGCATCTACGCTTTTCGCGCCAACTGCTCGTACCGCCACCATTTCGAAAGCTGGTTCGTCCATGACCAGGCGGTGCCGGGCAAGATCCACGAGATGGAGTCGTACCACGGCATGCTCGCCTGCGTCAGCGCAGGCGCGGGCCTGGCGATGATGCCGCGCAGCATGCTCGACAACATGCCGGGGTGCAGCACGGTCAGCGCCTGGCCGATGGCCGAGGACTTCCGCTACCTGAAGACCTGGCTGGTATGGCGGCGGGGCACGGTGTCGCGCAGCTTGAGCATGTTCATCAAGTTGCTCGAAGAGCGTCGTGAACTGCCCTCGGCTTGAAGGGCAGCGCCACGCGGACTAACGGTGCGTCGACAGGCGAACCCGAGCCCCGGAAAACCCTCCAAACTGTGTAGACCATCCCTCCCAGGGAGGAATGCATCATGCACACTCATCATTACGGTCTTTGCGCCGCGCTGTTGCTGGCATTGGCCATGCCTTGGAGCCTCGCGGCGGCCACCGACCTGAATACCCCCATCGATCCGCAGGGCGTGCAATTGCAGCCCCAGGAACAGAACGGCATCCGCTACCTGCAGGGCGGTATCGGCCAGGATGAAGCCGATGCCCTGCGCCGCACCCCCGGCTACGACCTGCACATCACCCTCTCGACCGGTGCCGAAGGCAAGTTCCAGAGTGGCGCCGCGGTGGATATCCAGTCGGCCCAGGGCCAGTCAGTACTGACGTTGCAGGACGTCGGCCCGTTGATCTTCGTGCAATTGCCCCCCGGGCACTACCGCGTGGTCGGCAATGCCGAGGGCCAGACGGTGCAGCAGCAGGTGACGGTGGACGGCAAGGCGCCGGCGCAGGTTGATCTCAACTGGCGGTAAGGGAAGCGGAATATGACTGAACCAATGGCGAGCGCCCAATGTCCTTTAGCCAATAGTGGCAAATCACTTCCCACTATCAGTGCATTCTGACAATAATCAAAGAAGTATTACCGCTTGTAACCCTTGCACAGTCTGGGGTTGCCAATGCAGGAAGAACGAGGGGCGTAGCCTCCATTGACGCAGGGACGCGCATTTCGCGGCCCTGCCCGTGAAGACCATTAGGAGAAAGTCATTGATGAAAACCCGTCTCGCCACAACGTTGGCCGCCGCCGTGCTGGCGTTCGCCGGCGCCAACCTGGCCCAGGCCGCGCAAGTGTCCGCTGCCGTGGGTGCTACTGGCCAAGGCGACATGACCTACCGCATCGGCCTGTCCTTCGACTGGGACAAGAAATGGCTTGAGAGCGGCACCGGCCATCTGACCGGATACTGGGATGCGGCCTACACCTACTGGGAAGGTGGCGAGGCCAGTGGGGCCCACTCGCTGTCGATCAGCCCGGTGTTCGTCTATGAATTCAGTGGCTTTACCTACACCCCGTTCATCGAGGCAGGTATTGGCCTGGCGGCGTTCTCCAAGACCGACGTGGGCGACCAGCGCCTGGGCTCGTCGGTGAACTTCGAGGACCGGATAGGTTTCGGCCTGAAGCTGCCTGCGGAGCAGAAGATCGGCATTCGCGCCATGCACTACTCCAATGCCGGGCTGAAGCAGCCTAACGACGGGATCGAGTCGTACTCGCTGTTCTACAGCAAGGCGTTCTGAGTCCACGCAAGCTACCGATCGAGGGGCAAGCCCACTCCCGCGCTGCGGGAGTGGGCTTGCCCCTCGATGGCATTCAGCGCACTGCCTTGATCGCCAGCACATTACACAGCGGATGCTCCAGCACATGCGCCGTGGTGCCGCCGAGAAACGCCTGCAACGCATCGTGTCGGTGATTGCCCATGACGATCACATCGACCCGGTGAACGGCGATGTATTGGGTGATCGCCTTGACTGCCGGCCCTTCGAGGAAGTGGCGGCGCTCGAGGTCGATCTGGTAGTGATCGCCCAGGCGGTTGAATGCCGTGCGCTGGGCCGTGCGCACGCTGGTATCGAAGCCGGGCATGGTCACGGTACCGGCGCCAAAGTCGGCGATATGGGTCCTGGCCGCATCACACACATGCAACAGGTGCAGTTCGGCGTTGCACTGCAGGGCCAGGGCGTGGGCGCTGCGGATCACCGCGTCGTCCAGGTGCTCGCCGGCGCCATGGCTGTTGAGGTCGACCGCCGCGGCGATCTGTCGGGGCAGGGGCAGGCGGATGTCGCTGACCAGGTGCACCGCCACCGGGCTGTCCTTGAGCAGTTGCCAGTCCAGCGGAGTGACCAGCAGGCGCTTGAGGATGGGTTCGTGCTGCACGTCCTTGACCAGCAGGTCGCAGCCCAGTCGTTCGACCTGCTCCAGCACGCTGCCCAGCGGATCACGGGTCAGCAGCAGTTCGGTAGAGACATCCAGGCCGGCATTGCGCAGTTGCTCGGCCTCGTCGGCCAGCCATTGGCGGTTGTCCTCGAGCAGGCGTTCGCGCTCGCGGCTGTCGCTCATCAGGCCGAAGGTGTCGACATCGTCGACGAGGACGTTGAGGTCCAGAAGGGCCCCGCTGGACTCGGCCAGCGCTGCGGCGCGCTGCAGGGCAGGCGTATGGCGCATCTGCGGGCCGAGCATGACCAACAATCGCTTGAACTGGCTCATCTCACACCTCCACGTGTGGCAGCCCCCTGTTCAGTCTAGACCCGCCGCCGGTGAAGTCCGCTGGAGCGACGACGGGTCATGCCTCAATGCGGCGCGCGCGGGATGGTCTTGAGCAGGTCTTCCGGGCTGATGTGTCCGACCACCTGGGCCACCGCGCTGCCTGGGGTCGGCAGGTCGATGATATGGCTCTTCATCTTGCCGATCACATGCATCTCGCAGGGTTTGCAGTCGAACTTCAGGGTGAGCACTTCATCGCCCTGGATGAGCTGCATCGGCGCAACCTTGGTGCGCACGCCGGTCACACCCTTGGCCTGCTTGGGGCACAGGTTGAAGGAGAAACGCAGGCAGTGCTTGGTGATCATCACCGGCACCTCGCCGTGTTCTTCATGAGCCTCGTAGGCGGCGTCGATCAACTGCACGCCGTGGCGGTGGTAGAAGTCACGGGCCTTCTGGTTGTAGACGTTGGCCAGGAATGACAGGTGCGACTCGGGGTACACCGGCGGCGGCGTGGTCTCGGCCTTGCGCCCGCCACGCGGGTGGGCCTTGATCCGCGCTTCGGTCAGTGCCTCGATGGCCTCGCGACGCAGGGCCTTGAGCTGCGAGTTGGGAATGAAGAACGCTTGGGGCGCATCGAGTTCGATAGCGTCGGCGTGGTACATCGTGGTGCCCAACTGGCCGAGCAGGTCGTGCAGTTGCTCGAGCGCCTGTTCCGGCTTGTTGGCGGCACCGAACGGGCCGTCCAACGCGACCTGCACGCTGACGCCTTCCTCGCTGCTGAGGGTCAGCATCAGGCGCTGCTCACGCAGCACGGCATGCCATTCGACAGCCACCCGGCGCTCGGACGACGTACGCTGCAGCGCCTGTTGCCAGTTGTGGTCGAGGTTGCGCGAAAGCGGATGGTTGGGGCGTAGCTTGTACAGGCCCTCGGGCATCTCGTTTGGCTCGACGCGGTAGCGGTAGCGCTTCTGGCCGTCTTCTTCGGATTCGCTTTTCAGCTCGGCGATGTTGGCGCGGAAACCCACGACTTCACGCTTGACCAGCACGTTGAGGCCGTCGCCGTTGGTCAGCGGGACATCGGTGGTCACCAGCAGGTCGCGCTTGCCGACTTTCTCGACCACGCCCACTGGCAGGCCAGTGAAGGTTGGGGAGTCGAAGGCGCCGATATCGATCTTGCGGTCGCTGACGAAGTAGTCGGTGCTGCCGCGGTGGAAGGTCTTGTCCGGATCCGGCACGAAGAAGTGTTCGGTGCGGCCACTGGAGGCGCGAGCCAGCTCGGGGCGGTCCTCGAGGATGGCGTCGAGCTCCTTGCGGTAGTGGGCGGTGATGTTCTTCACATAGCCCATGTCCTTGTAACGGCCCTCGATCTTGAACGAGCGCACGCCGGCATCGACCAGGTCGCGCAGGTTGGCGGTCTGGTTGTTGTCCTTCATCGACAGCAGGTGCTTCTCGAAGGCTACCACGCGGCCCTGGTCGTCCTTGAGGGTGTACGGCAGGCGGCAGGCCTGGGAGCAGTCGCCGCGGTTGGCGCTGCGCCCGGTCTGGGCGTGGGAGATGTTGCATTGGCCGGAGAAGGCCACGCACAGCGCGCCATGGATGAAGAACTCGATGGCTGCGTCGGTCTCGGCGGCGATGCTGCGGATCTGCTGCAGGTTGAGCTCGCGGGCCAGCACCAGCTGGGAGAAGCCGGCCTGGTCGAGGAACTTGGCCCGCTCCAGGGTGCGGATATCGGTCTGGGTGCTGGCATGCAGCTCGATCGGCGGGATATCCAGCTCCATCACCCCCAGGTCCTGCACGATCAGCGCATCGACACCGGCATCGTACAGCTGGTGGATCAGCTTGCGCGCAGGCTCCAGCTCGTTGTCGTGGAGGATGGTGTTGATGGTGGTGAACACGCGGGCATGGTAGCGCCGGGCGAACTCGACCAGCTCGGCGATTTCGCTGACCTCGTTGCAGGCGTTGTGGCGTGCGCCGAAGCTCGGGCCGCCGATGTAGATGGCGTCGGCGCCGTGCAGGATCGCCTCGCGGGCGATGCTCACGTCACGGGCAGGGCTGAGCAGTTCCAGGTGGTGCTTTGGAAGGGACATGTCGTTATAGGTTCGGGCTGTCACGGTAAGGCGGGCATTGTAGCGGTGAAATGGCCACACGGCACCCTCGGGGTGCTGTGTGGCCATTAATCGTGGTCAGCCCTTGGCCGCCATCGCCGTCACTTCCACACGCATCCCCTCGAACGCCAGCGAAGCCACGCCCACCGCCGCGCGCACCGGCCATGGCTTGCTGAAGAACCGCTGGTACACCTCGTTGAACGCGGCGCGGTCGGCCATGTCGGTCAGGTAGATGGTCAGGTGCAGTACCCGGTCCATCGAGCTGCCGGCGCGCTCCAGGGCAACTTTCAAAGCCTGCAGGGTGCATTCGCACTGGGTGGTGATGTCGCCCAGCTCGAGGCTGCCGTCGGCCTGCACGGGGATCTGGGTGCTGACCAGGATGCCGTTGTACTCGGCAACGTCCGAGGAGATCGAGTCGGCGTCCGGGTCGGGGGTGTAGATGATGTCGCTGTGTGCCATGGGGTTTCGCCTTGCAACGGAAGGAAACCGCCAAGCCTACGCGAGCGGGCAGGGCAGGTCGAGGCAGGGCGGTCGGTCGCGGGCATTTGAAATACCTGGCCGGGACCGGCAGAATCGCGCCCCACCCGGCCACAGGCGCCGGACCCTGGTCGTGAAAAGAGGCTTGCGTTGAACGAACACACATTGTCCATGCGCCTGGAGCGCGTGGCAGCCCATGTGCCGGCGGGTGCGCGACTGGCCGATATCGGCTCGGACCATGGCTATCTGCCGGTGGCGTTGGCGCGTCGGGGTGCGATTGTCGCGGCCGTGGCCGGCGAAGTGGCGCTGACGCCGTACCAGGCCGCGCAGCGCACCGTGCGCGACAACGGCCTGGAAGACCGCATCACCGTGCGCCATGCCAGTGGCCTGGCAGCCATCGAGCCAAATGATGGCATCACCGCAGTCAGTATCTGCGGCATGGGCGGCGAGACCATCCGCGACATCCTCGAGGCCGGCAAGCAGCACCTGGGCGGCCATGAGCGGTTGGTCCTGCAACCCAACGGCGGTGAACAGGCGTTGCGCCAGTGGCTGATGGACAACGGCTATCGGATCGTCTGCGAGGAAGTGTTGCGGGAAAACCGTTTCGACTACGAAATCATCGTCGCCGAACGTGCCGAGTCGGTCAGCTACAGCGCCGAGCAGCTGTACTTCGGCCCGCTGCTGATGCAGGCGCGCAGCCCGGCGTTCCTGTTCAAGTGGCAACGCATGCTGCGCCAGAAACACCAGACCCTGGCCAACTTCGCCCGGGCGCGCCAGCCAGTGCCCGAGGAAAAGGTGCGCGATATCACCCGTCAGGCGCAGTGGATTACCCAGTTGCTGGCGTGAAGCGCCTCACCTTGGGTTGACCACGCTGGCTGGCACCTTCAGCACCAGCGCGGCGCCCAGTGCGATGGCCACGGCCAGTACCTGCAAGGCCAGGCCCGGGCTGGCGGTGCTGTCGCGCATCCAGCCGATCAGATAAGGCGCGGCGAACGAGGCGATACTGCCGAACGAGCTGATCATGGCGATGCCGGCAGCCTGGGTGCCGCCCGCCAGGAAGGCCGGCGGCAACTGCCAGAACATCGGCAGCGCGGCACTGGCGCCCATGCCCGCGACCACCAGCCCGCTCATCACCAGCCAAGCGTCGTCCGGTGCCCATCCGGCCAGGGCGATGCCGGCGGCGGCCATCAGTAACGGCCCGCAAAGGTGCCAGCGGCGTTCGCGGTGACGGTCGGACGAGCGTCCGCAGCCGAGCATGAACAGACAACCGGCCAGATAAGGGATGGCGCTGAGCAGGCCGACCTGGCCATCGCTGCCGATCCCGGCGCCGTGGATCAGGCTGGGCATCCAGAAGGCCAAGGTGTTGACTGCCAGCATCACCGCAAAATAGATCGCCACCAGCAACCAGACATGGGCGTCGCCCAGCAGCCCGCGCATCGAGTCGATCGGCTTGTGCCGTTCCTCGCGGGCCATTTCCTCGCGCATTGCACGCTTCTGATCGGCGGTGAGCCAAGCCACCTGCTCGAAGTTGTCCGGCAGGGCCTTGAGCACCACCAGCCCGAGCAGCACCACCGGCAGCCCCTCGATCAGGAACATCCACTGCCAGCCCCTCATGCCGCCCTGATCGTGGAACGCCTGCAGGATGCCGCCGGACAACGGCCCGCCGACCACTCCGGCCAAGGGTACGGCGATGGCGAACAACGCCGTGATCTGGGCACGGCGCCGGGCCGGATACCAGCGATTGAGCACCACGAGGATGCCGGGGAAGAAACCGGCCTCGGCCACCCCCAACAGGAAGCGCAAGACATAGAACCCGGCAGCGTCCTGTACCCACATCATGCCGGTCGATAACAGCCCCCAGACCACCATCAGGGTGGCGATCCAGCGCCGTGGGCCGACCCGCTCCAAGGCCAGGTTGCTGGGCACGCCGAACAGCGCATAGGCGATGAAGAACAGGCCGGCGCCCAGGCCGTAGACGGTGTCGGAAAAACCCAGGTCGGCGCTCATCTGCATCTTGGCGAAGCCGATGTTGATGCGGTCCAGGTGGGCGAACAGGTAGCACACCAGCAGCAGTGGCATCAGCCGCCAGGTGATGCGGGCGTGGGTAGCGTCGCAGGCGCGCACGGACGGCGCCGTGGAGGTATCGATCGTATTCATGGTCCGGGACGTTCTTGTTGTTGTCCCGGCAGATCATGCGGCGCCGTGTCAGGCGGGCAAATGCACTTTCAGCAAGATGGCTGGTATTTTTGCCACGGGGTTACAGCTGCGAGCAGTTGCCCATCTGGCGGTAGTCGACTTCGCGGGTCTGGCCCTGGTGGTCGACGTAGACCATGTGCGCGGTGCCGACCTGGCAATCGGCGTCGTTGCTGGCCGGAGTAATCGAAATGACTTTGGCGATGTCCAGCGGCATGCCGTATTCGTAGGTGCTGGAGCTGTTGTCGGCGAAGGCGCCGAACGAGGCGAGGGTGGCGCTGAGGGCGAGCAGGGCAATCGAACGTTTCATGACAGGTACCTCATTCATTGCGGATAGCTAATGATCCATTCATTTGTGTTTCACAATAAATGGGCTATCCCGTGATAGATTCCTGCCTTTCATGTATGAATGAGAGTGCCTGCCCATGGACATGCTGCATGCGATGCGAACCTTCGCCCGGGTAGTGGAATGCGGCAGCTTCGCCGGGGCGGCCCAGGCCCTGGATATTTCCGCCGCGCAGGTGTCGCGAATCGTCGCCGAGCTCGAGAACCAACTGCAGACCCGCCTGCTGCATCGCACCACCCGGCGGCTGCGCATGAGCGAGGCGGGGGAGCGCTTTCTCGAGCGCACCCGGCAGATCATGCTGCTCACCGAAGAGGCGGTGGACGAGGCGCGCGGCGCCCACCTCACACCCCGTGGCCGCCTGCGCTTTCACTGCACCCATGGCCTGGGGCTGTTGATGATGCCGCTGGTGGCGCGCTACAACGCGACCTGCCCGGAAGTGGTGATGGAGTTGACCCTGTCGCAGCGCAACCCCGACCCGCTGGCCGAGGGGCACGACGTGGTGATCACCATCGGCCAGGGCCTGCCGGACTCGCAACTGATCGCCATCCCGCTGGGCAGCATCCACAGCATCCTGTGCGCATCCCCGGATTACCTTGCCCGTCACGGCGTACCCGAGCGCCCCGATGACTTGCACGGGCACGTCTGCCTGCGCACCGTCGACCCGCTATTCGAGGAGGACTGGTCGTTCGAAGGCCACCCCGACAATTGCGTGATCGTCCCCCAGGACACCTTCCTCACCAACGTCGCGGACGCCATGCTCAAGGCCACCGAACTGGGCATGGGGGTGGGCTTGTTGCCGTACTACTCGGCGAGCCAGGCCATGCAGGAAGGGCGCCTGTGCCGGTTGCTGGCGCCGCATCGGCTGCGCCAGCGCGAGATCTATGCGATCTATCCGTCACGGCATTACCTGGACGCCAAGGTGCGTACCTGGCTGGACTTTCTCAAAGAGCAGCTGCCGCTGTTGTTCGCCGAGCACCAGCGCGTGGTGGACGAACCCCGATACTGGCGGTGAAGGCCGTGCGCTTCGCGGTTCACCGGCTGTCCTGATCCTCGGCGCTGCCACCAGAAGCCCCGGCGCCGCTGCCGGTGGCTTCCCCGGTACTGTTGGAGCCGCCAGCGGCACCGTCGGCGGCGTCAGAGTCGGTACCGGTGTCACTGCTGTCGTTATCCTTGCCACCGGGGCTGTTTACGCTGCTGCCTTCACCAGCGGTCTTGCCTTGCTCGGAAGTGTGCTCTTTGTGCGTGCCGCTCCCGTTCATGTCGGTGGCGGCGAGGGTGGCGGTGCTGCCCAGCATCAGGGCCAGCAGCAAGGCGAGGGGACGTGGATTGACCATGATGAATCTCCTGTCGGATGACCTGTCATGGTTGGGCTGCCACGATGGTTCCAAGGTGCCCGTCAAGCGACGGGCGGTCCTTGGCGCCTGCCGTCAGTGTGCGTCAGGGCGAGGCGCCTGTTGGCCGGGCATGGCATCCATCGCCTCCAGCGTCGGATGCTCCTGCGCCGCGTGCATCAGGTCTTCGGTCACCCGCAGTTCCGCGCCGGTTGGCGAGAAGGTCGCAGTCGGTGCGAACGGTGCCGGGTGCTCCGGTGCCGGGCGTTTGCCGCGACGCCACAGGAAGAACCCGACCATGGCCAGGTTGATCACGGCGAAGGCCCAGAACAGCCCGACTTCGCCGTAGGCGGTCATCATCGGCGAAATGGCCAGTGGGGCCATGGCCGAACCCAGTGAGTTGATCAGCAGCAGCCCCTGGATCATCGGCACCAGCGCGTCGGCCGGAGCGCGGTCGGCGGCGCTGCTGACAGCCACCGGGTACAGCGCGAACACGCCGCCGCCGAGCAGGAACAGCAGCGCCGGCAGCAGCACGGAGTCGGCTGGCAGCAGCACGATCAATACCGACAGCACGGTACACAGGGCGGCCAGGGCGATCAGCACATCCTGGCGATCCTTGCGGTCGGACCAGCGTCCGACCGGATACTGCAGCAGCATGGCGCCGAGGATCACCCAAGCCATCATGTCGCCGGTCTCGCCGACGTCCAGGCCGATGCGTTGCAGGTACAGCGGCAGCAAGGCATAGATCCCGGCGATGGCGACCCCCGAGCCGAAGCAGCCGACCAGCCCGGTCGGCGCCACGCCCAGCAGTTGCCGGGGCTTGAGTGGCTCGACCTGATCCAGCAGTGGCGATACCCGGGGCAGGATCACGATCGGCAGCACCGACAGCGTGGCGAGCATGCCGGCGACCATGAACGGCGCGGTCTCGCCCCAGCCAGTGACCTCGCCCAGGGCGGCCTGGGCGATCACCCCGGCACCGTAGAAGGCGATCATGTACAGCGCCAGCAGACGCCCACGGATCTTTGCGTCACCGGCCAGCAGCAGCCAGCTCTCGATCACCAGGAACACGCCGACCGCCGCCCAGCCGTTGACCAGCCGCAGCACGAACCACCAGGTGGTGTCGTAGAACAGGCCCTGCAGCAGGATGGTGGCGCCGATCAAGGCGGCGAAGCTGCTGTAGGCACGGATATGGCCGATGCGCAGGATCAGCCGGTCGTTGAAGATCGCGCCCAGGGTCAGGCCGATGAAGTAGGCCGAGGACACCACGCCGATCATGGTCGCCGATTCGCCGGCGGCGCCCAGGCGCAGGGTGGTCAGGGAAGACAGCACGCCATTGCCCAGGGCAATGATGAACAGGCCTAGCAGGGGTGCCAGCGCCATCGCCAGCAAACGCACAGACATAGTTACCTCAAGGTTGAAAAGAGCTCAGAAGCACCTTTTCGGCTGCACGTGCCGGACAGCGACGTACAGTGCGGCCTGGGCGGGATGCGAGCTTGGCAAGAGTCAACCGCGGGGCCTGTTGGGTGAAGGCCGGGCGCGGCGGTTGAGCCTGTGGCACATGCGCGATGTGTGAGGCACGGACGCGGTCTTTGCGGGGGCTTGCCACCGGTTGGGGCGACGGGCGAAAAGGAGGCGGGATTTTAAGGCCTGCACAGGATTTGCCAAGAGGGAAAAGGCTGCGACGAGAGGCCGCAGGGGTCAGGCCGTTTTACGCGCGACCAGCAGCAGGGATTGCGGCACCTGGCTCTGCGGATGTTGTGGCTCCTGCAGTTCGACGAGGTTGAAGCCCGCCAGCTCCAGCGCCTTCAGCCAGCTGCCGAGGGTGCGGAAGTACCATGGCATCGGGCGCCAGTCGCCGGTGAACCCGACAAATGACTCCTCGCGCCAGCCATCCTGGTAGTTGCCGGCGGCTGCCGTCCAGGGGTGCAGGGTCTGGATCAGCAGCGTGCCGTCGGGCCGCAGCAGATCCCGCATGGTAGTGAGCAGGGGAATGATGTCCTGCTGCAGCAGGGCGAAGTTGGCGCAGATCAGCTCATGATCGTGGCCGATGCCCGGCACGCCTGCGATCACTTGTTCGTAGCTGGCCAGGTGGACCTGCGCCGAACCCGCTTCGCGTGCGGCGGCGACCAGGGTCGCATCGCCATCCACCCCGACCGCATCGATGCCCCTTGCGGCCAGGGCACGGAGCAGCCAACCCTCGCCGCAGCCCAGATCCAGCACCCGACCGGGCTGGCGGCCGAGCACGGCCAGGAGTATCGCCTGATCGGTGACCTGGCGGCGGGACTCGATGGCGCCGGAGCGTACGGCTTCGATCCAGGCCTGGGCGTTGTGCTGCCAGCTGTCCAGCAGTGGGTCGGTAACCATGGTAATGCTCGGGGTCTAGGGTCTGTATGAAAAGTCTTGAGACGAAGGTCAGGCAAGGCGAAAACAGCCGAGGAAGCGGAGTTTACGGGTTGTAAATGAGCATTCCGAGGCTGTTTTCAACGCAGCATCACCGAGTATCAAGGCTTTTCATACAGAGCCTAGTGTGGCTGTAGCATAGGCCAGTCTTGTGCGTGTGCCCCTTTGCTCTGCACACTGGCGCCTCTGGGAAGGAGCATGGCATGGCACTTGCGAAAGCGGATTTCACCACGCGCCTGCTGGTTGACGCGGGTATCGGCCCCGGCATGCGCGTGCTCGATGTCGGTTGCGGCAGTGGCGAGGTGAGTTGGCTGCTGGCCGGCCTGGTAGGCGACGACGGCGCGGTGGTGGGTATCGACCGGGCGGCCGGCGCCCTGGAGATCGCGCGCCAGCGTGACAGCCGCAAAGGGGCGGCGGTGCCTGAGTTCGTGGCTGCCGAACTGTGTGCGTTGCCCGCGACCCTGGGGTTGTTCGACGCCATCGTCGGGCGACGGGTACTGATGTACCAGACGGACCCGGTCAAGGCGTTGCGCGCATTGGCGCGGCCCCTGCTGCCTGGCGGGCTGATGATCTTCCAGGAGCACGATGGCAGCCTGGCCCCGGCCAGCCAGGCGTCATTCCCGTTGCACCACAAGGCCCAGCAATGGTTGCGGCGCATGCTTGCCCATGAGGGGGCGGACTTGCAGATCGGCTTCAACCTGCACCGTGTGTTCAGCGAGGCGGGGCTGATGGTCGAGTACCTGCGTGCCGAATGCCTGGTGCAGACGCCCGACAGCGTCTATCCACTGGGCGAGATCATCCGCGCTTGCCTGCCGCGGATCATCGCCCATGGCGTGGCCACGGCGCGGCAGGTGGGGATCGACACGTTGCAGGCGCGGTTGGATAGCGAGCGTCGACAGTCGCAGGATATCTACATCGGCGATGTGGCCTTCGGTATTTGCGCGCGCAAGCGTTGAATCATGTAGTTACCTTGCGTGAGACGTCAGTGGGTGCTGGATCAATTCGGTACAGCTTTTGTAATAGTTTTGCGCTATCAGAAAATTCTGCTTCGATTGTAGGATCGTCGTCCCTAATTGTTATCAAGGTCCCTATGAGCACCTTTGCGGAGCCCCCCAGTCCCTGGCCGTCCCGGCCTTCCTTCCCCCGTCCTCGTGACGCATCCCCTGTGAGTACCCGCTAATGGAATGGCTAGCCGACCCCACGGCCTGGCTGGGCCTGTTGACGCTTATCGTCCTCGAGCTGGTGCTGGGTATCGACAACCTGGTGTTCATCGCCATCCTTGCCGACAAGCTGCCGCCGCACCAGCGCGACCGCGCCCGGGTGATCGGCCTGTCGCTGGCGCTGATCATGCGCCTTGGCCTGCTGGCCAGCATCTCGTGGATGGTGACCCTCACCGCGCCGCTGATCGAGGTGTTCGGCAAGACCTTCTCCGGCCGTGACCTGATCATGCTGTTCGGTGGTGTGTTCCTGTTGTTCAAGGCCACCATGGAACTGCACGAACGCCTCGAGGGCCATGTTGCCCAGAGCGGCGGCGTGACCCGCCATGCCGCGTTCTGGCCGATTGTGGCGCAGATCGTCGTGCTGGATGCAGTGTTCTCGCTGGATGCGGTGATCACCGCCGTGGGCATGGTCGAGCATTTGTCGGTGATGATGATCGCGGTGATCTTCTCCATCGGCATCATGATCGTCGCCAGCAAGCCGTTGACCCGTTTCGTCAACGCCCACCCGACAGTGATCATGCTGTGCCTGGGCTTCCTGATGATGATCGGCTTCAGCCTCACCGCCGAAGGCCTGGGCTTCCATATCCCCAAAGGCTACCTGTACGCGGCCATCGGCTTCTCGTTGCTGATCGAGCTGTTCAATCAGCTGGCCCGTGCCCGCCGCAAGCGCAGTGTGCAGCAGCACCGGCCGCTGCGTGAGCGTACCGCCCATGCCGTGCTGCGCCTGATGGGCGGGCGCCGGGTGGAGGCTGACGAGGTGGGCGAGGAAATCGCCGACCTGGTCGAGGGTGGCGAAGAACAGGTGGTGTTCGACCGCCGTGAGCGGGTGATGATCAGCGGTGTGCTGAACCTGGCCGAGCGGCCGATCCGCACGGTGATGACGGCACGGGCCAAGGTCGATGCCATCGACCTGTCGCAGCCGGCCGAAACCATCACCCAGGCGCTGGTCAACTCGCCGTACTCGCGCCTGCCGCTGATCCGTGACGGTCGCATCGAAGAACCGCTGGGCTTCGTGCACAAGAAGGAGCTGCTCAAGGAACTGCTGTCCGGCAGCCAGCCCGACCTGGAAGCCCTGGCCCGTGCGCCGCTGAATCTGCTGGAGAGCTTCAGCATCCTCAACGCCCTGGAGCAGATGCGCGGGCAGTCGACGCACATCGCCTTCGTGGTCAACGAGTTCGGTGACTTCACCGGTGTATTGACCATGACCGACATTCTCGAGTCGATTGCCGGCGAGCTGCCGGACGCAAGCGAGGTGGAGGGGCCGGGCGTGGTCGAGGAGGCGGGTGGTTTCGTCGTCAGCGGTGCCTTGAACCTGGCCCAGGTCCAGGCGCGCACCGGCTTTGCCGCCCGTGCCACCGAGGATTACCAGACCCTGGCGGGCCTGGTCATGAGCCTGCTGGACCGTTTGCCGGTGGTGGGCGATCACCTGGCCTGGAATGGCTGGACCATGACCGTGGTGGCGGTGGAGGAGCGCCGGGTCCGCCAGGTACGCCTTACACCGAACGCCGACGCTGGCGCAGCAGGTGCTTGAAGCCTTCGAGCACCAGCACCAGCACGGCGGCCCAGATCGGCAGGTAGGTGAGCCACTGGTCGGGGCCGATGGTCTCGCCCAGCAACAAGGCCACGCCCACCAGCAGCACCGGCTCGACGTAGCTGAGCAGGCCGAACAGGCTGAACGGCAGCAGGCGGCTGGCCAGCACGTAGGCGATCAGGGCGCAGGCGCTGATCGCCCCGAGCAGTGGGATCAGGCCGTACAAGCCTGGATGCTCGGCCAGGTCGTTTGCCGACAGCGGGCCCTGGATGACGAAGTACAGGGCCCAGGGCAGTAACAGGCACATGTCGCACCACAGGCCGCCCAGGTGGTCGGTGCGACACCGCCGCCGCAGGACGAAGTAGATCGGGTAGCCGATCATCACCAGCAAGGTTTCCCAGGCAAAGCTGCCGTGCTGGTACAGTTCGTGGCCAACCCCCAGCGCGGCAAAGCTCACCGCGACCTTCTGCAAGCGCGACAGGCGCTCGCCATAGACCACGCGCCCGGTCAGCACCATGGCCAGCGGCAACAGGAAGTAGCCCATCGATACCTCCAGGCTGCGCCCGTGCAGCGGCGCCCAGAGGAACAGCCACAACTGCACGCCCATCAACCACGAGGTGCCGACCATGCCGAGCAACAGCAGCGGCGTGCGGCGCACCCGCCCGAGCAGCTCGCCGACCCGCTTCCAGTCCCTGGATGCCAGCATGAACAGCGTCAGGCAGGGCAGGGTCAGCAGGGTCCGCCAGCCGAAGATCTCCTCGCCGTCCAGGGGCTTGAGGAAGGAGGTATAGAAGTACATCACGGCGAACAGACAGGACGCCATGACCGACGAAAGAATGCCTTTTGACACGAATGCCTCGGAAAACGGGAAGTGAGCGGGTGGATCAGCCGCGCATGATCTCAGGGGCACCGCCTTGCGGCAACTGCGGGCTGCCCGGGCGGGCGGCCAGGGCCAGCAGCAGCTCGCTGGCGGGCATGGGATGGGCGAACAGGTAACCCTGCTGGAAGTCCACGCCATGGCGCGCCAGGTAGTCGCGCTGCACCTCGGTTTCCACGCCTTCGGCGACGATGCCCAGGGCCAGCTTGGCCGACAGTTCGATGATGGTGTCGAGAATGTGCTGGGACAGGGCGTCACCGCCGATCATGGCGACGAAACTCTGGTCGATCTTGAGGTAGTCGACGTTGAACTGGCGCAGGTAGTTGAGGCTGGATTGGCCGGTGCCGAAGTCGTCCAGGGCGATCATCACGCCCATGGCGTGCAATTTCTCGAACAGGTCAAGGGTTACCGGAGTCGGCTCGATCAGCTTGCGCTCGGTCAACTCCAGGGTCAGTACCACCCGCCCGGGCGGGAAGTGCTGGAGGAAGGTCTGGCAGTCATCGAGCAGGCCCAGGTCGCGGCAGTGGTCGGCGGTAATGTTGATGCCGATGTGAAAACCGTCCTCGAGCAACGCCGCGTGCGGCGCCAGGGCCTGGGCCGTGCGCAGCATCAGGCCGCGGGTCATGGCGACGATCTGGCCGCTGTGCTCGGCGTAGGGGATGAACAGGTCGGGGCGCACCAGGCCTTCGCGGGGGTGCTGCCAGCGCATCAGTACTTCGACGCCGGCCCATTGGTAATCACCCTTGCGCACCACCGGTTGGAAGTACGGCAGGAACTCGCCGGCCTCCAATGCCCTGGCCAGTTCGGCGCGGGGCGAGCTGGCGCGGCGGATCTGCCAGCGACAGGCGCCCCCGGCCACGGCTCCAAGCACCAGCAGCAGGCTCAACAGTGCAGGATAGCGTGAACGCATCAGCTCGCCGGGCTTGTCGGGGCCAAAGCCGCCGTGCACGCTGAACGGGTAGTGGGTGGAAGAGAACGTCACCGGCGCGCTGGCCGCAACTGGCGGCGTGCCGGCCCGCACCCGGCCGTCGGCGCCCATCCAGTGGTTGCCGACCTGCACTTGCAACTGGCCGTCCTTACCGATCAGGCGCAGGGCCGTGAGCAGGTGGCGGCCATCGACCGTGGCGATCGCCCCCTTGTCGCCCTGGCTGGCGCGGTAGGCCAGCAGCGGTTGGCCTGGTGTGACGGAGTTGCCGTCCATCAGCCACAACTGACCGTCGGTATAGTTGCTGGCGTCGACCGGCTCGTCGAAATCACCAAACAACGAGGTGCAATACAGGGTGTCACGATCGAACAGGTTGGTGGAACGCACGAAGGCATTGCGCGTGACTTCTATGCGCAATGCCAATTGCGCCTGTTCGCAGGGCTGGCCGGCCTTGGGTAGCAGGTGGTGGGCCGTGCTGGACAGGCTGTCGAGTACCGCTTCTATATGGACCACTACTTCGCGAGCCGTGACGCGACTGTCGGCGTCCAGCTCCTGGTCGATCTGCCAGCGCATCACCACCAGCCCGCACAGCAGCGGCAAGACACCGATCAGCCAGGGCAGCAGCGCGCGCCAGCTCCAGCGGGCAGGGCGTTTGGTGTTCAAGGGCATGCGCGGGTGGACCTTCTGCGAGGCGGTAGGTGATGCAGAGAATAGCCGTTTGTCGGAACAACCTGCGAACTAAAGCGCGACAAACAAATTTACGCACTGTAGAATCGGGTTACGAATACAACAATAAGGTTCTCCGCCTCCCGGGGAATCAAGCCCGCCGAGAATGGGTCCATATGACATACCATGGGTTCAAGCTGATCATTGGTGACTTCCTGGCCCGCAGCGTGCGCGGGATCCCGTGTTCACCACCACGCCATCTCCACATCGAAAGCCTGTAATCAACCGTTTTTCGCTGCAGATGAGGAAAAGAACATGGCAGATATCTTCGAAAACCCGATGGGCCTGGAAGGCTTCGAATTCATCGAGCTCGCCTCGCCGACTCCCGGCGTGCTGGAGCCGGTATTCCAGATTCTCGGTTTCACCAAGGTGGCTACCCACCGCTCCAAGAATGTCCACCTGTATCGCCAGGGCGGCATCAACCTGATCCTGAACAACGAACCCAAGAGCGCCGCCTCCTACTTCGCCGCCGAGCATGGTCCTTCGGTGTGCGGCATGGCCTTCCGCGTGCGCAACGCCCATGAAGCCTATGCTCGCGCCCTGGAATTGGGTGCCCAGCCGGTGGAAATCGAGACCGGCCCGATGGAGCTGCGCCTGCCGGCGATCAAGGGTATCGGTGGCGCGCCGCTGTACCTGATCGACCGTTATGAAGAAGGCAGCTCGATCTACGACATCGACTTCAAGTTCATCGAAGGCGTGGACCGCAATCCGGTCGGCGCGGGCCTGAAGATCATCGACCACCTCACCCACAACGTCTATCGCGGGCGCATGGCCTACTGGGCCGGCTTCTACGAGAAGCTGTTCAACTTCCGCGAGATCCGTTACTTCGACATCAAGGGCGAGTACACCGGTCTGACCTCCAAGGCCATGACCGCGCCAGACGGCATGATCCGCATCCCGCTCAACGAGGAGTCGTCCAAAGGGGCGGGGCAGATCGAAGAGTTCCTGATGCAGTTCAATGGCGAGGGCATCCAGCACGTGGCCTTCCTCACCGACGACCTGCTCAAGACCTGGGACGCGCTCAAGGGCTTTGGCATGCGCTTCATGACCGCGCCGCCGCAGACCTACTACGAGATGCTCGAGGAGCGCCTGCCAGGGCATGGCGAGCCGGTCGACCAGCTGCAGGCCCGCGGTATCCTGCTGGACGGAGCCTCCGAGGCCGGCGACAAGCGCCTGCTGCTGCAGATCTTCTCGGAGACCCTGCTGGGCCCAGTGTTCTTCGAGTTCATCCAGCGCAAGGGTGACGACGGCTTCGGTGAAGGCAACTTCAAGGCGCTGTTCGAGTCGATCGAGCGTGACCAGGTGCGTCGCGGCGTGTTGAGCACCGAGTAATCGGTCGAGCACACCATCGCGAGGCAAGCCCGCTCCCACGCCGGAAGGTGGCGGGAGCGGGCTTGCCCCGCGCTTTGTTGTGGCGAGCGTTTATTGTTGACTGATCAGGTAGCGGATCACCGCTTCGGCTACCTTGGCGCTTGATGCCGGATTCTGCCCGGTGATCAAGCTGCCGTCCTCCACCACATAGGCCGCCCACGGGTCATCCGTCTTGCTGTACTCGCCACCGCGAGCACCCAGTTCGTTCTCGGTGAGAAACGGCACCACCTTGTCCAGCTCAACCAGTTTTTCCTCGGTATTGGAAAAGCCGGTGACCCTGCGCCCTTTGAGCAGCAAGCTGTTGTCGCTGAGCTTGATATTGAGCAGACCCACCACCCCATGGCACACCGCGGCGACCGCGCCGCCGCGCTCATGGATGCGCCGTGCCAGCTCCTGCAATGGCTGGTTGTCGGGAAAGTCCCACATCACGCCGTGGCCACCGGTGTAGTAGATCGCGCTGTACTGGTCGGCCTTGACCTGGCCGGGGCTCAAGGTGGCGCCAAGGCGGTTCATGAACGCCTTGTCGTTGTACCATTGCCAGTCCAGGTCTGGCGCCATCTGCAGGCTGTGTGGGTCGATCGGTACATAGCCGCCCGCCGGGCTGACATAGTCGACGGTAAAACCCGCTTTCTGCACTGCGTCGACAAAGTGCACGGCCTCGCCCAGCCACAATCCTGTGGCGCGCTTGATATCGGGATACTTGGCGGTATTGGTCAGCACGACCAGGAGCTTCTTGTTCATGTGCGCATGCCCGTCGAATCCATGGGAAAACGTTTGGCCAGCAAGATCAAAAGCCATATGAGCATAGCCCCCGCCACGCAATGCGCCATGGGCACGGGCGCTGTGCTAGGCTGCTGCAAAAGTCGACGCGCTACCGGGAGACGCCATGGACCAGGACACTTCCAGATTTATGCAGGCCGCCATCGACGAGGCCCGCAAGGGGCTCGAGGAAGGTGGTATTCCGATCGGCTCGGTATTGGTGCACGAGGGCAGGATCATCGGCCGTGGCCACAATCGCCGCGTGCAGCAGGGCAGTGCCATCCTGCATGGCGAGATGGATGCCCTGGAGAATGCCGGCCGACAGCCGGCCCGGGTTTACCAGCAGGCCACCCTCTATACCACCTTGTCGCCCTGCGCCATGTGCAGTGGCGCAATCCTGCTGTATGGCATCAAGCATGTGATCATCGGCGAGAACGTCACCTTCATGGGCGAAGAGCAGTTGCTCGGCGGCCGCGGCGTGCGCCTTGAGGTGCATGACGATGACACCTGCAAGGCGTTGATGCGCCAGTTCATCGAAGCCAACCCAGAGCTGTGGAACGAAGATATTGGCCACTGACCTGAATACCCGGGGCGCAGAAATCCAGGTCATTCATCTGGCACCGCCGTCATCTTCGTTGGCCGAGGTGGGCATGCCCATCGCCAGCATCGACTGGAGCGTAACGCCGTTGGGGGCGTTGACCTCCTGGCCGCCCACCCTGCGCATCGCCGTCGACATGGTATTGATGTCACCGTTTCCCTGTGCGTTGGTCTGGGGGGCGGGGCTGACAGTCATACACAACGACGCCTACCAGGCCCTGCTGGGCGGCGCTGTCGACCATCAGGGGCGTGCCTTCGACGCGCTCTGGGAGCAATCCTGGGAGAGCATGGGGGCAACCGTCTTCAAGGTGTTGCAGGGGGAGGGTAGCCTGATGGAGGATGCCCCATTGCCGGTGCATCGAGAGGGTATTGCGGCGACGGCGTGGGTCATTGGCTGCTTCTCGCCCATCCGCGACGACCAGGGTGTGGTTGCCGGGTTCCTCCACGCGCTGATCGAGACCACTGCCAGTGTCGGGGCCAGCCACGAATGGCGCGAGCTGGCGCAGTCCTTCGAAGCGCGCCTGACGCAGTACCTGGCCGATCCAGAACATACCTGGCAGTTGTCGCCCGATGTGATGCTGATGCTCGAGGCCGATCTGCGCGTGCGCACAGCCAACCCTGCCTGGCATCGGCTTCTGGGCTGGGGTGAGGCAACGCAGTTGCAAGTGGCCCTGCCCGAGCTGTTCCATCCCGCGGACCGTACCGAAGCGCAGTTGGCGCTGATGGCGCTTGTACAGAGGCGTGCCGCGCCGCCCTTCGAGGGGCGGGTTCGCCATAGCGACGGACATTACCGCTGGTTCCGCTGGGCTGGCAGCGCCAACCAGGCATTGCCGACGCTGGTGGGGAGGGACATCACCGAGGACCGCAATGCGGTCCAGCGCCTGGCCGAGGCGGCGGTGCGCGACAGCCAGCGCATGGAGGGCGTTGTAAAGGTGGCGGGCGGGCTGGCGCACGAAATGAACAACGTACTGTCCGGCGTCGGCAGCAGCCTGGAATTGCTCGAACGACGCCTCGCCCAAGGGCGGATGGAACGCGTGGAGGAGTATGTGCGGATGGCCCGGGAATGCGCCCAGCGAGCCATCGGCCTGACCCAGAACCTGCTGGCCTTCGCGCGTAGCCAACCCTTGTCGCCCAATCCACTGAACATCAACCACCTGCTGCAGGACGCGGAGCCGATGCTGCGTCAGACCCTGGGCACCGAGGTTTGCCTGAACCTGCAGCTGGATGTGGCGCCCTGGCCATTGCAGGTCGATCCGGATACGTTGCGCAATGCCCTTTTGCATCTATGTAGCAACTCCCGCGATGCCTGCCTGGGCAAGGGCAAGCTGACGATCCGCACCGCCAACGAACGGCTGGCGCTGCCCTGCGAAGGCGCGGCAGCCTTGCCGCCGGGGGACTATGTCACGCTGCAGGTCGAGGACGATGGCCATGGCATGAGTCGCGAGGACCTGGCACGGGTATTTGAACCGTTCTTCACCACCAAGCCCCTGGGCCAGGGGGTGGGCCTGGGGCTGCCCATGGTGCATGGCTTCGTGCAGCAGTCGGGCGGTCAGATGTGGATCGAGTCGACGATCGACCAAGGCACACGGGTCGTGATGATGTTTCCGCGCTACCAGGGGACGTTGCCGGAGAGCCCCGCTCGGGATATCCTGCCGCGACAGATTCAAGGTGAACGGTTGTTGCTGGTCGATGATGAAGAAAACCTGCGCGGCCTGATGAAGGAGGCGCTGGTCGATTGCGGCTTCGAGGTGTGTGATGTGCCCGATGCCAACAGCGCGCTGGGGCAGTTCCGGCATGCAGGGCCGTTCGATCTGGTGATCACCGATATCGGCCTGCCGGGGGGCTTCAGCGGCCGTCAGGTGGCCAAGGCGCTGCGCATGATCGAGCCCGAGCAGAAGATCCTGTTCATCACCGGATTCACCACCGATCCGGTGGAGCAGGCCCTGCTCGACGAGCCAGGCACGGCATTGATGTTCAAACCGTTCTCGCTGCAGATGCTGGTGGTGCAGATACAGCGCATGCTGCAGGCCTGAGGCTGGGGTTCACAGCCCTTGCTGCAGGAATGGGTCGTCCGGGTTCTGCCGTTCCAGCTCGGCGAGCAGGACCTGGACATTCTGCAATTGGCCGGTTTCCTTCCAGTACTCGATCAACAGAACCCGCACCCGGCGATTGGCTGGCTGGCGGTTGAGCACGGTCTCCAACTGCTTTTGCGCGGCATCGAGCTGTTCCAGCTGGTGCAGGGTGATGGCCAGAGTGTAGCGATAATCGTTGTTTTCCGGTTCCAGCTCGACAGCCCGCGAGAGGGCGAGCAGGGCGTATTCCTGCTGCTCATGGCGGGTCAGCCACAGGCCCAGTTCGTATTGCAGGAACGCGGAATCCGGGCGTAGCGCCAGGGCCTTGGCGAGCACCTCGCGGGAGGCGTCGTGCTGGCCCTGTTGCTCCAGCAGGCGGACCTGGGTGGCCAACGCGTCCAGGCCTTCAGGGGTCACGGCCAGGCTGCGCCCCAGGGCCCTGGAGGCTGCGTCGTAGGCTTGTTCATGCATGTATAGCCGGGCCAGGTGCAGCTGGGCGGCGGCGTCGTCGGGCTGTTGCTCCAGGGTCTGCTCGTACTGCTCCAGGGCATCCTGCAAGGGGCCGAAGTACAGGCCGATGGCGTCGGGGTCGAGACCCAGCAGAGCGTCCACCGCGGCGAAGCGCACGCTTTGCTCGTCATCTTCCAGCAATGGGCCCAGCACCAGGCTGCGCTGGGCGGCCGGCAGCAGCCGGCGGATGCTGGTGATGGCGGCGCGGCGTACCAATGGATCGGCGTGCTCGAGGTCCTGGCTGGCCAGCTTCAACGCCTGTGGCGAGGGGTAATTGGGTAGCTCGGCATGCAGCGCGGCGCGGCGGATGGGCGGCAGGTCGTCACGCTGCAACTGCTGGTACAGCACCCGCGCGGCGCCCGGCAGGCCATCGTGCGCCTGGCGCAGGGCCTTGGCGTAGCTGTGGGGCGGCAGGCTGGGCGGTGCGGGTTGGCGGTCACGCCACAGGTAACCGATCGACGCGGGCAGCACTAACAACAGCAACAGGGCGATCAGGAAAGGGCGACGTCTGGGCATCTCGCGGTCCGGGGTGGCGGTACGGCAGAGCTTGGGGCAGGCAGGTGGCAATTGCAACGATCAGGGTGCGATCCTGGGTTGGTACCAAGCCGTCGGGCGGCGGCGCATGGCAAAATCCGTGGGCTGCGGGTTCGGTCTTGCAAACTTGCAGGGTTTCCTTGCACATCGGTGATGTTCCTCGTGGCGCTCTGCGGGTATCCTCGGCTGAGCCTTTCCTGAACTGTTCTGATTTCCAAGGAGCTGCACGCTGTGTTCAAACATGTCGATGCCTATGCCGGCGACCCGATCCTCTCGTTGATGGAAACCTTCAAGGCCGACCCGCGGGCCGCCAAGGTCAACCTGAGTATCGGCCTGTACTACGACGAAGCCGGCGTGGTGCCGCAGCTGGCGGCGGTGGCCGAGGTGGAGAAACGCCTGGCCGGCCAGCCCCATGAAGCCTCGCTGTACCTGCCGATGGAAGGCCTGGCCGCCTACCGTCAGGCGATCCAGGCGCTGCTGTTCGGCGCCGAGCACCCGGCCGTCGCCGCTGGCCGCGTGGCCACCGTGCAGACCGTCGGCGGCTCCGGCGCGCTGAAAGTCGGTGCCGACTTCCTCAAGCGTTACTTCCCAGGCTCCGAGGTATGGGTGAGCAACCCGACCTGGGATAACCATCGGGCAATCTTCGAAGGCGCGGGCTTCAAGGTGCACACCTACCCGTACTTCGACCCGGACACCCGCGGCGTCGACTTCGCCGGTATGCTGGCCAGCCTGCAGGCCTTGCCGCAGAACAGCGTGGTCCTGCTGCATCCGTGCTGCCACAACCCCACCGGCGTCGACCTGGACCAGAACCAGTGGCAGCAAGTGGTCGAGGTGGTCAAGGCACGCCAGCTGATCCCGTTCCTCGATATCGCCTACCAGGGCTTCGGCGAAGGCCTGGTCGAAGACGCCTATGCGATCCGCGAAATGGCCCGTGCCGGCGTGCCTTGCCTGGTCAGCAACTCGTTCTCGAAGATCTTCTCGCTGTACGGCGAGCGGGTAGGGGGCTTGTCGGTAGTCTGCGACGATGCCGCCACCGCTTCCAGCGTGCTTGGCCAGCTCAAGGCCACCGTGCGCCGTAACTACTCCAGCCCGCCCGCTTTCGGCGCCCAGCTGGTGGCCGGCGTGCTGGGTGACGCCGCGCTCAACGCGCAATGGGCTGCGGAAGTGGAGGTGATGCGCAAGCGTATCCTCGACATGCGCCAGGGCCTGGTCGACCTGCTCGGCGAGCTGCTGCCAGGCCAGGACTTCCAGTTCTTCCTGCGCCAGCGCGGCATGTTCAGCTATACCGGCTTCAGCGTCGAACAGGTGCGCCGTCTGCGTGACGAATTCGGCGTGTACCTGATCGACAGCGGCCGGGTGTGCATGTCCGGGCTGCGTCCGGCCAACTTGCACCAGGTGGCCGAGGCATTTGCCGCCGTGCAGAAGGGCTGACATCGGCGCTGGCCCAACTGGCTTTATCGCGGGGCAAGTCGCATCGGTGCGCCGATGCGACTTGCCCCGCGATAGTTTTCGCAACCCGAAAACCCGCTTTCTTGTACAGACAAGTGCAACCGTCCCTCGGGCGGGGCTTCCCCAATCGCAACCTTTGCATGCACAATCGCGCCCCTCTTCCCCGGTTGAGTTGGGCGAATCGTCTATTTCGCCATTCTCAGCCTGTTGCAGTCTTGCGAGTGGAGCGTCACCCGGAATGAATGAGCAGGCCCCAAGCGTTGAACAACGCTTTGTAGAATCGACCCCCGCCACCCTTGGCAGCTGGTCGCGTCAAGACACCACCTGGATGCTGGGCCTGTTCGGCACGGCCATCGGCGCCGGAACTCTGTTCCTGCCCATCAACGCCGGCCTTGGCGGTTTCTGGCCGCTGCTGGTCCTGGCCTTGCTGGCCTTCCCCATGACCTACTTCGCCCACCGCGGGCTGACCCGTTTCGTACTCTCGGGCAGCAAGGGCGGCGATATCACCGACGTGGTCGAGGAGCATTTCGGCATCACCGCCGGCGCGCTGATCACCGTCCTGTACTTCTTCGCCATCTTCCCGATCCTGCTGATCTACAGCGTGGCGCTGACCAACACCGTCAGCAGCTTCATGGAGCATCAGCTGCATATCGCGCCGCCGCCGCGGGCGATCCTGTCGTTCGTGCTGATCCTCGGCCTGCTGGCCATCGTGCGCTGCGGCGAACAGGCCACGGTCAAGGTCATGAGCCTGCTGGTGTATCCGTTCATCGTCGCCCTGGCGTTGCTGGCCCTGTACCTGGTGCCGCACTGGACCGGCGGTATCCTCGACACCGCCACCCAGGTGCCGTCCGGCTCGGCCTTCCTGCACACCGTGTGGCTGGCCATCCCGGTGATGGTGTTCTCGTTCAACCACTCGCCGATCATCTCGGCCTTTGCCGTTGACCAGAAGCGCCGCTACGCAGAGCACGCCGACGAGCGCAGCGGCCAGATCCTGCGCCGCGCCCACCTGCTGATGGTGCTGATGGTGCTGTTCTTCGTGTTCAGCTGCGTGCTGACCCTGAGCAGCGCCCAACTGGCTGAAGCCAAGGCGCAGAACCTGTCGATCCTGTCGTACCTGGCCAACCACTTCGAGCAGCCGGCCATCGCCTTCGCCGCGCCGCTGATCGCCTTCATCGCCATCGCCAAGTCGTTCCTGGGCCACTACATCGGTGCCAGCGAAGGCCTCAAGGGCATGATCGTCAAGACCGGCATGCGTCCGGGCGCCAAGGCCCTGGACCGCATCGTTGCCGCGCTGATGCTGGTGGTGTGCTGGATCGTCGCCACCCTCAACCCGAGCATCCTGGGCATGATCGAATCCCTCGGCGGCCCGATCATCGCCGTGCTGCTGTTCCTGATGCCGATGTACGCCATCCGCCGCGTGCCATCGATGCGCAAGTACAGCGGTGCGCTGTCCAATGTGTTCGTGGTGGTGGTCGGCCTGGTGGCCTTGACCTCTGTGGTGTACGGCCTGCTGGCCTGAATGCTCGCCACGTAGGAAAAGCGCCCGGGCCGACGCCAGTCACCCGGGCGTTTGTCTACAGGAATTGGCCGAACGTAGGACAATTTCATCTTTGCCCATAGGCACTTGCGCTGCTTCATGCTTAACTCTGGGTCCTTTTCAAACCCCCGCATAAGGATTTCCGCCATGGCTCAAGTGACTCTCAAAGGCAACCCGGTTCAGGTCTGCGGTGAACTGCCGAAGCAAGGCGCCGCGGCACCTGCCTTCTCCCTGGTCGCTGGCGATCTGTCGAACAAGTCGCTTGCCGACTTTGCCGGCAAGCGCAAGGTGCTGAACATCTTCCCAAGCGTCGACACCCCGACCTGCGCCACCTCGGTGCGCAAGTTCAACGCCCAGGCCAATGACGTGGCGAACACCGTGGTGCTGTGCATCTCCGCCGACCTGCCGTTCGCCCAGGCGCGCTTCTGCGGCGCTGAAGGCCTGGAGAACGTGAAGAACCTGTCGACCCTGCGTGGCCGCGAGTTCCTGGAAAACTACGGCGTGGCCATCGCTGATGGCCCGCTGGCCGGCCTGGCCGCCCGCGCCGTGGTGGTGCTGGACGAAAACGACAAGGTGCTGCACAGCGAGCTGGTTGGCGAAATCGCCGACGAGCCGAACTACGAGGCGGCGCTGGCTGTCTTGAAGTAAGTGTTCGCCGGCTTGCCGGCGAACCAGGTAACACCCGGTAACGGCCTGGACCCTGTTCCAGGCCGTTTTCATTTAAAGTTCACGCCTTTGCCAACGTCAGCCGAAGGTAAAGCACTGGTAAAGCCCCTTTGCTAAAACGATGCCAGTGCTTATCGTTCACGCTCTCCACGCCGTCATTCTCTGAACAAGGTTCGTTCGACCCATGCAAGCCTCCAATTCCCGTTCCCCTCGTCGCTGGCTGTTCGGCCTGCTGATCCTGCTGCTGGTGGCCCTGCTGGCCTGGTGGCTGTGGCCCGCAACGACCGCCCATACAGAGGGTGGCGGGCATCGCCCGGGCAAAGGCATGGGCGGGCGGCCGGGTTTCGGCGCCTCCACCGAAGCGGTGCCGGTGCGCGTCGAGCCTGCGCGGGTAGGTGACTTCCCGCTGTACTACAAGGCCCTTGGTACCGTGACCGCGACCAACACGGTCAACGTGCGCAGCCGGGTGGCCGGCGAACTGGTCAAGATCCACTTCAAGGAAGGCCAGCAAGTCAAGGCCGGCGACCTGCTCGCCGAGATCGACCCGCGCAGCTACCGCATCGCCCTGCAGCAGGCCGAAGGCACCCTGGCGCAGAACCAGGCGCAACTGAAGAACGCCCAGGTGGACCTGGCCCGTTATAAAGGCCTGTATGCCGAAGACAGCATCGCCAAGCAGACCCTGGACACCGCCGAGGCACAGGTCGGGCAATTCCAGGGGCTGGTCAAGACCAACCAGGCGCAGGTCAACGATGCCCGCCTGAACCTGGAGTTCACCCAGATCCGTGCGCCGATCAGCGGTCGCCTGGGCCTGCGCCAGCTTGACCTGGGCAACCTGGTGGCAGCCAACGACACCACGGCGCTGGTGATCATCACCCAGACCGAGCCGATCAGCGTCGCCTTCACCTTGCCGGAAACCCAGCTCGACACCGTGCTCGCCCGCTACCGCAGCGGCGCCAGCCTGCCGGTCGAGGCCTGGGACCGTGGTGATCAGAAGCTGCAGTCCACTGGCGTGCTCGGCAGCCTCGACAACCAGATCGACACCGCCACTGGCACCCTGAAGTTCAAGGGCACCTTCCAGAACACTGACCATGCGCTGTTCCCCAACCAGTTCGTCAATGTGCGCCTGCTGGCCGACACCCTGAAGCAGGTGGTGCTGGCCCCGGCCGCGGCCATCCAGTTCGGCAATGACGGCACCTTCGCCTATGTGGTCAACGCCGAGAGCACGATCAACATCCGCCCGCTCAAGGTCGGAGCCAGCGATGGCGAGAACAGCGTGATCCTCGAGGGCCTGGCCGCCGGTGACCGCCTGGTGCTGGAAGGCACCGACCGCTTGCGCGAAGGCTCCAAGGTCGAGGTGGTCGAAGACAGCTCGCAAGTGCCGACCACCCCCGGCCAGCACCTGCAGGGGCAGGGCGCCAAGGGTTCGGCGCAGACCGGTGAACCAGGCTCCAAGGCGGGCGCATGAACCTCTCGCGCCTGTTCATCCTGCGGCCGGTCGCCACCACGCTGAGCATGCTGGCCATCGTCCTGGCCGGCCTGATCGCCTACAAGCTGCTGCCGGTGGCGGCCTTGCCCCAGGTCGATTACCCGACCATCCGCGTCATGACCCTGTATCCCGGCGCCAGCCCCCAGGTGATGACCAGCGCCGTCACCGCGCCACTGGAACGTCAGTTCGGCCAGATGCCGGGCCTCGAGCAGATGGCCTCGACCAGTTCCGGCGGCGCCTCGGTGCTGACCCTGCGCTTCAACCTCGACATGAACATGGATGTCGCCGAGCAGCAGGTACAGGCCGCGATCAACGCCGCCAGCAACCTGCTGCCCAGCGACCTGCCGGCGCCACCGGTGTACAACAAGGTCAACCCGGCCGACACGCCGGTGCTGACCTTGGCCATCTCGTCCAAGACCATGCCGCTGCCCAAGCTCAACGACCTGGTCGACACCCGCGTAGCGCAGAAAATCGCCCAGATCAGCGGCGTCGGCATGGTCAGCATCGCCGGCGGCCAGCGCCAGGCGGTGCGGATCAAGGTCAACGTCGACGCCCTGGCGGCCAACGGTCTCAACCTGGACGACGTGCGCACCCTGATCGGCGCTTCCAACGTCAACCAGCCCAAGGGCAACTTCGACGGCCCGACCCGGGTGTCGATGCTCGACGCCAACGACCAGCTGCGTTCGCCGGCCGAGTACGCCAACCTCATCCTCAAGTACAACAATGGCGCGCCGCTGCGCCTGAAGGACGTCGCCGAGATCGTCGACGGCGCCGAGAACGAGCGCCTGGCCGCTTGGGCCAACCAGAACGAGGCGGTACTGCTGAACATCCAGCGCCAGCCCGGCGCCAACGTCATCGAAGTGGTCGACCGGATCAAGGAGCTGCTGCCGTCGATCACCGACAACCTGCCGGCGGGCCTCGACGTCAGCGTCCTCACCGACCGTACCCAGACCATCCGCGCCGCCGTGCGCGACGTGCAGCACGAGTTGCTGTTCGCCATTGCCCTGGTGGTGATGGTGACCTTCCTGTTCCTGCGCCGGGTCTCGGCCACGATCATCCCGTCGATCGCCGTGCCGCTGTCGCTGATCGGCACCTTCGGGGTGATGTACCTGGCCGGCTTCTCGGTCAATAACCTCACGCTGATGGCCCTGACTATCGCCACCGGTTTCGTGGTGGACGATGCCATCGTCATGCTGGAGAACATCTCCCGGCACATAGAAGAGGGTGAGACGCCGCTGCAGGCCGCGCTCAAGGGCGCGAAACAGATCGGTTTCACCCTGATCTCGCTGACCTTCTCGCTGATCGCGGTACTGATCCCGCTGCTGTTCATGGCCGACGTGGTCGGGCGGCTGTTCCGCGAGTTCGCCATCACCCTGGCGGTGGCCATCCTGATTTCCCTGGTGGTGTCGCTGACCCTAACGCCGATGATGTGCGCCCGGCTGCTCAAGCGCGAGCCCAGGGAAGAGGAGCAGGGGCGCTTCTACCGTGCCAGTGGCGCCTGGATCGACTGGCTGATCAAGCACTATGCCAGTGCCCTGACCTGGGTGCTCAAGCGCCAGCCATTGACCTTGCTGGTGGCCGTGGCCACCTTGGCGTTGACCGTGGTGCTCTACCTGATGGTGCCCAAGGGCTTCTTTCCGGCCCAGGACACCGGGGTGATCCAGGGTATTTCCGAGGCACCGCAGTCGACTTCGTTCGCCGCCATGAGTCAACGCCAGCAGGCCCTGACCGAGGTGATCCTGCAGGACCCGGCGGTGCAGAGCCTGTCTTCGTATATCGGTGTGGATGGTGACAACGCCACCCTCAACAGCGGCCGCCTGCTGATCAACCTCAAGCCCCATGGTGAGCGCGATGTGACGGCAGCCGAGGTGATCAGCCGGTTGCAGCCGCAGCTCGACAAGCTGGTCGGCATCCGCCTGTTCATGCAGCCGGTGCAGGACCTGAGCATCGAGGACCGGGTCAGCCGCACCCAGTACCAGTTCAGCCTCAGTTCGCCGGATGCCGACATGCTCGCCGAGTGGAGCGGCAAGCTGGTGCAGGCACTGAAGGACCGCCCGGAGCTGCAGGACGTGGCCAGCGACCTGCAGGACAAGGGCCTGCAGGTGTACCTGGTGATCGACCGCGACATGGCCAGCCGTCTCGGCATCACCGTGGCGCAGATCACCAACGCCCTGTACGACGCCTTCGGCCAGCGGCAGATCTCGACCATCTACACCCAGGCCAGCCAGTACCGCGTGGTGCTGCAGTCGCAGACCGCGGCCAGCCTCGGCCCGCAGGCCCTGGAGGCGGTCCACGTCAAGGCCGCCGACGGCGGCCAGGTGCGCCTGTCGGCCCTGGCACGCATCGAGCAGCGCCAGGCCCAGCTGGCCATCTCGCACATCGGCCAGTTCCCGGCGGTGATGATGTCGTTCAACCTGGCCCATGGCGCTTCCCTGGGCGAGGCGGTCAAGGTGATCGAGCAAGTGCAGCAGGACATCGGCATGCCGATCGGCGTGCAGACCCGCTTCCAGGGCGCCGCCGAGGCGTTCCAGGCCTCGCTGTCGAGTACCTTGCTGCTGATCCTCGCCGCCGTGGTGACCATGTACATCGTGCTCGGGGTGCTCTACGAGAGCTACATCCACCCGGTGACCATCCTCTCCACGCTGCCCTCGGCGGCGGTAGGGGCGTTGCTGGCGCTGCTGCTCAGCGGCAACGACCTGGGCATGATCGCCATTATCGGCATCATCCTGCTGATCGGCATCGTCAAGAAGAACGCGATCATGATGATCGACTTCGCCCTCGAGGCCGAGCGCCATCAGGGCATGAGCCCGAGTGATGCGATCTACCAGGCTGCGCTCCTGCGTTTCCGACCGATCCTGATGACCACCCTGGCCGCGCTGTTCGGCGCGGTGCCGCTGATGCTCGCCACCGGATCCGGCGCCGAGCTGCGCCAGCCGCTGGGCCTGGTGATGGTCGGCGGCCTGCTGGTGAGCCAGGTACTGACCCTGTTCACCACGCCGGTCATCTACCTGTACTTCGACCGCCTGGCACGTCGCTGGCGCCCGCTTGACGATGCGCGGCAGGCCGAAGCATGAACCTGTCCGGACCGTTCATTCGTCGGCCGGTGGCCACCATGCTGCTGAGCCTGGCGATCATGCTGCTGGGTGGGGTGAGTTTCGGCCTGCTGCCGGTGTCGCCGCTGCCACAGATGGATTTCCCGGTGATCGTGGTGCAGGCCAGCCTGCCCGGGGCCAGCCCCGAGGTCATGGCGTCCACCGTGGCCACGCCGCTGGAGCGCAAGCTCGGCGCCATTGCCGGCGTCACCACCCTGACCAGCAGTTCCAACCAGGGCTCGACCCGGGTGATCATCGGCTTCGAGTTGGGCCGCGACATCGATGGCGCGGCACGCGAGGTGCAGGCAGCGATCAACGCCACCCGCAATCTGCTGCCCAGCGGCATGCGCAGCATGCCCACCTACAAGAAGATCAACCCGTCCCAGGCGCCGATCATGGTGCTGTCGCTGACCTCCCAGGTGCTGTCCAAGGGCAAGCTGTACGACCTGGCCGACACCATCCTGTCCCAGAGCCTTTCGCAGGTCAGCGGGGTAGGGGAAGTGCAGATCGGCGGCAGTTCGCTGCCGGCGGTGCGTATCGAGCTCGAGCCGCAGTTGCTCAACCAGTACGGCCTGTCCCTGGACGATGTGCGCACTGCCGTGGCCAACGCCAACCAGCGCCGGCCGATGGGCTTCGTCGAGGACAGCGAACGCAACTGGCAGGTGCGCGCCAACGACCAGCTGGAAAAGGCCGAGGACTACAAGCCCATCGTGATCCGTCAGCAGAACGGCTCGATCCTGCGCCTGTCGGACGTGGCCAAGGTCAGCGATGGCGTCGAGAACCGCTACAACAGCGGCTTCTTCAATGACGAGAGCGCGGTGCTGCTGGTGGTCAACCGCCAGACCAACGCCAACATCATCCAGACCGTCGAGCAGATCAAGGCCGAGCTGCCGGCGTTGCAGTCACTGCTGCCGGCCAGCGTCAAGCTCAACGTGGCCATGGATCGCTCGCCGGTGATCAAGGCCACCCTCAAGGAGGCCGAGCACACCTTGCTGATCGCGGTGGTGCTGGTGATCCTGGTGGTGTACCTGTTCCTCGGCAATTTCCGCGCCTCGCTGATCCCCAGCCTGGCGGTGCCGGTGTCGCTGGTGGGCACCTTCGCGGTGATGTACCTGTGCGGGTTCTCGCTGAACAACCTGTCGTTGATGGCGCTGATCCTCGCCACCGGCCTGGTGGTGGACGATGCCATCGTGGTGCTGGAGAACATCTCCCGGCATATCGAGAAGGGCGAGAGTCCGATGCGGGCCGCGTACAAGGGCGCGCAGGAGGTTGGTTTCACCCTGTTGTCGATGAACGTCTCGCTGGTGGCGGTGTTCGTTTCCATCCTGTTCATGGGCGGTATCGTGCGCGGGTTGTTCAAGGAGTTCTCGATCACTCTGGCGGCGGCGATCATCGTCTCGCTGGTGGTATCGCTGACCCTGACGCCGATGCTTTGCTCACGCTGGCTCAAGGTCCATGGCCCGCAGCAGCAGACCTGCCTGCAACGCTGGAGCGACCGCATCCACCAGCGCATGGTCGCCGGCTACGACAAGAGCCTGGGCTGGGCGCTGCGCCACAGGCGCCTGACCCTGCTCAGCCTGCTGGCCACCATCGTGCTCAACATCGCCCTGTACGTGGTGGTACCCAAGACCCTGATGCCGCAACAGGACACCGGCCAGCTGCAAGGCTTCATCCGTGGCGACGACGGCCTGTCGTTCACGGTGATGCAACCGAAGATGGAAATCTACCGTCGCGCCCTGCTCGCGGACCCGGCGGTGGAGAGCGTCGCCGGCTTCATTGGCGGCAACAGCGGTACCAACAACGCCTTCGTGCTGGTGCGCCTGAAGCCGATCGCCGAGCGCAAGGAAAACGCGCAGAAGGTCATCGATCGCCTGCGCAAGGACCTGCCGAAGATCCCCGGCGGGCGCCTGTACCTGATGGCCGACCAGGACCTGCAACTGGGTGGCGGCGGTCGCGACCAGACCACCTCGCAGTACCTCTACACCCTGCAGAGCGGCGACCTGGCCGCTCTGCGCGAGTGGTTCCCCAAGGTCACCGCCGAGCTGCGCAAACTGCCTGAGCTGACCGCCATCGACGCCCACGACGGCGCAGGCACCCAGCAGGTGACCCTGGTGGTCGACCGTGACCAGGCCAAGCGCCTGGGCATCGACATGGACATGGTCACCGCGGTGCTCAACAACGCCTAC
Organism: Pseudomonas sp. FG36; assembly: GCF_057809275.1. Lineage (NCBI taxonomy): Bacteria > Pseudomonadati > Pseudomonadota > Gammaproteobacteria > Pseudomonadales > Pseudomonadaceae > Pseudomonas > Pseudomonas sp. FG36. The sequence goes on from NZ_JBMDJQ010000001.1 coordinate 356,575, forward strand.
AGCCAGCGGCAGATCTCGACCATCTACGACAGCCTCAACCAGTACCAGGTGGTGCTGGAGATCAACCCGAAATACGCCTGGGACCCAAGTACCCTGGAGCAGGTGCAGGTGATCACCGCCGACGGCGCCCGGGTGCCGTTGTCCACCTTCGCCCGCTACGAGAACAGCCTGGCCAACGACCGCGTCAGCCACGAAGGGCAGTTCGCATCCGAAGATATCTCGTTCGATGTCGCCGAAGGCTTCAGCCCCGATCAGGCCCTGGCCGCGCTGGAGCGGGCGGTGGCCAAGCTTGGCCTGCCCGAATCGGTGATCGCCAAGCTCGGTGGCGATGCCGACGCCTTCACCAAGACCGCCGAAGGCCAGCCGTTCATGATCCTCGGCGCCCTGGTACTGGTGTACCTGGTGCTGGGCATCCTCTACGAGAGCTACATCCACCCGCTGACGATCCTCTCCACACTGCCCTCGGCCGGGGTCGGCGCCTTGCTGGCGCTATACCTGACCGGTGGCGAGTTCAGCCTGATCTCGCTGCTCGGGCTGTTCCTGCTGATCGGCGTGGTGAAGAAGAACGCCATCCTGATGATCGACCTGGCCCTGCAACTGGAGCGCCATGAAGGCCTTTCGCCGGAGGAGTCGATCCGCCGTGCCTGCCTGCTGCGCCTACGGCCGATCCTGATGACCACCCTGGCGGCGATCCTCGGCGCGCTGCCGCTGCTGCTCAGCCGCGCCGAGGGCGCCGAGATGCGCCAGCCGCTGGGCCTGACCATCATCGGCGGCCTGGTGTTCAGCCAGATCCTCACCCTCTACACCACGCCTGTGGTCTACCTGTACCTCGATCGCCTGCGCCACCGGTTCAACCGCTGGCGCGGCGTGCGCACCGACGCTGCCCTGGATACCCCGCTATGAACTTTGCCCACACCCGAATCCATCGCGCCCTCAGGCTGCTGACCCAAGGGCGCGGCTCGCGCCTGGTCAGTGCCGGGTTGTGCGTGGCCATGCTCAGCGCCTGTACCTTGAGCCCGGACTATCACCGCCCGGAGATCAGCACCCCGGCGCAGTTCAAGCAGGCCGAGGGTTGGACCCAGGCCAACCCGTCCGATGCCATCGCCCGCGGGGCATGGTGGGAGCTGTATGGCGACAAACAGCTCGACGCCCTGGTGGAAGAGCTCAACCGCAGCAACCAGACGGTGGCGCAGTACGAGGCGCAGTACCGCCAAGCCCAGGCGCTGGTGCGCAGCAGCCGCGCCGCGCTGTTCCCCTCGTTGAACCTCACCGCTGGCAAGAACCGTTCGGCCCAGGGCACCGGGAGCTCCAGCTCGAGCCTGTCGAACAACAGCAGCGGCATCCGCAACACCTACAACGCGCAACTCGGCGTGAGCTGGGAGATCGACCTGTGGGGCAAGCTGCGTGAAGCCATGAATGCCAACGAGGCCAGTGCCGAGGCCAGCCTCGCCGATATGGCGGCCATTCGCCTGAGCCAGCAGTCGGAGCTGGTGCAGAACTATCTGCAACTGCGGGTGATCGACGCGCAGAAACGCCTGCTCGAGGCCACGGTAGCGGCCTACGAGCGCTCGTTGCAGATGAACGAGAACCAGTACCGCGCCGGGGTCGCCGGGCCGGATGCCGTAGCCCAGGCGCGTACCCAGCTCAAGAGTACCCAGGCCGACCTGATCGACCTGGCCTGGCAACGCGCGCAGTACGAGAACGCCATTGCCGTGCTGATGGGCAAGGCGCCGGCCGACTTCGCCCTGGCCGCGAGCCGCGACATTCCGGCGTTGCCGCCGGTGCCGGTGTCGCTGCCTTCGCAGTTGCTCGAGCGCAGGCCCGATATCGCCTCGGCCGAACGCAAGGTCATGGCGGCCAACTCCAATATCGGTGTCTCCCGGGCGGCGTACTTCCCCGACCTGTCCCTGAGCATGAATGGCGGGTATTCCAGCAGCAGTTTCAACAACTGGATCGAGCTGCCCAACCGCTATTGGTCCGTCGGCCCGCAGTTGGCGTTGACGCTGTTCGATGCCGGCAAGCGCAGCGCCGAGGTCGATCGCACGGTGGCGGTGTACGACCAGACCGTGGCGCAGTACCGGCAGACGGTGCTCGATGGGTTCAAGGAGGTCGAGAACTATCTGGTGCAGCTCAAGGTGTATGGCGACGAAGCCGTTGTCCGGCAGGAAGCGCTTGAGGCGGCGCGGGAGTCGTTGCGCTTGACCGAGAACCAGTACAAGGCCGGGTTGATCGGTTACCTGGACGTGGTGAACGTGCAGACCACGGCGCTTAGCAGCGAACGCAGCGTGTTGACGCTGTTGCAGGGGCGGCTGGTGGCGAGCGTGCAGTTGATCGCGGCACTGGGCGGTGGCTGGGATGCTCGGACGGAGTTGGCCGAGCAGTGACCTGCTATTGGCGACCTGGCCCGTGACGCTGTACCGCATCACAGTTCGCCACATGGCACGTGGCGTTCGGCCATTTCTCGTGCAAACTGTGTAAGGCCACGTTATCGGTGGCGTAATCCATTGCACGAGGAACGCCATGAGCGGACGTTGTCTGGGCCTGTCTGTGTGGTTGTCGTGCCTGCTGGCCGTGGTTCCACTGCACGGTTCTGCCGCGGACAACTGCCAGCACCTCACCGCCACCGGCAACCCGGAGTACCCGCCTTACCTCTGGCGCGACCCGCACAACCCCGAGCAACTGATCGGCGCCAATGCCGACCTGCTGAAGCAGGTGGCCAAGGACCTCGGCCTGGTGGTGGATGTGGTGTATGTCGGGCCGTGGTCCAGGGCGCAGGAGGAAGTGAACAGCGGGCGCATCGACATGCTGGCCGGCTACTTTCGCACCCAGGCGCGCGAACTGCTGACCGACTTCATCAGCCCGCCCTTCCTGTTCAATTCCAGCGTGGTCTGGGTGCGCAAGGGTGAAGGCTTCGCCTACAGCGACTGGTCCGACCTGAAAGGGCGACGTGGCGGGACGCTGGTCAACAACAGCCATGGCCAGGCATTCGACGACTACGCCCGGGCGCAGCTCGACCTCGAAGCGGTGCCCAGCGTTACCCAGGCCTTCCAGAAGCTGCTGCTCAAGCGCAGCGACTACGTGATCTTCGAGCAGTATCCCGGCATGGCCCTGGCACGCACGCTGGGCAAGGAAAAGGAGCTGGAGGTACTTGAGCCTCCGGTGTCCAGCGAAGGGCTGTATCTGGCGCTATCGCACAAGTCGGGATGCAACCAGCCGGCACTGCGCGAACAGCTGGCGCGCAAGATGCGGGAGCTGGTGGCAGGGCCCTTGCCCGAACAACTGGTGGCCGAAAACCTGGAGCGTTGGCAGCGTCAGCAGGCCGGCAAGTGAATCTTTCGCGGCATTAGCCCGCGCCTCCCCCGATCCCTTTGATCTAAGGCCGCATCTACCTGCGCCTATGCTGTTGTGGCAACACCACACCCATGTTTTCTGGCGAAGGTATTCTCATGAGCAAGCCTACTGTCGTGCTTGTACACGGTTTCTGGGGCGGGGCCGCCCACTGGGGAAAGGTGATTGTCGAGCTGGCGCGCAAGGGCATCAAAGACGTGCGCGCCGTGGAGCTGCCACTGACCTCCTTGGCTGACGATGCCGAGCGCACTCGCAAGATGGTGGCGCAGGTGCCAGGCGAGGTGCTGCTGGTAGGGCACTCTTACGGTGGGGCGGTAATCACCGAGGCCGGCAACGCCGCGAACGTGAAGGGGCTGGTCTTTATCGCGGCCTTTGCCCCCGACGCGGGCGAAAGCCCTGGAGGGCTGACGCAGCAGCATCCACCTGTCGCGGCAGCGAACCTTGCGCCGGACAGTGACGGCTATCTGTGGATCAAGGCCGACAAGTTCCACGAAAGCTTTTGCCAGGATCTGTCGGCAGATGAGGCATGGGTCATGGCGGTGACGCAGAAGGCGCCGCTGGCGAGCACCTTTGGCGACACCATCAGCGACCCGGCCTGGAAACACAAGCCCGCCTGGTACCAGATTTCCAGCCAGGACCACATGATCGCCCCGGCTAACCAGCAGATGATGTCGGCGCGCTTGCAGGCGCGCAAGGTCATCACCCTGGATGCCAGCCATGCGTCGCTGGCTTCACGGGCACGGGAGGTTGCTGCGTTGATCGAGGAAGCACTGGGCTAGTTCAGCTTCAGCTCTTGCACTTGGCCACGACGACCTGGCAGGTCCGCGGCGTGCCCCCGGACCTGCCGGCGTAGCGCATGCAGCTGTCCAGCGACTTCCTGCTCGCCATGGCCAGTGTCGGACCGAATGCCAGGCCGCCTTCGCCGCTGCTGGGCAGCGCCTTGGCATAGCAGTTGGAGCCTTGGGCGGCGTAGCGGGTGCTGGCGTGCTTGCTCGAACAACCGGTCGAGACTGACAGGGCGATGGCGAGCAGGGCGAGCGGCACTGCATGCAGGGGCAGGGTGGCCATTGCAGGCTCCGGGAACGGCGTGGTGGTGTGTTGAGCTTAGCCGGAGTCGCTTCGCTTGGCTTGGTGTTTCTCGTGGTCAGGGATGCCAGATCGATGGGTTTGCCCGCGATCAACGCCATGAGCAGAAGCAAACGACAAGTGGCATTATGCCTTCAGCTACTCGCGCAAACGCTCTAACCCCTTCACTGCGGGGCTTGCGAGCGGCTTTTGGATCCATCGAGAAGCGCGAAAACCCCGTGCGTTTCAGCAAAGCTTGAGTACAATCATCGGCTTTTCCCGGGCCTCCCCGGTTCGTTCCTGGACGTGCGAATGCTGATCGGTAGTTACTCCTCCTCGCTGGTGTTGATCTCGCTGTGCGTGGCCATTCTTGCCTCTTACACGGCCCTGGACCTGACCGGGCGCATCGCCACGGCCAAGGGCCGGGCGGTGTACCTGTGGATGGGCGGCGGGGCATTGGCCATGGGCATCGGCATCTGGTCGATGCACTTCATCGGCATGCTGGCGTTCAGCCTGCCCATCGAGCTGGGTTACGACACTGCGCTGACTGGCCTGTCGCTGCTGATCGCGGTGGCTTCGTCGGGTTTCGCCCTGTGGCTGGTGAGCCAGCCGAAGCTGCCGTTGCTGCAACTGGCCTTCGGTGCCTTGATCATGGGCACCGGCATTGCCTGCATGCACTACATGGGCATGGCCGCGCTGCGCATGCAGCCGGGCATCGACTACGACCCGACGCTGTTCGGCGCCTCCCTGGCCATCGCGGTGGGGGCTTCGGCGGCGGCACTATGGATAGCCTTCCGCCTGCGCCAGCACACGCCCTATGTGCGGCAGATCCGTGGCGTGGCGGCGGTGGTGATGGGGATCGCCATCGTCGGCATGCACTACACCGGCATGGCGGCGGCCAACTTCCCGGCGGGCAGCTTCTGCGGCGCACTGGCCACGGGGCTCGCGGGCGACGGCCTGGATTACCTTGTGCTGATCACCACCCTGGCGGTGCTGGCGGTGGCCTTGCTGACTTCGGTGCTCGATGCTCGGCTGGAGGCGCGCACGGCGGAGTTGGCGCGCTCGCTGACCCTGGCCAACCAGGAGCTGACCCAGCTAGCCCTGCACGACACCCTGACCGGGCTGCCCAACCGCACGCTGCTGGCCGACCGTATCGACCAGGCCGTCGGCCGCGTGGCGGAGCAGGGCGGCTGCTTCGCGCTGATGTTCATCGACCTGGACGGCTTCAAGCCCGTCAACGATGCCTTCGGCCATCATGTCGGCGACCTGCTGCTCAAGGCAGTGGCGGCGCGGTTGCGCGGCCACCTGCACAGCCAGGACACACTGGCGCGCATCGGCGGCGACGAATTCGTGCTGCTGGTAGAGCTGGACGAGCCGGACGACGCCATGAACGTCGCGGCCAAGCAGGTCAATCTGATGGCCAAGCCGTTCCGTGTGGCCGAGCACGATCTGCAGCTGTCGGCAAGCCTGGGCATCGTGCTGTATCCCGGCAATGGCCTGGACCAGCACGAACTGCTGCGCAACGCCGATGCCGCCATGTACCACGCCAAGAGCGCCGGCAAGAACGGCTACAGCTTCTTCGATGCGTCGATGAACAGTAACGCGCGCCAGCAACTGCAACTGTTGCAGGACCTGCGCACGGCCCTGGAGCACGGTCAGTTCCGTCTGCACTACCAGCCCAAGTTCGACGCCGTGCAGCGGCTGCCCATCGGTGCCGAGGCCTTGCTGCGCTGGGAGCACCCGCAACATGGGCTGATGCTGCCGGACCGTTTCATCGGCCTTGCGGAAAAGACCGGGCTGATCATCCCGATCGGCGAGTGGGTGCTGGGTGAGGCCTGCCGACAGATGCGCCAGTGGCTGGACCAGGGCAATGAAGAGTGGCGGATCGCGGTCAACCTGTCGGCCATCCAGTTCTGCCATACCGGGCTGGTCGACAGCGTGGCCCGCGCGCTGGACGAAAACGGCCTGCCGCCCAATCGCCTGACCCTGGAAATCACCGAAACCACCGCCATGCGCGATGCCGACGCCAGCCTGCACGTGCTGCAGCGCTTGTCGGACATGGGCGTGGACCTGTCCATCGACGATTTCGGCACCGGCTATTCCAGCCTGATGTACCTCAAGCGCCTGCCGGCCAATGAGCTGAAGATCGATCGCGGCTTCGTGCGCGACCTGGAGCAGGACAGCGACGACGCGGCGATCGTCTCGGCCATCGTCGCCCTGGGCCAGGCACTGGGCTTGCGCATTGTCGCCGAAGGGGTGGAAACCGATGGCCAGCAGGACTTCCTTACCCGCCTGGGGTGCGATTCGCTGCAGGGTTATCTGCTCGGCCAGCCGGTACCGCCCGAGCAGTTCATGAAAGGATTGCAGGCACTCAAGGCGCGTCAGGCCCAGGAAGGCTAGACAGCGCTGCGCAGTGGGCTGACAAGCAGGTCGAAGGTCTCCATCTCGGCCTCGACGGCTTCGATGATCCGCTCTACATCGGTGGCATGCATGATGGTTGCGCAGGGGATGCCGGCAATGGCCAGCAGGGTTTCGCCGGTGGCCCGGTCGAACAGCCGGGCGACCATGCTGCGCGGGGCATCCATGCTGGCCTCGAAACCCAGCGGATGAAAATGCCAGCGCATCACCTGGCAGGCGTTGGGGAACGTCATCTTGTTCATGCCAGCCTCCTTGTTCGTGAACGTGGTGATTGCAAAGCGGTAACAGCCTAGGCCGTCCTGGCCGTCAGGACTCTAACCTTAGCACCTGCCATGGCAGTATTCGCTGGAAAATATGGCAGATGTACTAATGCATGACGGCGGTCACAGTCCTGTCACGATGAACGGTGGGCGCGCAGGGGGCAGGCAAACGTTTTCCCCGTGGGCCGGGGCCTGGCAGCCAGCAGCGCTCTGCTATGTTTACCGTCAGCGCTTTTCGGACCAGCGGTGCCGGCCGGCAGACAGGGAGACAGTCATGCGGTATTCCACGCTCACCCAACGCATCGCCGGTCACGCAGTCGCGGCCTGGGACATCCACTATCAGGCCCTCGAGCAGCGCCGCCTGGGGCGCGAGATCTTCCTGCTGTCGGTGGGCGATCCGGACTTCGACACGCCAGCCCCAGTGGTCGAGGCCGCTATTGCCAGCCTGCGTCGGGGCGAAACCCATTACAGCGATGTGCGCGGCAGCCTCGCCCTGCGCCAGGCTGTGGCGCGCCACAGTCAGCTGGCCGACCCCGAGCGCGTGGTGGTGACCGCCGGGGCCCAGTGCGGGCTGTTCGCGACCTGCCAGTGCCTGTTCGAGGCCGATGACGAGGTGATCGTCGCCGAGCCCATGTATGTCACCTATCACACGGTTTTCGGTGCCTGCGGCGCGCGCGCCGTGCAGGTGCCGGTGCGGCCGGAGCAGGGGTTCCGCCTGGACCCAGCGGCCGTGGCCCGGGCGATCACGCCGCGCACTCGCGGGCTTCTGCTCAACAGCCCGCACAACCCCACGGGGGCGGCTATCGGCCAGGCCGATCTGAAGTGCCTGGCGCGGTTGTGCCAGGAATACGACCTGTGGCTGATCTGCGACGATGTCTACCAGTCACTGCTGTACGACGGCGAGGCAGCGAATCCGCTGGGCCTGCCGGGCATTGCCGAGCGTTGTGTGTCGATCGGCAGCCTGTCCAAGTCCCACGCCATGAGTGGCTGGCGCGTCGGCTGGGTGATCGGGCCGCCGGAATTCGCCCGACACCTCGGCAATCTGGTGATGAGCATGCTGTTCGGCCTGCCGGAGTTCGTCATGCAGGCGGCCTGCGTGGCTCTGGATCAGGCTGGAGATGAGGTAGGGCGGATGCGCGAGGTGTACCGGGCGCGGCGCGACCGAGTGTGCGCCTCGCTTGAGGATTGCCCCGGCGTCCATGCGCATCAGCCAGCCGGGGGCATGTTCGTGATGCTCGATATACGTGGCACCGGGCTCAGCGCCCAGGCGTTCGCCCAGCGTCTGTTGAACGAAGAGGGCGTGGCACTGTTGCCGGGTGATGGGTTCGGGCCCAGCGCAGCGGGGCATGTGCGGCTGGGATTGGTGCTCGAGGCGCAGGTGCTGGCACAGGTATGCCAGCGCATCCGCAACTGTGCCTCACGCGCCCTGGCCGAGCAGCCCGGCCGCGATATTGATGGTGAAACCCAGGATCGCCGTATTGAACACGAAGCCTACCAGTGAGTGGGCCAGCACCACCCGACGCATGGCCCGTCCGCCGACGCCGATGTCGGAGGTCTGCACGGCGACATTGATGGTGAACGAGAAGTAGTGAAAGTCCCAGTAGTCCGGGTTGCGCTCGCCATCGGCAAAGCGCAGCGGGGGTTCATGGCGGTCACCGGTGTAGAACAGACGGGCATAGTGCAGGCTGAAGATGCAGCCGATCAGCAACCAGGAACCAGCCACCGTCAGCCCGGTGTACAGGTAGTGCAAGGCCAGGGCACTGCCTTCCAGGCCTCGGCTGGACACCAGTTGCAGGGTGACCGCCGCCAGGCTGGCGATGGCCGAGACGCACACGGTGATCAGCACCAGGCCGGCGTTTTCATCTTCGATGCGGGCGACCTTGCGCACCCGCTCGGCATTGGCCCGCAGGCTCAGCCACAGGACCATGGCCAGGTAAAGCCAGACGCCGATGTTCCAGCCGACGAGGATATGCTGCACGGTATCGCCGGCGGGGATCAGCCAGCCGCCGAGCAGGCCGGCCAGGGTGGCGATACTCAGGCGTGGGTGAGTGCGGGTGAGGTGGTGGAAGGCCATGCGGTCCCTTGGCGGTTGAACGTGGCTTCAACTGTAGACCAGATGCGGCCCCGTCGCGGGGCCAGCCCGCTAGCCCGGCATGCCGTCCACCCGCGCACGCAGCAGGATCGGCAGGTAGTGCCAGAGGAACAGCAGCAGCGCCGCGCTGCCGAACAATACCGACAACCCCAGCCCCAGCGGCGTGAACGGCGCCACGATCACGCGGGCCAGTGCCGCCAGCTGGATCAGTGCGAATGCCCAACTCATGCTGCGGGGTACCTGAAGAGGGCGTCCGGTATGCCCCAGGCTGACCCGCGCCATCATCGCCACGATCAGCCCGGTCATGGCGCCGACCGTCAGCGCATGGGCGGCCAGGCTAGGGTTGATCGGCACCCCGGCATGCCACAGCGCCAGCCCCAGGCAGGCGGGAATCAGCCAGGCATAGGCCAGGTGCAGCGACCACAGCAGCGGCACATGCCACAGACCACGGTCGTGCCACAGCGCCAGGCGCATGCCATGCAGCACCGCCAGGGCGGCGAACAGCACGGCCATCAGGGGGTGTGATGCATCGTTGAGCCCCAGCACATAGGTCAGCGGCAGCGCCACGCTGCCCAGCAGGCAGGCGCGGTCCAGCCAGGGCCGGGCCGGTGCCGGGCTCATGTTGCCCAGGCCGCGGCGAGTGAAGAACGGGATGACCCGGCCGCCGATCACGCTCATCATCGCCGCCACCAGCCACAGCCCGGCCAGCACGCCTCGCCGTTGCCACAGGGGGTCGTCGCGCAGCCAGCCTATAAGGGTCAGCCACTGGCAAGCCGCGATGAGCAATACCAGGCCGATGATGGGGTAGTTGTTGCGCAGCCGACGCTGGATGATCGGCCGCGCCAGGGCCAGCGCCACCAGGGGCAGGAACGCGCCCTCTATCAGCACCAGTAGCCAGGCGGGCAAGGGCAGGAACCAGCTTGCCCGACCCAGCAGCCAGAGCAGGAACAGCCCCTGCAGCGGTCGGCCACTGAGACCCGGGATGCCACTCCAGTTCTGCACCGCCGTGAGCAGGAAGCCGGCAACGATGGCCACAGCAAAGCCAAACAGCATTTCGTGGCGGTGCCAGGCGAGCATCCCGCCGGCCGGCTCGAGCGCGAAAGCGCCGGCCAGCACGCCGGCCCACAGCAGCAGGGCAACCAGGGCGAACAGGCTGCCGCCGAGGAAGAAGGGTCGAAAACCCAGGGCCCAGAGGGCCTGACGGGGGCGGGCGGTGATCGGCTGGACGAGCATGGCGAGGACCTTGGTTCGATCGAAACGGTTGAATGGGGTACCATCACGAACCATGCCAGCGTTCAAAAGCCTTGAATATCAAGGTGATGGCACCGCTTTGTGTCATTATGACTTTATTTATTTCTGGTCATTTTGACATTGATCATGGTTTAAATGACTCGTTTTGCGCCGCTTTGCCTCTGTACGCCAGGGCGGCTTTGCTACAGGATCCCCGTTGTGACCGACCTCCTGCGCAATCCGCTGCTGCAGTACCTCCCCCGCCTGGCCCCGTCCAGCCAGCTGACCATGCGCTACATCCTGCAGGACGCCGCCGACCGCCTCGGGTTTGCCGACTGTGATATCGCCGAGGTGCCCTGGCACCGCCTCGAGCCCGGCCATGTGATCGCCCTGGTCGCGGCGCTGCGTGCCGATGGTTATGCGCCCAACACATCGTCGTTGTACGTCAATGCCGTGCGTGGGGTGATGAACGAGGCCTGGCGCCAGGGTTTGATCGAGCACGAACAGTTGTTGATGATCCGCGAGGTCAAGCCAGCCGCCGGTAGCCGCCTGCCACCGGGACGCAACCTGCGGCGCAGCCTGATCCGCGAGCTGATGGACGTGTGCGCCGCCGACCCGCGCCCACAGGGTGTGCGAGACGCAGCCATCCTGGCGTTGCTCTACGGCACCGGGATGCGCAAATCGGAATCGGTCGATGTGAACCTTGACCAGGTGGATTTCCAGGAGCGCAGCGTGCAAGTGCTGGCCAAGGGCAACCGTCAGCTGGTCAAGTATGCCCCGGCCTGGGCCTTCGACAAGCTGCAGGCCTGGCTCGACCTGCGTCGCCAGCACCTGCCGGCCGGCGAGCGCGACGACAGCTTCCTGTTCAACCGCATCCGCCGTGGCAGCCACATCACCCACGCGCGCATCACCAAGCACGCCATCTACTACATCGCCCGCCAGCGCGGGGCACAGGTGGGCGCCAAGATCATGCCCCATGATTTCCGCAGGGCATTCATCACCCGGGTGATCGAAGAGCACGACCTGTCGATCGCGCAGAAGCTGGCGCACCACGCCAATATCCAGACCACGGCCGGGTATGACCGACGGGACGACAACGAGCGGCGCAGGGCGGTGGAGCGGTTCGACTACTGATCACTGCATTTGCCTGCGAGCATCAGTGAATGCTCGATGCCAGCTCGAAGATCGGCATGTACATCAGGATCACGATCAGCCCGATCAGCAGGCCGATAAAGGTCATCAACAACGGCTCGAACAATTTCACGAACCACTCTACCCAGCGGCCGATCTCCTGGTCGTGGAAGTCGGCGCAACGTTCGAGCATCTCGCCCAGGTTGCCCGATTGTTCGCCGGCACGCAGCAGACGCAGCGAGACGGGGGTCACCAGTTGGCCGGCCTGCAGCGCATCGGACAACGGCAGGCCCTCGGCGACCCGTTGACTGGCCTGCTCCAGGCCCTCGGCCGCAGTGCTGCCCAGCAGGCCGCGGGCCATGCCCAGCGCGGTGAGGATGGGGATGCCCCCTTGCAGCAAAATCCCCAGCGACCGGTAGAAGCGCGCCAGCTCATACATCATCAGGCGCTGGTGCAGCGCGGGCAGTCGGCGCAGCAGGCGGCCGGCGCCACGGCGCACGGCCGGGTGGCGGCGCAGGGCGACCAGGGTGCCGACTCCGACAAGCGTGCCCAGTCCCAGGGGCAGTTGCTGGGCATGCAGGAACAGGCCGATTTGCATCAGCATCCGCGACAGCCACGGCAGTTCGGTGCCCATGCCCTCGAACACCAGGCTGAAGCGGGGCACCACGTACCCTAACAAGAACAGCACCACGCCGCCGCCCACCAGCAACAGCAGCAGCGGGTAGACCGAGGCACCGACCAGCTTCTGGCGGACCAGATCCAGCCGCTGGCGATAGCTGATGTAGCGGGTGAGGGCGTCGCCCAATGCGCCGGTGCGTTCGCTGGACTGCACCAGGGCCACGTACAGGGTGGGGAACACTCGCGGCTGCAGGGCCAGGGCCTGGGACAGCGAGCGCCCCTCATAGAGTTGGCGCACCAGTTGCTCCAGGGTCTTGCGCGTGGCGCCGCCGGGGGCTTTCTCGGCCAGGCTCTCGAGGGCGTCGATCAGCGGCAGGCCGGCGCCGAGCAAGGTGGTCAGCTCCTGGCTGAACAGCATCAGGTCGAACGCCGCCACGCGTCGTCGCAGGACCAGGCCCTGGCTGCGCACGCTGAGCACACGCAGCCCCTGGTCCTCGGCCTGGCGCCGGGCCTGGTCGCTGTCCTCGGCCTCCACCTGCAATTGCACCACGCCCTGGCTTCCCAGGGCCTTGAGCTGATAGCGCATGGCCGGGTTCCTCATTGCCAACTGGTGATTTCGGCGTTTTCACCGTCACCACCGGGTTGGCCGTCCTTGCCCATCGACAGCAGGTCGTACTCGCCGCCGTTCTCGCCGGGCTGCTTGTAGATGTAGGGGCGGCCCCAAGGGTCCTGTGGCACGGCCTTCTGCAGGTAGGGGCCCGACCAGCGCGCTTCGCCACCTGGCGCGACCACCAGGGCCTGCAGGCCCTGCTCGCTGCTGGGGTAGTGGCCGACCTCCAGGCGATAGAGGTCCAGGGCCTTGCCCAGCCCCTCGATCTGCGCCCGGGCCACCTTGGCCTCGGAGCGGCCCAGCTGGCTGAAGTACTTGGGCGCGACGATGCCGGCCAACAGGCCCAGCACCACCAGCACCACCAACAGTTCGAGCAGGGTGAAGCCGCGTTGGGTACGGATGCTGCGTTGCATGGTGAAACCCTCCGGTGCATTTACCCCTGCCATGCAACAGCCGTGCACGTCTGCTCCGGGCCCTTGCGCCATGGGCCGCAGCAGGCGGCACGCGGCTTGCGTCGTAGTCGCAAAGCCCGGGTTAACGGGGCATCTCCCCCACATCGGGGGTCACGCTTGGGTTATTTGCGGCGGGAGGCGAACGACATGCGAGGACTGATCCTGGGGCTGGTGGCGGGGCTGATGACATTCGCCGCCCAGGCCGATATCTATGTCTCGAGCGATGGCAAGGGCGGCTTCGTACTGTCCAACGTGCACCGGCCGGGCCGGCATTACGACCGGGTCATCAGCGAACGCCCGACAGCGGGCGGGCCGGTCAATGCGCAACTGATCACCGGGCGACCCTACGCCGACCTGGTGGCGGCCGCCGCGCTGGCCCACGGTGTACCGCAGGCGTTGCTGCACGCGCTGATCAAGGCCGAGTCCGGCTACAACCCCAAGGCTCGCTCGGCCAAGGGCGCGGCGGGGCTGATGCAACTGATGCCGGACACGGCGAAGGAAATGGGCGTCAAGGATGTACTCGATCCACAGGCCAACGTGCAGGGCGGGGCGCGCTACCTCAAGCGCATGCTCACGCTGTTCGACAACGACATCACGTTGGCCGTGGCGGCCTACAACGCGGGGCCTGAGGCGGTTCTCAGCCGTGGGCGGGTGGTACCGCCGTTCGCCGAGACCCAGCGCTACGTGCCTAATGTATTGCGTGACTACCGTCTGCTGCGCGGGCTGGATGGGGATGCGCCGCTTTGAGGGGGTGGGTTTTCAAGGTGTTCGCCGCAAGTGTTGCAGCGCCAACCACCTGATGACCCATGCTTTCCCCAACTTTGGGCTATAACCTCTAGAGGTGCCCAGCCGCGGAGCCCGCCATGGACCTCGCCCCCCGTCACGACACACTGCTGCCGACCGAAGCCGTCCCGGCGCGCAAGCCATTCGACCTGCTGCGCTGGTACGCCTGGGTCAGCCTGGCGATCATCCTGTCGGTGGGGGTTGGCCTGGGCCTGATCTCCAGCCGCTTCATCATCGACGAGAGCGTCGAGCGCGATGCGTTGCTCACCGCCCAGTTCATTACCTCCATCGCCGACGCCGAAGTGCGCCATGTCTCGATTCCCAATGTGCGCACCATGGGCGAGCTGCTCGATCCGCGCACCGACCATGCCTTGCCCGATGTCGACCCCGAGGCCCGGCGCCGGGCCCGTGGCGAGTTCCTCGACCATATTGCGCACCTGCCGGACATGCTCCTGGCCAATATCTACGCCCCCGACCGCACGGTGATCTGGTCGAGCAACCCGGCGCTGATCGGCAAGCTGATCGAGTCGGACGACGACCTCGACCGGGCCTTCGAGTACAAGATGCGAGTATCGGCCAGCTACCACGACTTCGAGCAGGCGCGCAGCGAGCAGAAGTTCGTCACCCCGCCCGAGCAACTGTTCATCGAGAACTACATCCCTTTGTTCGACGCCGACGGCGAAAACGTCACGGCGATGGTCGAGATCTACAAGGAACCCCACGACCTGATCGTGCGCATCGAGCACGGCCTGCTGCTGATCTGGCTGGCCATCGCCGTGGGTGCGGGCCTGGTGTACGTCGGCCTGTACGGCATCATGCGCCGCGCCGCCCGGCTGATGGCGGTGCAGCAGAAGCGTCTGATCGGTAACGAAACCTTCGTGGCCCTGGGCGAGGTGTCGTCGGCGGTGGCCCACAGCCTGCGCAACCCGCTGGCCAGCATCCGTTCCAGCGCCGAGCTGGCCCAGGCATTCGACGATGGCCCGGCGCAGAAGAACATCAGCGACATCATCAGCCAGGTCGACCGCATGTCGCAGTGGGTGCGCGAACTGCTGCAATCGCTGCGTCCGCTTGGCGATGAAGCCGTAGCGGTGGACGTGGCCCAGAGCCTGCGCGACAGCTTGCAGGCGTTTGCCCAGGCGCTGGAGCGCGGCGGCGTGCGGTTGCTGCTGCCTGAGCTGCCAAGCGTGCAGGTGCTGGGTCAGCCGGCGCTGCTCGGGCAGATCTTCAGCAGCCTGATCGCCAACGCCCTGGAGTCGATGGAGGCCGGTGGCGAGCTGCGTGTTGAAGTGGTGCGCAATGATCGGCGCAATCTGAGCCTGCGGCTCTCGGATACAGGCAAGGGCATGAACGAGCAACAGCAGCGCATGGCCTTCCGGCCATTCTTCACTACCAAGCAAGGCGGCGTCGGCGTGGGGCTGATGCTGGTGAAAAGGATCATGGAGCGCTTCGGCGGCTCGGTGCGGTTGAGCAGCCGTGAGGGGGCAGGGACCCGGGTACTGCTGAATTTTCGGGTGGCTTCAACTTAACCTTAAACTATAGATTTTGATTCTAATGCGCTGATATATAAGGAAATTATCTGAGCTGGGTAACCATTACCCAAAAGTGGGGATTTATCCAACAAACAAGATTAATAAAGATCAGCAACGTAATGATTTATAAGGAAAAATTATAAATTCGTATTGCTGGCTGGTTTTTTGCTAGACCCCTCGCAAGCCTGCGCTGACACCTTCAGCAAAGGTCCGATGGAATCACTTTGCTACCACCGGTAGCAGAGCAGCATGCCGGTGAATCTCATCGGCCTCCAGGTGGGAACGATGCGATGCAGACGCTCGAAAACGGTGCCCCCGACAAGGCCGCGCCTCCCGCCAGCGGGTTGGCCACGCCGCTGCACGAGTTCAACCTGCTGCGCTGGTTCTCGCTGGTCAGCCTGCTGATCATCGCCTCGGTGGCCGGTGGATTGGGCTATGTGTCGACGCGTTTCGTGGTTCAGGACAGCGTCGAGCGTGACGCCATGCTCACCGCCCAGTTCATCCAGGCCATGGCCCAGGCCGAGGTGCGGCACTCGCAGCTGCCGCCGGGCATCACCATGGGCGAGTTGCTCGATCCGCGCCTCGACCAGCAGCACCTGCAGTTCACCCCTCAACTGGCCGAGTCGACCCGGGTGGAGTTCCTCGACCACGTCGAACACTTGCCCGACACCTTGCTGGCCAATGTCTATGCCCGCGACCGCACGGTGGTGTGGTCGACCAACCCGCACCTGATCGGCAAGCGCATCGATGAAGATGACGACCTGGAACACGCCTTTCGTTCGCGCAAGTCGGTGTCGGCCAGCTATCACAAGGCCGACGAGGACCGCGAAGAACAGAAGTTCCAGCGCGAGCCCCGGCACCTGTTCATCGAAAACTACATCCCGCTGTTCGACAGCCAGGGCGAGCAGGTGCTGGCGATGGTCGAGATCTACAAGGAGCCGCATGACCTGGTGCGGCGCATCCATCGCGGTTATGTGCTGATCTGGGCTTCCACCCTGGTCGGAGGGGCGCTGATCTACTTCGGGCTGTTCTGGATCGTGCGCCGCGCCGCCAGCCTGCTGCATCACCAGCAAGACCGCCTGGTGGCCAGCGAAACCTATGTGGCCCTGGGCGAGATGTCCTCGGCGGTGGCCCACAGCCTGCGCAACCCGCTGGCCAATATCCGCTCAAGCGCAGAACTGGCCCAGGACATCGCCAGCCCGGCGGCGCAGAAGAACATCGGCGACATCATTACCCAGGTCGACCGCATGTCGCGCTGGGTTCGCGACCTGCTGGTGTCGCTGCGCCCGACCAGCGACGAAGCCGAGTCGGTCGACCTGGTGGCGGCCGTCGAAGATGCGCGGCAGGCCTTCGCCCCGCAGATCGAGCGCAACAACGTGCGCTTCGCCTTCGACGGGCCAGCGACGCAATGGGTGGCCAGCCAGCCGTTGCAACTGACGCAGATCCTCAACAGCCTGTTTGCCAACGCCCTGGAGGCCATGCCCCAGGGTGGCGAGCTGCGCGCCGAGGTGCGCCAGCTGGAGGGGCAGCAGGCGCAACTGCAGCTCAGCGATACCGGCAAGGGCATGAGCGAGCAGCAGCGGCGCATGGTGTTCAAGCCGTTCTTCACCACCAAGCAAGGCGGCCTGGGTGTTGGCCTGGCCCTGGTCAAAAGGATTATGGAACGCTTTGGCGGCGCGGTCGAGCTGACCAGCCGCGAAGAGGAAGGAACCCGCGTCAGCCTGACTTTCAATATTGCAGCGGGAGGGGACCATGGAGCACAGCATCCTGGTGGTCGAGGATGATGAAATCCTTGCCGACAACATTCGCACCTACCTGAACCTCAAAGGGTTCGAGGTCACGGTGTGCCACAGCGCGGAACTGGCGCTGGAGCAGATCAAGCGCGCCCGGCCCGACGCCGTGCTGACCGACAATTCGCTGCCCGGCATGAGCGGCCACGACCTGTTGCGCACGCTGGTGGAGCAGGCGCCGGAGCTCAAGGTGATCATGATGACCGGCTACGGCAACGTCGAGGACGCCGTGTTGGCCATGAAGGAGGGCGCGTTCCACTACCTCACCAAGCCGGTGGTGCTGGCCGAGCTCAAGCTGATGCTGGACAAGGCCCTGGCCGCCGAGCGCATGGAGCGCACGCTGTCGTTCTACCAGGAGCGCGAGGCGCAGAAGTCCGGGTTGCAGGCATTGATCGGCGAGTCGCCGGCCATGCTTGACCTCAAGCACACCTTGCAGCAGCTGCTCGATGCCGAGCGGCGCATGGCCAGCGGCGATCTGCCGCCGGTGCTGGTCGAAGGCGAGACCGGTACCGGCAAGGAGCTGGTGGCGCGCGCCCTGCATTTCGACGGCAGCCGGGCCAAGGGGCCGTTCATCGAGTTCAACTGCGCCTCTATTCCCGCCAACCTGCTGGAGGCCGAGCTGTTCGGCCATGAGAAAGGCGCCTTCACCGATGCCAAGGAGCGTCGCGTGGGCCTGGTCGAGGCGGCCGACGGCGGCACCCTGTTCCTCGACGAGATCGGCGAGATGGACCTGGTGCTGCAGGCCAAGCTGCTCAAGCTGCTGGAGGACCGCACCATTCGCCGTATCGGCGCGGTCAAGGAGCGCAAGGTCGACCTGCGGGTGATCAGCGCCACCAACTGCAACCTGGAGCAGATGGTCCAGCAGGGCAAGTTCCGCCGCGACCTGTTCTTCCGCCTGCGCATCATCGCCCTCAAGGTGCCGCGCCTGTTTGCCCGTGGCCAGGACATCCTGCGCCTGGCCCGGCACTTCCTGGCCCACCACGGACGGCGCTACGGCAAGCCCAACCTGCGCTTCTCGGCCGAGGCCGAGGCGCTGATGCTGGGTTACAGCTGGCCGGGCAACGTGCGCGAATTGCGCAACATGCTCGAGCAGACAGTGTTGCTGGCGCCCAGCGAGGTGATCGGTGCCCATCAGCTGAACCTGTGCATGACCCTGGTCGACGAACCGCTGGCGCCGCCGGCGCAGGTACTGGCATTCGAGGCGCCACGCCATGAACCACCGGCAGCCGCCAGCCTGCCGGACATGGAGCGCGACATGGTCTGCCGCACCCTCGACCGCACCGACTGGAACGTCACCAAGTCGGCACGGCTGTTGGGGCTGTCGAGGGACATGCTGCGCTACAAGATCGAAAAACTTGGACTGACACGGCCGGACAAGCGGCAGTGGTGAGCCGGGCCGCAGGCTGGCACTTGCTGCTGCGGTGACAAGGAGGGTGTGGGAGCGGCGCATCACCGCCGCTCCCGCAAAGCTTATGGCTTGCCGCCGTTGCCTGAGCCTGCGCCTTCACGCCCCATCCCCTCCGAGCCGCTGTCCCCCATCCCCGGCAGGTCGCGATCATTGTTCTGTTCGGCTGGCGGGCTGTCCGGGTCATTGCCCTTGATCCGCGGGTCGGTATCCCGCGGCATGGGCTTTTCGATTGGGTTGAGGGTGCTGTCCACGCCGGGCTTGGGCGCCGGGTTGTGCGGGTCGTCAGGGTAGGTGGCGCCGGTACCGGCGGCGAATGCCAGGGGCGAGGCGAGCAGGGCGGCAAGCAGGAAGGAACGTTTCATGCGGGCAAGCTCCTTTGCGATGACAAGAAGTCGGCCCTGCCTGCGCAGGGCCTCGTTCTCATATGGGCCATGACCCCATCAGCAAGGTGCCATCACGGCGACCAACGGTCACACCACCATCGACAGCAGCATGATGAAGATGATGCCGACCACCGAGAGGATGGTCTCCATCATGCTCCAGGTCTTGAAGGTCTCGGCCACGGTCATGTTGAAGTACTGCTTGACCAGCCAGAACCCGGCGTCGTTGACGTGGGACAGGATCAGCGAGCCGGCGCCGGTGGCCAGCACCAGCAGTTCACGGTTGACGCCCGGCACCAGGTCGATCACCGGGGCGACGATGCCCGCGCCGGTGATGGTGGCCACCGTGGCCGAGCCGGTGGCGATGCGGATCACCGCCGCCACCAGCCAGGCCAGCATGATCGGCGAGATCTCGGCCTGCACCGCCATCTGCCCGATCACGTTGCCCACGCCGGTGTCCACCAGCATCTGCTTGAAGCCGCCGCCGGCGCCGACGATCAGCACGATGGCGGCGGTGGGGGCCAGGCTCTGGTCGAGCATCTTCATGATCTGCTGGCGGTTGAAACCACGGGCCGAGCCGAAGGTGTAGAAGGCCAGCAGCAGGGCGGCGAGCAGGGCGGTGATCGGGTGGCCGATCAGGTCCATCCACTGGCGCACGATGTGCTCGGCCGGCAGTACCACGTCGGCGAAGGTCTTGAGCAGCATCAGCACCACCGGCAGCAGCACGGTGATCAGAGTCACGCTGAAGCTGGGCAGGTTCTGCTGGTTCGACTCGCGGGCGATCTGGTCCATCAGCTCCTGGGACGGGTTGCCCGGGATGTAGCGCGAGATGAAATTACCGAACAGGGGGCCGGCAATCACCGCCGTGGGCAGGGCCACCAGCAGGCCATAGAAGATGGTCTTGCCGATGTCGGCGTGGAAGATGCCGATCGCCAGCAGCGGCCCCGGGTGCGGCGGCACCAGGCCGTGCACCACCGACAGGCCCGCCAGCAGCGGGATGCCGATCTTCACCAGCGACACGCCGGAGCGGCGGGCGACGATGAACACCAGCGGGATCAGCAGTACGAAGCCGATCTCGAAGAACAGCGGGATGCCCACCAGGAAGGCGGCGAACATCATTGCCCAGTGCACCTTCTGTTTGCCGAAGGCGCGGATCAGGGTCTGGGCGATCTGGTCGGCGCCGCCGGAGTCGGCCATCAGCTTGCCGAGCATGGTGCCCAGGGCCAGAACGATGCCGACGAAGCCGAGCACGCCGCCGAAGCCGTCCTGGAACGACTTCATCACCTTGGCCACCGGCATGCCGGAGGTCAGCCCGAGAAAGCCCGCGGCTATGGTGAGGGCGACGAAGGGGTGGACCTTGAAATGGGTGATCAGCAGGATGAGCCCGACGATGGTGACCAGCGCGTCAAGCAGCAGGAAGGTATCGGTAGCCAGTCCGAACATGGTTCGTGAACCTCGGTCTTTTCGTTGTTGTTTTGGTATCGCGTGTCTTGCGTCATTGCGCCTGCGAAGGCATGGAGACAGCGCTGTCTTTGGTGAGCCGGAAAACCGCCGGATCAGGCAGTCCGCGCCAGCGCCTGCTCACCGCAAGGCTTTAGCCACTGGTGAACGTCCTCGGCCAGCGTAGGCAGCGGGCGGGTGGCGTCCAGGGCCAGGGTCAGGGGCTCTGCGTGCGGCGGCTCGAGCGCTGCGAACTGGCTGTCGATCAGGCTGGCCGGCATGAAGTGACCGGGGCGCGCCAGGACGCGCTTCTCGGCTTCCTGCGGAGTCAGCTCGAGAAACACGAAGCACAGTTCGGGCACGGCCAGGCGCAGGGTGTCCCGATAGCGGCGCTTGAGGGCCGAGCAGGTGAGGATCGGGCGTTCACCCGCAGCGAGGGTGGCCTGCAGCTCCTCGCCCAGGCGCACCAGCCAACCGGCACGGTCGTCGTCGTTCAGGGGAATGCCGGCGCTCATCTTGGCGATGTTGGCGGCGGGGTGGAAGGCATCGCCTTCGATCAGGCGGCCGCCGCTGCGGGTGGCAATGGCGGCGCCGACGCTGCTTTTACCGCAGCCGGCCACGCCCATGACCACGATCGCGGACAGGGAAGGGTTCATCTGTACCTCCTGCTGGGTGAGATAGCGCTGTCTCGGTCGGGACGAGCCGAAAACCATGCGCCACCCTCCCGGGTGTTATTGATCTTGTCTTTGGCAGTATGGACGCTGAACGCATGCCTGCTACCAAGATTGCATTGCCTGCATTCAGAGACAGCGCTACCTTAGTGACCGTTCCCCATTCCTGCAAGCAGTAAAATTACAATACTCATGTCCCGTACTGGCTCGCGTACCACTGGTCGTCCCACCCTGGCGGAAGTCGCCAGGCTTTCCGGGGTTTCCCCCATCACCGCTTCCCGCGCCCTGCGGGGCGTCAGCACGGTCGCGCCGGAGCTTGCGCAGAAGGTCATGGCCGCGGCGTCGAGCCTCGGCTATGTCGCCAATCCGGCTGCCCGTGCCCTGGCGTCGGCGCGCAGCCAGTCGGTGGTGGTGTTGATCCCCTCGTTGTCCAACCAGCTGTTCATCGACACCCTCGAGGCCATTCACGAGGTGATGCGCCCCCGTGGCCTGGAAGTGCTCATTGGCAACTATCACTACGATATCGCCGAGGAAGAGAACCTGATCCGCAACTACCTGGCCTACCAGCCGTGCGGCGTGCTGCTCACCGGCTTCGAGCGCAGCGAGGCCTCGCGGCAGATGCTGGCCGCGAGCCGGGTACCGTGCGTGCACATGATGGAGCTGGGCGGCGAGGGCGATGCCTTGTCGGTAGGGTTCTCCCAGCACGCGGCCGGGCGCGCCGCGGCGCGGCACCTGATCGAGCGTGGCCGCCGACGCCTGGGGTTCATCGCCGCGCAGCTCGACCCTCGGGTGATGCAGCGCGCCGAAGGCTTCCGTCAGGCCCTCGCCGAGGCCGGTCTGCAAGCCCCCGAACTTGAAGTGCTCGACCCGCAACCCTCGTCCATCGGCCTGGGCGGCACGCTGTTCAGCCGCCTGCTGGCCAAGGCGCCGGATGTCGACGGCATCTTCTTCTGCAACGACGACCTGGCCCAGGGCGCGGTGTTGCAGGCCCTGCGCGAAGGCATCGAAGTGCCGCGCCGGGTGGCGATGGTCGGTTTCAACGACCTGCCGGCCTCGGCGCACATGGTCCCGCGCCTGACCTCGATCCGCACCCCGCGCGCGGCGGTCGGGCGCGGCGCGGCGCAGGCGCTGCTGGCGTTGCTCGATGGCAAGCGGGTGGCTACCGGTCAGCAGGACCTGGGCTTCGAGCTGATGGTGCGGGAGAGTTCCTGAACGGCCACAGGCGCTCTACCTGCACAAGATGGATGCGGATATCCCACCCATGGACCTGACCCGGCCTGAACATTAACGTTCGAGGCTCTGGCCATGTCCCTGGGATTCGACTATCTCACAATGGCTGCTCTGCCACGTTCTCCAGTGCTTGCCCGCGGCTGAACCACCAGCCGAACCCCGCCGCGGTGAAGAACATGATCAGGCTGTAGATCGCCGCCGGCACCGCCATGGTCGCGTTGTTCAGCAGCGACGGGCTCAGGGCCAGCGCGATGGCCAGGGTGCCGTTGTGGATGCCGATTTCCATGCCGATGGCGATCGCCTGGCGTTTCGGGATGTTCAACAGGCGTGGCACCCAGTAACCCACGCCAAGGCTGAGCAGGTTGAACAGCAACGCGGCGCCACCGACGATCGGCGCGTACTCGACCACGGTCTGCCAGTCCTTGGCCAGGGCCAGGACGATGGTGAAGGCCAGGAACAGCGCCGCGACGATCTTCATCGGCTTCTGCATGCGCGCGGCGAAGCGCGGCGCCCTGTGACGGATCAGCATGCCCAGGGCCACCGGCAGCAGGACGATGGCGAACACCTGCATGACCTTGGCAAATTGCAGGGGAATGGCCTGGTCCGATGCCATGAACCACATCAGCGAAAGGTTCACCAGCAGCGGCATGGTGAGGATGGCGATCAGCGAGTTGACCGCGGTGAGGGTGATGTTCAGCGCCACGTCGCCGTGGGCCAGGTGGCTGAACAGGTTGGCCGTGGTGCCGCCGGGCGAGGCGGCCAGCAGCATCAGGCCCACCGCCAGTGCCGACTCGAGGCCAAAGCCGTTGGCGATCAGGAAGCACACCAGTGGCAGCAGCAGGATCTGGCAGGCCAGGCCGATCACCACCGGCTTGGGGTACTTCACCACCCGGGCAAAGTCGGCGAGGGTCAGCGACAGGCCCAGGCCGAGCATGATGATGCCCAGGGCCAGCGGCAGGAGGGCGGTGAGCAAGGGGGAGGCGGTCATGGGCGGTCTCTCGGGCGAAGGATCCCGAGGAGTGTAGGTGGGTGCGCAATGATAGCTAATCGCGTGTGGACGATCTTGGTAACCGTTTGTTACTGGCCTGATGACGCCATGTCGCGTTGCGATGCCGGGCCTGTGGCAGTAGCATTCGCGCTTTTGCCGAGGATTAGCCCGTCATGCCGTTCCAGCAAGGTCTGCTTGCCACCCCGGTGCCGGCCCACGCCCGTCACCTGTTCTTTGCCCTCGATTCCCTGGAGGCGCTGCCCGCCGCACTGGACCAGCTGTTGCCGCAGGTCGATGGCCACAGCCTGATCCTGGCCGTCGGCGCGCCGCTGGCCAAGGCCCTGGGCCGTGAGGTGCCGGGCCTGCGCAGTTTCCCGCAACTGGACGCGGTGGTGGAGAACCCGGCGACCCAGCACGCCCTGTGGTTGTGGCTGCGCGGTGCCGAGCGCGGCGAACTGTTCCTGCGCGCCCAGGCCTTGCAGCAGGCGCTGGCGCCGGCCCTGCGCCTGGTCGACAGCGTCGACGGCTTCCTGCATCGCGGCGGCCATGACCTGACCGGCTACGAAGACGGCACCGAGAACCCGGTGGACGCAGACGCCGCCGCCGCTGCCATCGTGCCGGGCGACATCCCCGGCCTGTCGGGTTCGAGCTTCGCCGCCTTCCAGCTGTGGAAGCACGACCTGGGCTACTTCAAGTCGCTGCCCCAGACCGAGCAGGACAACATCATCGGTCGCCGCCTGAGCGACAACGAAGAGCTCGACGACGCGCCCGAGTCGGCCCACGTCAAGCGCACTGCCCAGGAGAGCTTCGCGCCCGAGGCGTTCGTGGTGCGGCGCTCGGTGGCTTGGACCGATGAGCGCGGCGCGGGCCTGGCGTTCGTCGCCCTGGGCTTCTCGCTGGACGCCTTCGAGGTGCAGCTGCGGCGCATGAGCGGGCTGGAGGATGGCGTGGTCGATGGTCTGTACCGCTTCAGCCGGCCGCTGAGCGGCGGCTATTACTGGTGCCCGCCGCTGGGTGAGCAGGGCGCCGACCTGCGCCTGTTGCTGGGCTGACAGGTCCTCATCGCGGGGCAAGCCTGCTCCCAGGCCCCGGGCCTGATGCCCATCGGCGTGGGCTTGCCCCGCGATGACTCAGAACGGCACCGCCACCGTCAGCTGGCTGTAGACGTTGGTCCCGCTGCCCACCTGGTTGCCGCCGTTGCTTTCATCCTTGCGCGGCTTGAACAGCCCCAGCAGCGGGGTGACGATCAGGTGCTCGTTGACCGCCCATTCCACATACAGGTCCAGCTCCTGCGCATCAAGGTTCAAGGTGTCGCGGCTACGCACCGTGTCGAAGTCGAAGAACAGCGCGCCGAGGGTCAGATTGTCCCGTGGCGTGGCCTTCAGGCCGACATGGTGGATGCCACTGTTGGTGTTGAACGGCCCGGCGTAGTTGCCGGCGACCTCGCCCTGGATCCACGTGCCGTAGCCGCTGGAAAGCCCTGTGAACAGCAGGTCCCAGCCTGCGGAGTAGCGGGTGTAGCGGTAGGTCAGCTGCGGCGCCCAAGGGGTGTCGGCGAAGGTGTAGGCCGCTTCGCCGTACCAGGCCGTCTCATTCCCCCCGCGCTTGTCCTGCCAGGCATATTCGAAGGCTAGCCGAGTGTTTGCCAGGCCCGCACTGCCTTCGCCCCGCACGCTGTATACATCCATGCCTTCGCGGGCCTTCTGGAACTCGCTGGCCCACTGGTCGGCCACGTCGATGCCGTGGATGTAGGTCAGGCCCAGGGTACCCAGGTCATGGGTGTAGTCCAGGGTGCCGGCCGCCAGTTCGGTTTCGGCCTGGGCGCGGTTGTCGGACTTGAGCCACAGCACACTGCCATGCAGCCCCTCCTGGCCGCCCAGGCGCAGCACCGCGGTGCGGTCGAAGGCGTGGCGCGCGCCCAGATAGAAGCCGCCGCCACGGTTGAGCTGGCCGTCGGCCGGGCCCTTGCCCAGGTTGGGACCGTCGTCGTTGATCAGGAAGCCGTTGCCCAGGCGGATCACCTGGCGGCCACCGGACAGGTCCACGCCATCCTTGCCCAGCAACGGGAACAGGTCGCCCGAGCGCCAGCCCAGGTAGGCGTCCTCGATCTTGGTGGTGCGTTCGGAGCCGTCCTGGTTGCCGCCGGCGTCGCCGTCGCCCCAGGCGCCTGAGCTGACCCAGTTGAGGGCTCCGTACAGGCTGCCGTTACCGGCCAGGCCCTGGTCGCCGCTGAGGCCGTACTTGATGAAACCTTCGCGCCAGGTCGAGCCACCGGGGGTGCCATCGTAGTTGTGGCGGCTGTTGAACATGCCCCAGACCGCGAGCAGATCGGCGTTCAGGTGGCTGTCGTCGTCGGCGTACAGCTCGTAGGCCGGGCTGGCCTGGCCATGGACCAACAGGGTCAGTGCCGTGGCCATTGCGGTGCGACGTGGAGTGAGACGCATGGATCGATCCTCGTTTTTTTGTGTGCGGTCTTGAGTGCCGCGTTGTTGTGGAGGCAGTGTCGAAAGGCGACGGGCTATTAGCGCGTGGAACGCTGGCGGTGGTCTTGCCCGTGGCTGCCAGCGCTCTTGCATGTCGCCGCCATCACAGGCGTGCGGCGGTCTCCGGCAGGGTGGCGCCACCGTCGACCACAAGGGTCTGGCCGGTGATGTAGCGGGCGGCGTCGGAGGCCAGGAACAGCATCGCGGCAGCGATATCGGCGGGTTCCCCCAGTCGCCCCAAGGGCACGCCCGCGGCGATCCGGGCGTTCAGCCCGGTATCGCCGAGGTTGCCCATGGCCGGGGTGCACACCATCCCCGGTTCCACGCCGTTGACCCGTACATTGAACTGCGCCAGTTCCAGTGCGGCGTTGCGGATGAAGCCGTTGACCCCGGCCTTGGACGCGGCGTAATGGCTCAGGCCCGGATAGGCCACCCGTGGGCCGGTCACCGAGGAGGTAGCCAGCACGCAGCCGCCACCTTGGCGGCGGAACAGCGGCAAGGCGCCCTGGGCAAGCCAGAACAACGCCCCCAGGTTCACCGCCAGGGTCCGTTGCAGCAGCGCCGGGTCGATCTCGGCGAACGTGGTGAGCGGGAAGTACGCGGCGTTGTGCACCAGCACATCCAGGCGTTCGAGCTTGGCCAGCAAGGTGCCGATCGCACTGGGGTCGGCCAGGTCCAGCGTTTCCCCACGCACGTCGTGACCCAGGGCCCGCTGTGCCTCCATCAGGCGCTCAAGTGCTGGCGAATCGAGATCCACGGCCAGCACCTGGGCACCGCCCCGCGCGAAACCCTCGACGATGGCCTGACCGATCCCGCCCGCCGCACCGGTGACCAGCACGGTGCGACCCTCGAAGTCGTAGCGCGCGTTCATGCCGACGGCTCCAGGTGGGTGAAGGCCAGGGTCGGCAGGTCGACCACGGTCGAGCCACCGTCAGCGGCGATCACCGCGCCGGTGACGATGCTGGCCTCGGCGCCGACCAGGAACTGGCACACGGCGGCTATTTCATCACTGCTGGCCGGGCGGCGCAGCGGTACGTCGGCGGTGACCCGGCGATAGGCGGCATCAAGGTCCTCCTGGTGGTGGTCCATCAACGCCTGCATCTCCTTATCCGCCATGGGCGTGCGCACCCAACCCGGGCAGACGCAGTTGACCCGCACGCCGAATGGTCCGTAGTCGCGGGCCAGCGAGCGGGTCAGGCCGACCAGGGCATGCTTGGCGGTGGTGTAGCCGCACACCTCGGGCCCGGCCGCCAGCGCGGCGATGGAGCCCAGCAGCACCAGGCTGCCACGCCGCTCGCGTAGCAACGGCAGGCACGCCCGGGCAGTGTGGAAGGCGCTGTCTAGGTTGCTACGCAGAGCCTCGCGCCAGGCGCTGTCGCTGGTCTGCTCGACCGTGCCCAGGCCATGGCCGCCGGCGCAGGCAATCACCGCGTCGAGGCCGCCGAAGCGTGCGCGTACCTGCTCGATGAACCCCACCCAGTTGGCACTGTCCGCGGCATCGCCGGCCAGCACCAGGCCATCGCACTGCCGCGCAACGCGCTCCAGTGCCTCACGGCGGCGGCCCACCAGTGCCACCTGCCAGCCCTGGCGGGCCAGGCGCAGGACGCAGGCTTCACCGATGCCGCTGCCGGCCCCGGTGACCAGCACGCTGCGGCTCACTGCGCATGCTCCGTGCGGTTGAGCACCCGGCAGTGGGACGACACCGGGAAGTTGGCCAGCGCATCGAAGCCGCCGCCCTGGTAGCCAAATATCTTGCCGTCGCTGCGGTGCCGCGCCAGGTCGATCATCACCAGGCCCAGGGTGGGCACGATCTTCTCGCACCAGACGAACAGGTACAGCTGCTCGGCGATTTTGTAGTAGTACGCCCGGTCGGTGTCGCACAGCCCCTGTTCGACGCCCTTGAGGCACTGCCAGCTGTAGTAGTTGGCGTTGAGGTAGATGTGCTCGTACTCCTCGGTTGGGCTGTAGCGGTAGTGGTTACGCAGGCCAACCAGCTCGGTGGTCGGCGCGTGGGGGCAGGCGCCGGCCTGCCAGGGGCTGTCGAGGCTGCCGTGCAGGAAGCTGGCTTCGACGCCGGTCAGTGCTTCGCCGGCCAGGGCCAGGGCGTACAGGCCGTGCTGGGTGCGGGCCTGGTCGGGCAGGCGGCCGAGCACGGCGGTGAAGGCCTGCGCCAAGGTGTCGAGCACCAGCGACACCGACCAGGCCTGGCCGGCCTCGTGCTTGATGAAGTCGACCAGGTAGATACCGTGGCGCACGGAGGTGGCCCGATACCCCGCGCTGCCGCTGCTGTGGCCGTCCGCCGCGTGCCAGTGCAGGCGCTCGCTGTCGAAGCGGTGCTCGATGATCCAGCCATTGGCGAAGTGCAGGGTGAGCGAGCGCCCGGACAGGTCGGCCAGTTGCGGCAGGATGAAGGCCTCAGGTGCGAAGCCTTCGGCGAGGGCGCCCACGGTGATCCAGTCGGTTTGCTTCGGCATGTCGTTGACTCCTGTGTTGGGATGCTGCCCGGCATTTACGCGGTAGAACGCCGCCAGCGACGCCGGCACCTGCTGGCTGAAGGCCTGCAGGCAGTAGTGGCCCAGGTCGTGGTTGGCGCTGGTCATGGTCAGTAGCGGATCATCACCGACTTCAGTTCGGTGAAGTCCTCGATGAAGGCCGAGCCGAACTCGCGGCCGGTGCCGGACGCCTTGATGCCGCCGAACGGCACCGCCGGGTCGAGCAGGGTGTGCATGTTGACCCACAGGGTGCCGGCCTGGATTTCCGGGATCAGGCGCATGGCCTTGCCCAGGTCGTTGGTCCACAGGCTCGCGCTCAGGCCGTAGGGCGAGGCGTTCATCAGGTGGATCAGTTCGTCCTCGTGGTCATAGGGCAGGAAGGTCGCCACCGGGCCGAAGGTTTCCTGGTTGAGCAGGGTGTCGCCCGCGCTGTTGGCGAGAATGACAGTGGGCTCGACGAAGCAACCCGGGCCTTCGCCGAGGCGGCCGCCATGGACGATGCGGTTACCTTCGGCGCGGGCGGTGGCGAACAGCTCGCCGAGCTTCTGCTGGTGCGGCTTGTTGGCTACAGGGCCGAACTGGGTGGTTTCGTCCAGGGGCGAGCCGATCTTCAGCTGGCCCAGGCGTTGGGACAGCGCGTCGAGCAACGGCTCAAGGCGTGACCGATGCACGTAGAAGCGCTCGCCGGCGGCGCAGATCTGCCCGGAATGCAGGAAACCGGCCTCGATGATGCCGTCCACCGCCTTGTCGACGGCGACATCGGGCAGGAACGCCACGGCGTTCTTGCCGCCCAGCTCCAGGGTCGCCCGGGTCAGCCTGGCGCCCATGGCCGCCTGGCCGACGGCGATGCCGGTGGGCACGGAGCCGGTGAACGACACCTTGTCGGTGCCGGGGTGCTCGACCAGCGCCTTGCCCACCTGGCCGCCACCGGTCAGCACGTTGAGGGCGCCCGGAGGCAGGCCGGCCTCGCTGGCCAGTTCGGCGATGCGCAACAGGGTCAGCGGGGTGAACTCGCTGGGCTTGAGCACGATGCTGCAGCCAGTGGTCAGTGCCGAGGCCAGTTTCCACAGGGCGATCATGGTGGCGAAGTTCCACGGCACGATGCCTACCACCACGCCCACCGGCTCGCGCAGGGTAAAGGCGCTGTAGCGCTCGCCGGCGAAGGAGGGCAGCGACGGGGTGATGGTCTGGCCGGTGATCTTGGTCGCCCAGCCGGCGTAATAGCGCAGGAAGTGCGCGGCCTGTTCCACCTCGAAGGCGCGGGCGATGCCGATCAGTTTGCCCGATTGCAGGGTTTCCAGCTGGGCCAGCTCCTCGCGGTTGGCCTCCAGCAGGTCGGCCAGGCGCAACAGCACCGCGGCGCGCGCGGCAGGGCTGGTGCGCGACCAGCTGACAAATCCCTGACGGGACGACTCGACGGCGCGCTCGACATCGGCCAGGTTGGCGTCGGCGACCTGGCCTATGGCTTCGCCGTTGGCCGGGTTGTGCACGGTGATGCGGGCGCTGGATTGGCTGGGCACCGTTGCGCCGTGGATGTACAGGCCGTGGTCACGGGCGAGGAAGGCGCTGACGCTGGGGAGGAGGGGGATATCGCTCATGACAGGGCTCCGGATGGGCCGCAGCGGCCCGATTTGCGCAGGTTAGAGCGCGGCAAACCGGCGTTCTTGTCTGCCCATGCCAGCCACCATGACCTAGCCTGCCAGGCCCATGAAAAGTGCAATCCGAGGTGCGGAAGTTGCATTTTCCGGCCTGCCCACGGCTCCCATACTGACCCGGCATTCATCTGCGAACGCCCGCTTCCAGGCACCGTTCGCCAGGGTCCAATAACAATGAGCCAGACCATGAAAAAGCCAAACTCCCTGCTCGAAGACCTCAAGCCCCTGTTGCCGGCCATTGCCGCCCGCGCCGACCAGGCCGAGCGCGAACGCAGCGTGCCCGCCGAAAACATCGCCGCGCTCAAGGCCATCGGCCTGCACAAGGCATTCCTGCCCAAACATTACGGCGGCCTGGAAATCAGCCTGCCGCAGTTCGCCGAATGCATCGCCGCGCTGGCCGGCGCCTGTGCCAGCACTGCCTGGGCAATGAGCCTGCTGTGCACCCACAGCCACCAGCTGGCGATGTTCCCGGCACGCCTGCAGGACGAGATCTGGGGCAACGATCCGGACGCCACCGCCAGTAGCAGCATCGCCCCGTTCGGGCGTACCGAGGAAGTCGAGGGCGGCGTGCTGTTCAGTGGCGAGATGGGCTGGAGCAGCGGCTGCGACCACGCCGAGTGGGCGATCATGGGCTTTCGCCGGAGCAACCGCGAAGGCGGCCAGGACTACTGCTTCGCCGTGCTGCCGCGCAGCGACTACCAGATCCGCGACGACTGGTTCGCCGCCGGCATGCGCGCCAGTGGCAGCCGCACGCTGATCGTCGAGCGCGCCTTCGTGCCCGAACACCGCATCCAGAAGGCCCGGGACATGATGGAGGGCCAGTCGGCGGGCTTTGGGCTGTACCCGGACAGCGCGATCTACTTCAACCCGTACCGACCGTACTTCGCCAGCGGTTTCTCCACGGTCAGCCTGGGCATCGCCGAGCGCATGCTCGAGGTCTTCAGGGACAAGACCCGCAACCGCGTACGCGCCTATACCGGCGCCGCCGTCGGCGCGGCCACCCCGGCGCTGATGCGCCTGGCCGAGTCCACCCACCAGGTGGCTGCGGCGCGGGCGCTGCTGGAAAAAAGCTGGGAGCAGATCGCCGAGTACAGCGCCCGCCGTCAGTACCCGACGCGCACGGAGCTGGCCTTCTGGCGCACCAACCAGGGCTACGCGGTCAAGCTGTGCATCCAGGCCGTGGATCGGCTGATGGAGGCTGCTGGCGGTGGCGCCTGGTTTGAGGGTAACGAGCTGCAGCGGCTGTTCCGCGATGCGCACATGACCGGGGCGCATGCCTACACCGACTATGACGTCTGCGCGCAGATCCTTGGCCGCGAGCTGATGGGGCTGGAGCCGGATCCGGCGATGACCTGAGCTGCAACCGATGAACATGGCTGGAGCACTGTGGGTGCGACCCAGCCCAGTCCAACAACCATGATGGAGCCTTGCATGTCCATTCCCTTCGATAGCCGCGCCTTTCGCCGCGCCCTGGGCAACTTCGCCACCGGTGTAACCGTGATCACCGCCAGCGACCCCTCGGGGCGCAAGGTCGGGGTCACCGCCAACAGCTTCAATTCGGTTTCCCTCGAACCACCGCTGGTGCTCTGGAGCATCGACAAGCGCTCCAGCAGCCATGCGGTGTTCGAGGCTGCCGGGCACTTTGCCGTGAATGTGCTGGCGGCCGACCAGGTCGACCTGTCCAACACCTTCGCCCGCCCCAGCGAAGACCGCTTCGCTGGTATCGATCACGAGACCGGCGAAGGCGGCGCCCCCTTGTTGCCAGGTTGCTCGGCGCGTTTTCGCTGCGAAAAGTTCCAGCAGATCGATGGCGGTGATCACTGGATTCTCATTGGCCGGGTGCTAGCCTTCGACGACCTCGGGGGGGCGCCGCTGCTCTATCACCAAGGCGCCTATTCCAGGGTCCTGCCGCATGAGCTGACGGATCGCTGCGTGCAAGGGTAAGCCGTTTCGAAGTGTTCGACGCAAGGGGTGTAGTACCTGGCAACACGGATCAAGGTCGGCGGCAGGCAGTGGCAAGACCTGCCTGGGTGAAGGCCGCAAAGTGACGGGGAAGACCCGGCGCACGCCAGCACTTGCGGCGCGCCGGGTAAGCGGTCATCTTTCTCTCGTCCACCCAGGGCCCACCCATGACAACCAATAATAAGCTCACCGAGCACTTGAACCGCGGCAGCGTCGGCTTCCCCACCGCGCTGGCCAGCACCGTCGGCCTGATCATGGCCAGCCCGGTGATCCTCACCGCGACCATGGGCTTCGGCATCGGCGGCAGCGCCTTCGCCGTGGCCATGCTGATCGCCGCAGTGATGATGCTGGCGCAATCGACCACCTTCGCCGAGGCGGCGGCGATCCTGCCCACCACCGGCTCCGTCTACGACTACATCAACTGCGGCCTGGGCCGCTTCTTCGCCATCACCGGCACCCTGTCGGCCTACCTGATCGTGCATGTGTTCGCCGGCACCGCCGAGACCATCCTCTCCGGGGTCATGGCCCTGGTGAACTTCGAACACCTCAACACCCTGGCCGAATCGGCCGGCGGCTCCTGGCTGCTGGGGGTGGGCTTCGTGCTGGTGTTCGGCGTGCTCAACGCCTTTGGCGTGAGCGCCTTCGGCCGCGCCGAGGTGGTACTGACCTTCGGCATGTGGACCACGCTGATGGTGTTCGGCGTGCTCGGCCTGATCGCAGCGCCCGCCGTCGAGCTGGAAGGGCCATTCGGCGTGTCGCTGGTCGGCACCGACCTGATGACCATCCTGTCGCTGGTAGGCATGGCCATGTTCATGTTCGTCGGCTGCGAGTTCGTCACCCCCTTGGCCCCGGAATTGCGCCGTTCGGCCTGGGTGATGCCCAAGGCCATGGCGCTGGGGTTGTTCGGTGTGGCCAGTTGCATGTTCATCTACGGCGCGGCGATGAAGCGGCAGGTGGAAAACGTGGTGCTCGATGCCGCCAGCGGCGTGCACCTGCTGGACACCCCCATGGCCATCCCGCGTTTCGCCGAGCAGGTGATGGGCGATATCGGCCCGGTGTGGCTGGGCATCGGCTTCCTCTTCGCCGGCGCCGCCACCATCAACACGCTGATGGCCGGGGTGCCGCGGATTCTCTACGGCATGGCGGTGGATGGGGCATTGCCCAAGGTGTTCACCTATCTGCACCCGCGCTTCAAGACCCCGCTGCTGTGCATCCTGGTGGTGGCGCTGATCCCCTGCCTGCATGCCTGGTACCTGGGTGGCAACACCGACAACATCCTGCACCTGGTGCTGGCGGCGGTATGTGCATGGAGCACCGCGTACCTGCTGGTGACCCTGTCGGTGGTGATCCTGCGCATCCGTCGCCCGGACCTGCCGCGGGCCTATCGCTCGCCGCTGTTCCCGCTGCCGCAGATCGTCTCCAGCATCGGCATCCTGCTGGGCATGTGGTTCATCACCCCGCCGGGCATGAACCCGGCCGATGTGTATGTGCCGTTCGCCGTGATGCTTGGCGCCACCGCCGTCTACGCGCTGTTCTGGACGTTGTGCGTGCAGAAGGTCAACCCGTTCCGGCCGGCCAGGGTCGAGGATGTGCTGGAGAAGGAGTTCGCCGCCGAGCCCGGTCAACCTCATAGCGAGCAGGTGCGCCATGTCGGCAAGCTGGCTTGAGCGCCTGACCGGGCCACGCGCTCCGGCCGGGTATCGGCCCGGGGCGACCCTGGCCTGTCTGGGGCGCAACCTCGGATTGGCGGATTTGCAATCCGCAGCTTCCTTTACCTACCGCGAGGATGGTCCGCGTATCGAGGTGCGTGAGCGCACCGAAAGCCACCTGCTGATGCATCTGGTGATGTGCGAGTTCATCCTGCGCGTGCCAGCCAGTGGCCAGGGCACGCTGCGCGCCGAACTGCACCACACCGGCATGCTGCGGCGCAGCGGGCTGGGATGCCGCCTGCGCGGCGGTGACCCGCTATTGTTCGAGGCGCTCAAAGCTCGCATGGCTGCAGTGCAGGCCGCCCTGATGCCCTTGGACTTCAAGCGCCTGGCCATCGACTGCAGTAACGGTCAGTGGCAGGTGACCCTGGAGCACATGGGCGCCAGCGAGGTGGTCAACCGGATGCCGGCGTTGCGTCGCTACATTCCCCTCACAACCGAACAGCGCCACCATCTCTGGCTGGCGTTCGACGGGTTGGCGTGCACCCTGCGCGACCTCTGACTCTCCGCGAACCTTTGGCAGCGGCTTGGAAAGATGACAGTTGTACCTTCATTGATAACATGTTAACAATTGTCCCCATAACAACAACCGTTGCTGTGGAGGTCGCCATGCCCATGCCCCAGCCCGCTTCAGTGCACAGCGCAAGCCCGGCCCAGGACGGCCTGGAGCGCTGGACGACTGCCATGCAGAAAGTCTGCGGCCAGTTCCAGACCGAACTTGCCTTCAACCGCTCGCTGTTCATCGGCGAGATATCAACCTACAACCGCGCCGGCCTGGCCCTGGCCAATCTGCGCACCAATGCCGGCAATATCCGCCGCCTGGGCGACAACCCCGACCGCGACGACGACCAGCATTGCTTTCTGGTCAGCCAGCGCATGGGCTATTCACAGATCACCCAGGAGGGCGTGAGCATCCAACTGTCGCCGGGCGAGCTGCTGCTGATGGACTCGGTGGGGCCGTGCGAGATCACCCCGTTCGGCCTGATCGAGCATGTTTCGCTGTCACTGTCCCGCGAGCAGGTGCGCAAACATCTTGCGAAGCAGGGCACGACCTTCGGCAAGATCTCCTCGACCAACGCCTGCGGGCGCATGCTGCATCTGCTTATGGACCAGCTGTGCCGTGAAGGCGACGAGGCAGGGGCAACCCAGGGCGAGGCGCTGCAGGCGGCGTTCATCGCTCTGCTGGAGCCGGGCTTCGAGCACGGTGATGACAACCCCGGATCGTTGGCCGGTCTCGGTGGCGTCAGCCTGCGCGGTTATGTGCAGAAGGTCATCGACGAGTCGCTGGGCCAGCCCGGGTTGACCCCGGCGAACCTGGCCGAGCGCCTGAGCATTTCGGTGCGCCACCTGTACCGGTTGTTCGAAGAGGAGGGCGACAGCGTGTGTCGGTATATCCAGCGCTCACGGCTCAAGCGCAGCGCCGATGATCTGTCCAACCCGTTCCTAAAGCGCGAGTCGATCACCTCGATCGCCTACAAGTGGGGCTTCACCGACTCGGCGCATTTCAGCCGAGCGTTCAAGAAGCAGTTCGAGCAGTCGCCAAAGGATTTCAGGGCGATGGCGTTGACGGCAGGGCGCTAAAAGCATCGCCGGCAAGCCGGCTCCCACAGGGCTATGCGTCCTCTGTGGAAGCCGGCTTGCCGGCGAAGCGGTCGCGAGGATGTAATCAGGCTAGCGCCAGGTAATGCTTCACAAAGGTCTCGCTCAACACCTCCCACAGCACCGGCGTGCCCTTGGTCACGAACCACGCATCACCCGCTTTGTAGCGCGTGACCTGCCCGGTGGATTCATCGGTCAGCTGGATCTCGCCGGTCACGATCACCGCCTGCTCGCTGAACGGATAGACCATGCGGAACTTGCCCTGGGTGGTGCCGAAATAGGCGCTGCTGACCGGGTCGGTCGGGGCGCCGTGGGTCATCTTGCCGTAGCACTTGACCTCGCCTTCGAGGATGGTCGAGCCAAGGTCGGCAACGGTGCCCCAGGCGTCGAGTTCGGACAGCTGCACACCCTGGCGGACGGCGGTGAGGGTCATGGTGGTTCTCCTGGTCTTGTTCAAAAGGAATCAACGGCGGCCGTTGAAGAAGCCCGACAGCTGATGCACGGTCTTGCCGGCGGTCAGCAGCAGTGGGCGGATATGGTCCTTGCCGAGGATGCGCGCGTGTTTGACCGAACTGATCAGGTCGTAGCGGGCCGAGCCTTCGCTCATGCCCTCGGCGAGGATCTTGCAGATGATGTGGCTGGGGGTGACGCCAAAGCCCGAGTAGCCCTGCACGTAGAAGGCGTTGGGGCGGTTGCTGAGGGTGCCGATCTGCGGGAACAGGTTGGCGCTGGTGGCCATCGGTCCGCCCCAGGCCAGGTCGATGCGCACGTCCTTGAGGTAGGGGAAGATCTTCAGCATCAGGTTGCGGTTCCAGGCCTTGAGGTCCTTGGGGATGTGCTCCACGAACGGCGTGGCGGCACCGAACAGCAGGCGGTTCTCGCGGGTGACGCGGTAGTAGTCGATCACCGGGCGGATATCGCTGTAGGCGCCGCGGATCGGGCTGATGCGCTGGATGAGCTCGTCCGATAGTGGCTCGGTCATCAACTGGAAGGCATAGGTGTTGACGGTGCGCGCATGCAGTTCGGGTTCGAGCTTGTTGAGGAAGCTGTCGCAGGCCCACAGCAGCTTGCTGGCCTTGACCGAACCGCGCCCGGTGCGCACGGTGATGCGCTCGCCGTAGTGCACCTCCAGCGCCGGGCTGTGCTCGAAGATCCGCGCACCGTGGCCGACCAGGGCCTGGGCCTCGCCAAGCAGCAGGTTCAGCGAATGCACGTGGCCGCCGCCCATGTGCAGCAGGGCGCTGCTGTAGGCGTCGGAGCCGATGATCTGCCTGACCTCCGAGCCGCCGAGAAAGCGGATCTCGTCCTTGCCGTTGATGGCCTTGAAGTCCTTCTCCCAGGCGCGCAGGGTCTTTTCCTGGCGGGCGTTGAAGCCCATGTAGCCGTAGCCGTGGCAGAAGTCGGCGTCGATCTGGTAGCGGGCGATGCGCGCCTTGATGATGCCAGCGCCCAGCTCGCTGATCTCGAAGATCTCGCGCAGGCCTTGATCGCCCACGCTGCTCTTGATCTTCTCCAGGTCGTGGCCGATGCCGGCCATGATCTGCCCGCCATTGCGCCCGGTGCCGCCGAAGCCCAGGTAGCGGGCCTCGAGCACGACGACATTGGTGATGCCTTGCTCGGCCAGT
Organism: Pseudomonas sp. FG36; assembly: GCF_057809275.1. Taxonomy (NCBI): domain Bacteria; kingdom Pseudomonadati; phylum Pseudomonadota; class Gammaproteobacteria; order Pseudomonadales; family Pseudomonadaceae; genus Pseudomonas; species Pseudomonas sp. FG36. The sequence goes on from NZ_JBMDJQ010000001.1 coordinate 393,543, forward strand.
TCCAGGGCGGTGTTGATGCCCGAGAAACCGCCGCCGATCACCACGACATCGGCTTCGATGTCGCTTTCCAGGGTGGGGAAGCTGAGGTTGTACTTTTTGGTGGCGGTGTAGTACGTCGGCGTTTCGATGTTGATCATGGCGCAGCCTGGACAGTTGGAATTATTGGACAGCACGGCTTGCACAAGCGCTGGCGGTTACAGGTATTGAGCACCTAACGACAGGTAGGTGTCTTGCCTGGGACTGCCAGGGTTTTGCTTCAGGCTGCCAAGTTGTCCATCGCGTCCAACACCGTAGGCATACGGCGGCAGCATGACCTCCACAGGAGAAGTGGTGATCATGCGCCTCATGAATATGTTAAGTAAATCACCCTCTGTGGTTGCTTACCTGTTGGCGCCAAATGGCGCTTACTTGAAATCCCACTGCATCTGCGTGGCGATGCTTACACCGCTGGACGACTTGACGCAGACGTCCAGGTAGTCGGTGAAGCGTGGCGGCACGGCAATGCCTTCTTCCAGCAGCCGACTGTTGTCGAACAGGTAGTTGAGGTCGGCGAAGCCGCTGTACAGGCGCAAGGCACGCAGCACCAGCCGTGGGTTGGCCGGGCCGATACGGGTTTCGAAATGGCTGGCGAGCGATTTGAGGTCGTCCGCCTCGACCTTGCGATAGCGCTTGCCCACCGGCTCCGCGCCATTGGCCAAGGCGAAAGCCTGGTCGATCTCGGCGAAGGTGCAGGCCGAATGATGGCCGGCGGAGATATGGTAGAGGTCATGACCCAGGCGGGGCTTGAGCGCCAGGCCGATCAACGCCTCGGCGCAGTAGTCTACCGGGATCACGTCGATCTGCTCGTCCAGGCCGCAGGTGAAGCTTTCCAGGGCGAAGCCCATGCGGAACACCCAGAAGATGCTGCCCGAGGCCTGGCAGCCGAGGCTGCGGTGGCCGACCACGATGGACGGCCGCGCCACCACCAGCGGCAGGCTGGGCAGCTCTTCACGCATGCGCCGTTCGATTTCCGCTTTCGAGGCGGTGTAGTCCACCAGTTGCTGCGCGGCCTCGGGGAACTCCCACGATTCGCTGATCGGCGATTCGCGCTGCGGGCCGCAGCACATGGCGGTGCCGACGTGGAGGAAACGCTTGAGACGGCTGGAGCGGCTCAGCACCTGGGCAAAGGCGTAGGTGCCCTCGACGTTTACCGGCCAGATATTCGGGTTCTTCGAGAACGAGGCCACGGCGGCGCAGTTGATCACCCGGTCGACCTGCATCAGGCGCGGGGTCTCGCGAGCCAGCCAGGCGGTGTCGAGGAAGTCGCCGCAGAGGATCTGCGCTTCGCTCAGGGCCTGGCTCTGGCTGTCGTCGACACCGTGCTGGCGCAGGTTGTCGCGCAGGCGTTGCAGGCCCTGCGCCGGGTTATCGGCGCGAACGAGGAAGCACAGGGCCTCGGCATGCCCTTCGGCGATCATCTGGGCGGCGACGGCGCCACCGAGAAAACCTGTGGCACCGGTCAGCAGAATACGCTCCTGGGCTGGACACGGGAGGGTGGGCGTATGAATGGCGGGGGTGTTCATAGGTTTCCTCGGCAAGTAATTTGCCAGTGCTTCATTCTTTGGAATGGGTGTGAAAGTTACGTGAAAAGTTTGCTCGTGCGACTAATTCAAGTCCGGAGCTATTGGGTTTTTGATAAACATGGCGCGAGCCGATATCACCTCGGTAAGCGCGTCGTTTGGGAATCATGGCCCTGCACCGCGCAGGCAGATAGCGGCGAAGAGCAGGGCGGTGAGTCATTGTCTGGCGGGGCGATGGTTATTTCAATTAACTGTTGGCGCAGTTATGCAGGTTTTTGGTGAAACAATTTTAATGGGCTATGAGCAGATGTAAGCAGCTGTATCGAATGTGTAAATATATTTAAATTTGCACACGGTTAATTGTTCGTATCACTTCAATTGTTCGGGCACTTCCCAGATACCTCCATCACCGACAACATAGACCCGCTGACCCGTTCCCGGCTGCAGCGTCATCGCGCCGGTGAAGCTGCCGAACGACGGCAACAAGGTCAGGTGCTCGCCGACCAGGAAACAGGGCAGGCGCACCTGTTGGCGGCCACGGCCGCGCAGGCGGTACGCCGGATGCACATGGCCCGCCAGTACATGCCGCTGCGGATGCGTGCAGGGCTCGTGGTGCAGGGCAAACGGGCCGAGCGGCAGCGGCTCGGCCACCACCTCGATGCCCAGCCCGGCCGGCGGATCACCGGCATGCCGGTCATGGTTGCCACGCACCAGGGTGATGGGCAGCGTCGCATGGCGGGCGCGCCACTCGGCAAGCGCTGCCAGGGTTTGCGGGGTTCTGCCTTTGGCGCTGTGCAGGAAGTCGCCGAGAAATACCAGGTGCTGGCAGGCAAAGCGCTGCAGCAGGGCATCCAGGCGTTGCAGGTTGCAGGCGGTGGTGCCACTGGGCACCGGCTGGCCCAGTGCCCGGTAGCCGGCGGCCTTGCCCAGATGAAGGTCGGCGATCAGCAGGGTCCGCCGCTCTGGCCACCATAGGGCCTTTTCCGCCAGCAGGCAGAGTTCGGTGCCGGCCACCTGTACGGTGATGTGCGAAGGATGGGTGCTGGTCATCGCCTCAGGACCGCTGCCTGGCCGGGCGTGGCCGGCCGTCCTTGCTGCGCCTGGCCTTGCGCGCGCGGCCAGGTTCACGGGTGTCATCCTCGACCATCAGCGTGGTCAACGCCGCAGGCTCCTGTGCCCCGGCACCTGCGGCCTGCTCCAGGTCGCTGACCATGCGCCGGATCCGGTCGGCGAGTTTTTCCGAGCTGAGGCTTTCGCGAAAGCGCTCGACCATCAGCGGAAAGGCGAACGGTGTGGCGCGCCTGATGCCCCGCAGTTGCAGCGGCAGAGGCTGCAAGCGCTGCAGGGTCTGGCGCAGGCGTTGCACATCCAGTTCCTGGCTCAGCACCTCCTGGCGGGCCTGGGTCAGCAGCAGGTTGTCCGGGTCGTGCTGCCTGAACACATCGAAGTACAGCCCGCTGGAAGCCTGCAACTGGCGCGTGCTCTTCGGCGCACCGGGGTAGCCGGTGAACACCAGCCCGGCGATCCGGGCGATCTCGCGAAAGCGCCGGCGCGCCAGCTCGCCGGCATTGAGGCTGGCCAATACCTCGGGCAGCAGGTCTTGGCTGTCGAACAGCGCCGGGGTCAGGGCACCGGCGTAGTCGATGGCGCTGGCGCACAGCAGTTCCAGGCCGTAGTCGTTGACCGCGATGGAGAAACTCAGCGGCGTATCCCGGGCCAGGCGCCAGGCCAGCAAGCTGGCCAGGCCCAGGTGCACCGAGCGCCCGGCGAAGGGATAGAGAAACAGGTGCCATCCCTCGCGGGACTTCAGGGTCTCGGCCAGCAGGACGTTTTTGCCGGGCAGCGCCGACCAGGCTTGCTGCACCTCCAGCAACGGGCGCAGCAGGCGCATTTCCGGGCCTTGGTACACCCCCTGGTCCGCCGCGTCCAGCTCGGCCAGCATCGCTTCGGCCAGTTCGCCCGAGAGCGGCATGCGCCCGCCGTTCCAGCGCGGGATCGCGGCCTTGCGGTCGCTGGCGCGGCGCACGTAGACGGTCATGTCGCGCACTTCCACAAGCTCCAGGGTGCGGCCAGCGAACAGGAAGTGGTCGCCCGGGCGCAGGCGGGCGATGAAGCCTTCCTCGACGCTGCCCAGCGATCCGCTGCCGCCGCGGGCCCAGAACTTCACGGTCAGGCTGGCATCGCTGACCAGGGTGCCGATGCTCATGCGGTGACGGCGTGCCAGGCGTGCGTCGGGCACCCGCCAGCGGCCTTCGGCGTCCGGCTCGGCGCGGCGGAAATCGGGATAGGCCGTGAGCGAGAGACCGCCGTGGCGGATGAACGCCAGGGCCCATGCCCATTGCGTCTCGCTCAGGTCGCGGTACGACCAGGCACTGCGCACTTCGGCGAGCATGTCCTGGGCATCAAAGCCATCGCCGAGGGCCATGCTCACCAGGTGCTGGACCAGCACATCCAGTGGCCGCTCGGGGGCCTGGCGCGCCTCGACCTTGCCTTGCGCCACCGCCCTGCGTGCTGCCGCCGCCTCCAGCAGCTCAAGGCTGTGGGTCGGTACCAGCGTGGCACGCGAGGGCCGGCCCGGGGCGTGGCCGGAGCGCCCGGCGCGCTGCATCAGGCGCGCCACCCCCTTGGCCGAACCGACCTGCAGTACACGCTCCACGGGCAGGAAGTCCACGCCAAGGTCCAGGCTTGAAGTGCACACCACTGCCTTCAGCTGGCCTTTCTTCAAGGCCAGCTCCACCCAGTCGCGCACCTCACGTGACAGCGAGCCATGGTGCAGTGCCAGCAGCCCGGCCCAGTCGGGCCGCGCCTGCAGCAGTGCCTGGTACCAGGTCTCCGCCTGCGAGCGGGTATTGGTGAACACCAGCGTGGTGGCGCTGCCTTCCAGTTGGTCGACGACTTGCCCGAGCATGCGCAGGCCCAGGTGCCCGGCCCAGGGGAAGCGTTCGATGGCGGCCGGCAGCAAGGTGTCGATGCGCAGGTCCTTGGCGTCATGCCCCTGCACCAGGCGGCCCGCCGGCATCAGCACTTGCCGGGCATGCTCCAGGTTGCCCAGCGTGGCCGAAAGCGCCCAGACCATAAGCGACGGCTGCCAGCAGCGCAGGCGGGCGAGGGCCAGTTGCAACTGCACGCCACGTTTGTTGCCGAGCAACTCGTGCCATTCGTCCACCACCAGCATGCGCAGGCCGGCGAACGCCTCGCGCGCATTGGCCTGGGTCAGCAGCAGGGTCAGGCTTTCCGGTGTGGTGACCAGGGCGCTGGGCAGGCGCCGTGCCTGGCGGGCGCGTTCGGCGCTGCCGGTGTCACCGGTGCGCAGGCCGATGCTCCAGGCGATCCCCAGGTCATCCAGGGGGGCCTGCAGCGCCCTGGCCGTGTCGGTGGCCAGGGCACGCATGGGGGTGATCCACAGCACGGTCAGCGGCGCCATGGCAGGCTTGCCGCGACCTGCTGACGTGGGCAGGGAGGCACACTGCCCGGCGAAACGATCCAGCGCGGCGAACCACACCGCATAGGTCTTGCCGGCGCCGGTGGCGGCGTGCAGCAGCCCCGATTCGCCATCGGCCACGGCTTGCCAGACGGCCTTCTGGAAGGTGAACGGCTTCCAGCCGCGCTCGGCGAACCAGCGGCTGGAGGGCCGGCGGCGCTTGACCATCAAAGCAGCCCCTGCAAAGTGGCCAGCGTGTCGGCCTGTTCGATGGTCTTGTCGGTGCGCCAGCGCAGCATGCGTGGGAAACGCACTGCGATGCCGCTCTTGTGGCGCTTGGACAGGGCGATGCCTTCGAAGCCCAGTTCGAACACCAGGGTCGGCGTGACGCTGCGTACCGGGCCGAACTTGTCCACCGTGGTCCTGCGCACGATGGCGTCGACCTTGCGCATCTCTTCGTCGGTGAGGCCGGAGTAGGCCTTGGCGAAGGGCACCAGCACCCGCTCGCCCGGGGCACTGTCGTCCCATACCGCGAAGGTGTAGTCGCTGTACAGGCTGGCGCGTCGGCCATGGCCGCGCTGGGCGTAGATCAACACCGCGTCGATGCTGAGCGGGTCGATCTTCCATTTCCACCACAGGCCCAGGTCACGGGTACGGCCCACGCCGTACAGCGAGTCACGGCGCTTGAGCATCATGCCCTCGACACCTAGCTGGCGCGAGGCCTCGCGCTGGCGGGCGAGCGCCTGCCAGTCGCCGCCGGTCACGCGCGGCGACAGGCGCAGGCGCGCATCGCCGATGCTATCGACCAGCGTCTCAAGCTGTGCCCGGCGCTGGTCCTGGCTGCGGCTGCGCCAGTCTTCGCCTTGCCACTCCAGCAGGTCGTAGGCCAGCAGCGCCGCCGGCAACTCGTCCAGCAGCTTCTTGCCCAAGGTCTTGCGCCCGATGCGTTGCTGCAGCAGGGCGAACGGCTGGACGCCAAATGCCTGTTCGCCGCTGTCGGGTGGCGCCTTCCAGATCACCAGCTCGCCATCGAGCACGGTGCCGTCGGGCAGCGCGGCGGCGAGTTGCGCAATCTCGGGAAAACGCTCGGTGATCAGTTCCTCGCCCCGCGACCACAGCCAGGCACGCCCATCGCGTTTCACCAGCTGGGCGCGGATGCCGTCCCACTTCCATTCCACCAGCCACTCATGGGGCGGCCCGAGCACCGCGTCGAAGCGCTCGAGCGGCTCCTGCAGCGGGTGCGCCAGGAAGAACGGATAGGGCTGGCCGCCGCGCTGGGCATGTTCCTCGGCCGACTCCTGGGCGATCAACGCCAGATAGCGCTGGGGCGTCGGCTGGTGCGCAAGGTCGGTGTAGCCGACCATGCGCTGCGCCACGCGCTTGGCGTCGACCCCGGCCAACGCGGCCAGGGCGCGGGTCACCAGCAGCTTCGAGACGCCGACGCGAAAACCACCGGTGAGCAGCTTGAGGCTGACCATCAGGCTTTGCCGGTCGAGCCGCGTCCACAGTGCCTGCAAGCGCGGCGCCAGTTCCTCGGGGGGCAGGCCGCGCAACGGCAGCAGTTGCTCCAGCCACCACTGCAGGCTTTCATCCGCGACCTGGGTGGACTCTGGCAGCAACAGCGAAAGGGTTTCGGCGAAATCGCCGACGGCCTGGTAGCTCTCCTCGAACAACCACTCGGGCAGGCCGCACAGGCGGATCGTCAGGTCGCGCAGCATACGGGTCGGCACCACCTGGCGGGGGCGCCCGCCAGCGAGGAAGTACACCGCCCAGGCGGCATCGGCAGGTGGCGCGGTGGCCAGATAGTCCTGCAGCGCGGCGAGCTTGGCATTGCTCGAGGTGGTGGCATCGAGCCGGGCGTAGAGTTCGGCGAAGGCTCTCATCAGTTGGTCGGCTCCAGGCTGTCGTCTTCCTCGCCGTACTCGGTCTGGAAGGCTCGGGCATCCAGGCCGCGTTCGGTCAGGTAGCGAACCAGCACGTTGACCTGGCCGTGAGTGACCATCACCCGCTCGGCACCGCTCTGCTCGATGGCCCAGAGCAGGCCGGGCCAGTCGGCGTGGTCGGAGAGCACAAAGCCGCGATCTACACCGCGCCGACGGCGCGCCCCACGCAGCAGCATCCAGCCGCTGGCGAAGGCATCGCTGTAGTCGCCGAAGCGGCGCATCCAGGTGCTGCCCCCCGCCGAGGGCGGGGCGAGGACCAGTGCCTGGCGCAGCAATGGGTCGCCCTTGCTGGTCGCCGTGGCGGGCAGGGTTTCCGGCAGGCGCACACCGGCGGCGCGGTAGACCTGGTTCAGCGGCTCCACCGCGCCGTGCACCAGCACCGGGCCAATGTTGGCGTCGATGCCGTGGAGAATCCGCTGGGCTTTGCCGAAGGCGTAGGCGAACAGCACGCTCGGACGCCCGGCGGCGGCATTGGCGCGCCACCAGGCGTCGATGCCGGAGAAGATGCAGGCCTGGGCTTGCCAACGGTAGATCGGCAGGCCGAAGGTCGATTCGCTGATGAAGGTGTGGCAGCGCACCGGTTCGAAGGCTTCGCAGGTGCCGTCCGGCTCGACCTTGTAGTCGCCAGAGGCGACCCACACCTCGCCGCGGTATGCCAGGCGCACCTGGGCCGAGCCGAGCACATGGCCGGCGGGGTGAAAGCTCAGGGTCACGCCGTGGTGCTCCAGCGGCGTGCCGTAGGGCAGGGTCTGCAGGTCGATGTCCTCGCCCAGGCGGGCGCGCAGTATCCCGGCGCCGGGCGTCGCGGCGAGGTAGTGGCGATTGCCGCGCCGGGCATGGTCGCCGTGGGCGTGGGTGATCACCGCCCGGTCGACCGGCCGCCAGGGGTCGATGTAGAAATCACCGGGTGGGCAATAAAGCCCTTCGGGGCGCGCGACAATCAGCTCCATGGCTCACCTTGGCCTGGGGGTTATCAGCTCAGAGCGTTGGCAGGCGCGCCAGGTTCATTGTTCCTGTCAGTGGGGTAATGGGCCGGCGCCAAATGTGACGCCGGCCAGGGGTCACCCTTTATCAGCTACGAAAAAAAGCCAGCAGGTCCTGGTTGATCACGTCGGCGTGGGTGGTGGGCATGCCATGGGGGTAGCCCTTGTAGGTCTTCAGCGTGCCATTGGGCAGCAACTTGGCCGACAGTGGCCCCGAATTGTCGTAGGGCACGATCTGGTCGTCGTCGCCATGCATGACCAGCACCGGGACCGTCACCTTCTTCAGCGACTCGGTGAAGTCGGTCTGGGAGAACGCGACGATGCCGTCGTAATGTGCTTGGGCGCCACCCATCATCCCCTGACGCCACCAGTTGAGGATCACGCCCTGATCTGCCTTGGCGCCGGGACGGTTGTAGCCGTAGAACGGCCCCGCCGGGATATCGTGGTAGAACTGCGCGCGGTTGGCCTTGAGCTGGGCCTGGAGGTCGTCGAACACTGACTTGGGCAGCCCGCCGGGGTTGCTGGCGGTCTGGACCATCAGCGGCGGCACGGCGGCGATGATGGCGGCTTTGGGCACCTTGTCCTCGGGATGGCGGGCCATGTAGTGGATCACCTCGCCACCGCCGGTGGAGTGCCCGACATGGATCGCCCCCTCGACACCCAGGTGCTTGACCACCGCCGCCACGTCGTCGGCGTAGTGGTCCATGTCGTGGCCATCCCAGACCTGGCTTGAACGGCCATGGCCACGGCGGTCATGGGCGACCACGCGGTAGCCTTCGGCGACGAAGAACAGCAGTTGCGCGTCCCAGTCGTCGGCGCTGAGCGGCCAGCCGTGATGGAAGAAGATCACCTGGGCGTCCCGCGGGCCCCAGTCCTTGTAGAAGATCTCGAGTCCTTCCGGGGTTGTGACGTATGCCATTTCGCGTCTCCTGATTCTTGGGTGAGGAGCTAGTGAAGGCGGGCCATTGAGGGTTCACTGGCCACCGGACAACTCTAGGATTAAAGTGCACTTCAAGGTCAATGCAATTGCAAAGGTGCTGCATGAGAATAGGAGAGCTGGCCAAGCTCACGGGCCTGGCCCCGTCGCGTATCCGCTTCTACGAGGCCAGCGGGCTGATCAGCTCGGTCGAGCGCAAGGCCAATGGCTACCGCGACTACGATGCCGATGCCGTATGGGTGCTGGAGATGATCACCAACGCCCAGGCTGCCGGGTTCTCGCTGGAGGAGATCCGCCGGTTGCTGCCGGCCAAGGCAAAGGGCTGGCAGCACGATGAACTGCTGGGCGGGCTCAGGCGCAAGGTCGAGGAGATCGAACGCCTGCAGGAGCGCCTGGCGCGCAACAAGGCGCAGTTGCTGCTGGTGATCGAGGGCATCGAGAGCAAGCCCGAAGGCATGCAGTGCGTGGACAATTCGCAGCGGGTGCTGGAGCGGCTGCGTGAGGAAATGGTCCAGGAAAAGGCGCGGCGGGGAGCGGACCTGTAGCAGCGCCGCTGCCACAGGGTGCCTGCGTCGTTTCAATCAAGCGCCGTCAATGGTTTGGGCGCATACAGCGCGCTCTGGAACTCGGGCACATACTCATACTTGACCATCCGTCCCAGCTGCAACTCTCGGATAAAACGCGAAAGCTCGCCATCACCCAGCACCAGTTCCGCCGAATCAGCCTGCATGCTCGAGGCATGGCTGACCTGCCGCGAGGTGGCGTAGCCGTAGGCCAAGCGGCCCTGGTGATCGAGGTTGGTGAAGCTGTTGGTCACAAGGTCTGGCTCGTGGGACAACTCGTCGAGCTTCCTGGCCCTGAACACCACGTCCACCTTGCCGGACCTCGCATCGACGATATCGTAGGTCACCGCCTGGGCGTCCTCGCGCCGGTCGATCCCGGTCAGCCACTTGGGCAGGTTGTAGCCCACCACGCCGCGCACCCGCGCCAGCTCGGTGTTGACCGGCAGCTTGAGCACATAGCCCCAGAAATCCTTGGCCATCGACTGCCCGACCAGCGAGAAGGGCCCGAGGTTCGCCTTGCCGGGTTTGTTGGTAATGATCGACAGGGCAACCTCGTTGTAGCTGTCGTTGTCGCAGTAGTCGTAGGTGTAGGCGGTGAACGCCACCAGGCCGCGCCCAGGCCAGACCTGCAGTGGCTGCACCTGCTCCAGCACGGCGGCGGGCATCAGTGCCCGCAGGCGTTCGAGATCGGCGGTGTAGACGGCGGTGACACGGCTGTTGCGGTAGTAGAAGTTCGGTGAGTACGATTCGAAACCCATGTCGACCCGGGTCTTCTCCAGACCCTTGAACCAGCTCAGGTCGATATCCGGCGCCTCGGCCTGGATCACCGCCAGCGGCGGGTTGGAGCGGTAACGGTCGTACAGCCCACCCTTGAGCACGGGCACCGGGTGCCCGGCGATGTCGATCTGCGTGGTGGCGGCATGCTCAGGGAGGCCGTTGGCGGCGTGGGTGACGGGCATCAGCAGGGCGCCGGCCAAGGCGGTGGCGGTTCCGAGTTTCACGGTGCGGTATCTCCAGGGTAGATGATGTCGGGGCTGCGTAATCACCCTAACGTTCAACCCAACTTGAGAGTCAATGCCGAATTTTTGGCCGGTTCAGGGCTTGACCTTAAAGTTGACTTTAAAGCTAACGTCTGCGGCACGAACTTTGTTGAGGTAACGCCGATGGACGTGTTCTCCCCCCTGACCCTGCCCAATGGCGCGGTCATCCCCAACCGTATCGCCAAGGCTGCCATGGAAGAAAACATGGCCGATGCCGACCATGCGCCCTCCGACCGGCTGATGCGCTTGTACAAGGCTTGGGCGCAGGGTGGCGCCGGCCTGCTCATCAGCGGCAACGTGATGGTCGACAACCGCGCCATGACCGGCCCCGGCGGCGTGGTGCTGGAGGATGATCGACACCTGGAGCGTTTTCGCCAGTGGGCCGCCATCGGCCGCTCGAAGGGCGCGCAGTTCTGGTTGCAGATCAACCACCCCGGCCGGCAGATGCCCGCGAGCCTGGGGCAGGAAACCTGGGGCCCGTCGGCCGTGGCGCTGGATCTGGGCAGCATGTCCAGGCATTTCTCCACCCCGCGGGCGATGACCCACGATGTGATCGAGGATGTGATCCGCCGCTTTGCCAACACCGCGCGGCTGGGGGAGCAGGCGGGCTTCAGTGGGGTGGAAATCCACGCGGCCCATGGCTACCTGCTCAGCCAGTTCCTTTCGCCCCTGAGCAACCAGCGCACCGACCAGTGGGGCGGCACCTTGGAAAATCGTGCGCGACTGCTGCTGGAGGTAGTCAAGGCGGTGCGTGCAGTGGTGTCGCCGGGCTTTGCCGTGGCCGTCAAGCTCAACTCGGCGGACTTCCAGCGTGGCGGCTTCAGCGCAGACGATGCGCGGCAGGTGGTGGTCCTGCTCAATGAGCTGGCGGTCGATCTGGTGGAGCTGTCCGGTGGCAGCTACGAAGCCCCGGCGATGCAGGGCCAGGCCAGAGATGGCCGCACGCTGGCGCGGGAGGCGTACTTCCTTGAATTCGCCCGGGACATCCGCACGGTGGCGAAGATGCCGGTAATGGTCACTGGCGGCATCCGCCGCCGACCAGTCGCCGAGCAGGTAGTGCACAGCGGCGTCGAGATGGTCGGTATCGGTACCGCGCTGGCCATCGCGCCGGCCTTGCCCCGTGACTGGCAGGCGGGGGAGGAGGCGGTGCCGGAACTGCGCCCGATCACCTGGAAGAACAAGGCGCTGGCCTCGCTGGGCAACATGGCCATGGTCAAGTTCCAGCTGCGCAGGCTGAGCGAAGCCAAGGCGCCCGATCCCCAGGTGGCGCCCTGGTGGGCGCTACTGCGCCAGCAACTGAGCGACGCGGCCCGTGCCAGGCAGTACCGGCGGCACATGGCGCGGCAATGACGCCTGGGAGATGTGATAATGGCAGTGCTATCACAAGAGGCACACCATGCTGACCATCTCCAACAACGTTCATCTGCCGGACGCCGAGATCGAGCTGAGCTACATACGCGCGCAGGGCGCCGGCGGCCAGAACGTCAACAAGGTCTCCAGCGCCGTGCACCTGCGCTTTGACATCCAGGCATCTTCGCTGCCGGCATTCTACAAGGAGCGGCTGCTGGCATTGCGTGACAGCCGGATCACCGCCGACGGCGTGCTGATCATCAAGGCCCAGCAGTACCGCACCCAGGAACAGAACCGCGCGGACGCCCTGGCGCGTCTGGCCGAGCTGATCATCGGCGCCGCCAAGGTCGAGAAGAAGCGCCGGCCGACCAAGCCGACCCTGGGTTCGAAGACCCGGCGTCTCGACACGAAATCCAGGCGCGGTTCGATCAAGGCAGGGCGCGGCAAGGTGGACTTCTAGGCGACTACGGTTTCAGCGTCTTGCCGCTTGGCACGTGCAGGTAGGACATCACGCTTTCGGTCAGCTCCGTGGCCAGTTTCACCGCCTCCTTGTTGCGCGCCATGACCCCGGCCACCAGCCCTTCGATCAACGCGAGCACCGCCATGTTGGAGCTGGTCAGCACCGGATGATCGGCGGGTGCGTACAGCACATGGTGGGCCATGGGCGCCAGCGGCGAGGCGGGTGAGTCGGTGATCGCCAGTACCGTGGCGTTGCGTTCCTGGGCGAACCGCGACAGCTGCAGGGTGTCCTGCGAATAGCGGGGCAGGGCGATGGCCAGCAGCACGTCCTGCTCGGTGATCGCCGCCAGGCGGTAGGCGGCATTCTCGTTGCCACCTTCCATGCTGATGGCACAGGTGTCCCTGCAGAACGGCACCAGGGTCGAGGCGGCCAGCCCGGCCAGGTAGACGCTGTTGCCGAAGCCCAGCACATACACTTTGCGCGCCTCGAGCAGGCAGCCGACGAACGCCTCGAAGGTGTCGGCCTGGTTGTTGCTGGCGGTGGTCGCCAGGTTGCTGCTGGCGCACTGGATCTGTTCGTGCAGGCCAAAGTCGCCGGCTGGGCGCAGGGCAAGTTCGTTACGCAGCTTGTCCACCGGCGAGACCATCTGTTGCAGGGTGCTCACCAGCTCGGCCTTCATGCCGCTGTAACCGCCCAGGTCCAGGGCCTTGGCCAGGCGATTGACCGCCGCCGGCGAGGTCGCGGTGGCCTGGGCCATGTCCTCGATGGTCAGCGTCGCGGCCTTAAGCGGGTGGCGCAGGATGTACTCGGCGACCTTGCGCAACGACGGTGGCAGTTCGGCCAGGCTCTCCGACAGCTTGCGCATGACCGGCGCGGCGTAGACGGTGGTGTTCTTGGTATGGCTCGACATCCGGCGCGAAGCTCCCTGTGAATTGCCGCTAGTGTGGTGTTTTGCAAAAAGCGCCGCGAGTTATGGTCGTCATTTGTGAAACACCGCACTAGTGTATCCGAAGGCGCTCCGCGGAGCGCCTCGGGGTTACTTCAGGCTACCGGCGAGGAACTGGCGCAGGCGCTCGGACTGCGGCCGCGCCAGCACCTCGCGTGGGTCGCCGCGTTCCTCGGCCAGGCCCTGGTGGAGGAACAGCAGCTGGTTGGACACCTCGCGGGCAAAGCCCATTTCGTGAGTGACCACGACCATGGTCCGGCCCTCCTGGGCCAGGTCCTGCATGACCTTGAGCACATCGCCGACCAGTTCCGGGTCGAGCGCCGAAGTCGGTTCGTCGAACAGCATCACCTCGGGCTCCATGGCCAGGGCCCGGGCAATGGCCACGCGCTGCTGCTCGCCTCCGGACATGTGCGCCGGGTAGGCGTCGCGGCGATGGCTGACGCCGACCTTGGCCAGGTAGTGCTCGGCCTTCTCGCGGGCCTCCTTGCGGTTCATGCCGAGTACGTGCACCGGGGCTTCCATGACGTTGTCCAGGGCGCTCATGTGCGCCCACAGGTTGAAGTGCTGGAAGACCATGCTCAGCCGCGCCCGCAGGCGCTGCAACTGGCGTGGGTCCGCCGCCCGCAGCCCGCCACGGGGACACTCGCGCAGCTTGAGCTGTTCGCCGTTGACCAGGATCTGCCCGGCGTTGGGTTGCTCGAGCAGGTTGATGCAGCGCAGGAAGGTGCTCTTGCCCGACCCGCTGGAGCCGATGATGCTGATCACGTCGCCGGCATCGGCCTGCAACGAAACGCCCTTGAGTACCTGGTGGTTGCCGTAGCTTTTGTGCAACTCGTGGATATGCAGTTTGTTCATCAGACGGTACTCGCAGGGTTCAGTCGCTGAGCAGGCGACCTTGGCGGATGGAGGTGTTGCCGGCGACCTTGGCGAGCCACAGGCCGGGCTGGGCGAAGCGCAGGCGTTCACGGGCGTAGAGGATGCCGTCGGTGGTGGCCCTGACCACGCTGTGGCGGTCGCTGAGCGGGTCGAGCACTTCGAACAGCGGATCGCCCACGCGCACCTGCGCGCCCAGTGGCTGCAGGTAGCTGACCACGCCCGGGTGCTCGGCGTAGGCGTATTGCGCGCCGGCGAAGGGTGTGGGTTGGCAGCAGTTTTCCGGAGCGGCCGGCCACGGGCCGCGGATCATGCCCTGGTCGGCGAGGTAGCCGAGGATTTGCTCGGCGCTGGCCTGGCATTGCTCGCGTTCGGTGTCGGCCATGCCGCGCAACTCGACGGTGGTCGCCACGCAGGCCAGGGGGATCTCGGCCTCGGGGAAGTACTCGCGCAGGTGCAGCCAGGGCGCGGCGCAGGCTTCGTCGAAGGCATCGCCACCGGCGCCTTCGGCCAGCAGCGCCGCTTGTGCGCCGAGGCGAGCCGCCAGCGGACGCAGCTGCGCCCAGTGCTGCGGCATGGCGTACAGCAGCATCACCGATTCGAAATCGCAGTGCAGGTCCAGCACCAGGTCGGCGTCGCAGGCGTGGCGCAGCAGCAGGCGGCGCAGGCCATCGAGCTCCGAGTGTGGCGCGGGCAGTTCGTCAAGGAGTTCGAGCATGGCCTGGCGGATGGTCGTGACGTTGGCCTGGCCATCGCCGCCCAGGCGGCCTTCCAGGTGCGCGGCCAGCGCTTCGGTTAGCGCCGGGAAATCGCGGTTGAAATTCTTGCCGCTGTTGAACTCGAAGCGGCCCTGGTGGGTGGCCTGGAACATCTGGCCGATACCGATCGGGTTGGCCAGCGGCACCAGTTCGATCACCGCGTCCAGGCGGCCCTGCGCCTCGAGCTCCAGCAACCTGCGCTTGAGTTCGATGGCCACGCGCATCCCGGGCAGTTCATCGGCGTGCAGCGAAGCTTGGATATAGGCCTTGCGCGGGCCGCTGCCAAAGCGCAGCACGCGCAGCGAACGCTCGGTGCCGCAGGCGCTCCAGGGCAGGGTATGGTCAATGTGCTGCATGAAAGCTCCTTAGTGCTTGCGCGGGGCCAGGTAGGCCAGCCAGTGGCGCTCGGCCAGCTTGAACAGGCGTACCAGCATGAACGTCAGGGCCAGGTAGATCAGCCCGGCGGTGATGAAGGCCTCGAAAGGCAGGTAGAAGCGTGCGTTGAAGGTCTTCGCCGCGCCGGTGATGTCCACCAGGGTGACGATCGACGCCAGGCTGGTGGTCTGCAGCATCATCAGTACCTCGTTGCTGTACTGCGGCAGGGCGCGGCGCAAGGCCGAAGGCAGCAGGATGCGCCGGTACAGCGTCAGGCGTGACATGCCCATGGCACGGGCGGCCTCGACCTCGCCCCGGGGCGTCGAACGCAGGCTCCCGGCCAGTAGCTCGGCGCTGTAGGCGCTGGTGTTGATGGCGAAGGCCAGGCAGG
This sequence comes from Pseudomonas sp. FG36, assembly GCF_057809275.1. Lineage (NCBI taxonomy): Bacteria > Pseudomonadati > Pseudomonadota > Gammaproteobacteria > Pseudomonadales > Pseudomonadaceae > Pseudomonas > Pseudomonas sp. FG36. The sequence goes on from NZ_JBMDJQ010000001.1 coordinate 409,142, forward strand.
TGCAGAACGTCGCGCTGGACAGGTACGGCCACAGCGGGCTCTGGCGCACGGCCTCGAACTGGGCCAGGCCGTAGTACACCAGGAACAGCTGCACCAGCATCGGCGTGCCGCGGATCACGTAGGTGTAGAGCCAGGCGGGGTAGCGCAGCAGGCACGTGCGCGAGACGCGCATCAGCGCCAGGGGGATCGCCAGCGCCAGGCCGCAGGCCAGCGAAATCAGCAGCACCTTGAGGGTCAGGGCAACGCCGTTCAGGTACAGCGGCAGGTTCTGCCAGATCAATTGATAGTCGAGCGTCATCGGGCAGCTCCCCTAGAGCTCGGCGGCTTTGAAGCCGACCGAGTAACGTTGTTCCACGCCGCGCAACAGCAGCAGCGACACACTGGTCAGCAGCAGGTACAGCGCGGCCACGGCGAGGAAGAAGGTGAACGGCTGGTGGGTGGCGTCGGCGGCGTTCTTGGCCTTGAACATCATGTCCTGCAGGCCGATCACCGAGATCAGCGCGGTGGACTTGGTCAGCACCAGCCAGTTGTTGGTAAAGCCCGGCAACGCCAGGCGCATCATCTGCGGCAGGCTGATCCGCCAGAACACTTGCAGGCCGCTCATGCCGTAGGCGGCGCCAGCCTCGGCCTGGCCCTTGGGGATCGCCAGGAAGGCGCCGCGAAAGGTCTCCGAGAGGTAGGCGCCGAAGATGAAGCCCATGGTGCATACCCCGGCAACGAACGGGTTGATGTCGATGTACTGTTGGTAGCCCAGCGCCAGGGCCAGGCGATTGACCAGGTCCTGGCCGCCATAGAACACCAGCAGGATCAGCACCAGGTCGGGGATGCCGCGTACCACCGTGGCATAGACCTCGCCCAGTGCCGCCAGCCATCGCAACGGTGACAAGCGGCAGGCCGCACCGAACAGGCCCAGGCCGATGGCCAATGCCATCGCCAGCAGTGCCAGGCTGACGCTCAGCCAGGCGCCATCGAGAATGCTCGATCCATAGCCATGAAGCATGATGAAAACCCTCGTCAGCCGGCGTTACTGGCCGTAGATGTCGAACGGGAAGTACTTGCGCTGCACCTGCTGGTAGGTGCCATTGGCGCGGATCGCGGCGATGGCGGCGTTGAGCCGCGCGAGGTTGGCGCTGTCGCCCTTGCGCACCGCAATCCCGGCGCCGCGGCCAAAATAGTGCGGGTCGCTGATGTCCGGGCCGACCAGGGCGAAGCCTTGGCCCGCCGGGGTCTTGATGAAGCTCTCCTCGGTGTTGACGATATCGGCGAGGGTGGCGTCCAGGCGCCCGGAAACCAGGTCGAGGAAGGCTTCGTTCTGCGAGGCGTAGCGCACGATCTCGACGCCCGCCGGTTCCAGTTGTTCGGTGGCGAAGCGGTCGTAGGTCGAGGCGCGCTGCACGCCCACTTTGCGGCCCTTGAGGTCCACCGCCGGGGTGTCCAGGCGGCTGCCGGCCTTCATCGCGAACTTGCCGGGGGTGTGGTAGTACTTGTCGGTGAAATCGACCGATTTCAAGCGATCCTCGGTGATCGACATCGACGACAGCACGGCGTCTATCTTGCGTACCTTCAGCGACGGGATCATGCCGTCGAACTCCTGGATCACCCACTGACACTTGACCTGCATCTGCGCGCACAGCGCGTTGCCGATGTCGTAGTCAAAGCCGGCGAGTTCACCTTCTGGGGTGCGGTAGGAGAAGGGCGGGTAGGCGGCCTCGATGCCGATGCGCAGGCTGGCGTCGTCGGCCTGGGCCAGCAGGCTGCAGGCACAGAGCGCCAGCGCGCCGAGAAGTCCGGTTTTATTCATGTTGTTGACTCCGGTGGGGGGACGTTACCGGCCATGCCCTGAAAGGAACCATGGCTTGGGTACGGTCTGAAAATGACACGTATTATTTCACAAATCAATACAGTGAAAATAATTGTGTCAGATCGAGCCGAAAGATTCCTTTCCGATGGCCCAGTCGGACGTTCAGGTGACGGGTAGTTGCGGATCACATCCAGGATTCTGGCCTCCGGCCTGAGGGCGGTATCCAGATACTGATCGGGATCGATACTGTCGCTGGAGAACTGTCGCTGTACTGCCAAATAGTGCTACGTAGTACGTACCGCTGATACTCACTAATCCCGAGATTAAGGTCCTAATGCCGAACTCTATACATACTATTCGTGTACTGGACGGTAGGCGCGCCCGCAGCGCCAGATCGAGTGTGGGAATGGGCAAGCACGGTGCCGGATCAGGCAAATGAGCAAAAGCCTCACCTTCCTATACTGGGTGCCACGAGGGGCGATCTGCTCACCCTTCAGGTCATTTCTCGCCGGGTACACGGCAATAGGGAAGGAACACATGAGCGATATCACGATCAAGCACATCACTTACCGCAACCTGGGTTGGGACACTGCCGCCAACCTGTACTTGCCCGCCGGTTTCGATCCTGCCGGGCAATACCCGGCCATCGTCAGCACCCACCCCATCGGCAGTTGCAAGGAGCAGACGTCGGGCAATGTCTATGGCGCAGGCCTGGCCAGGGAGGGCTTCGTGGTGCTGGCCTTCGATGCCAGCTTCCAGGGCGCGAGCGGTGGCGAGCCGCGCTTCATGGAAGACCCATCGATCCGCGTTTCGGATATCCGCTTCGCCATTGATTACCTGGCGACACTGCCCTATGTCGATCCGGCGCGCATCGGTGCCATCGGCATCTGCGGTGGTGGCGCCTACACCGTGCATGCGGCCATCACCGACCATCGGATCAAGGCGCTGGTGTCGATCACCGGGGTCAACTTTGGGCGTCTGATTCGCGAAGGCTTCAGCCAGTTCGATCCGCTCTCTGCCCTGCAGGCCATGGCCGCCCAACGCACCGCCGAAGCACGTGGTGGTGCCCGGCAGGTGATCAATTACCTGCCTGCATCGGTCGAGGAGGGGCGCAAGGCAGGCATCACCGATATCGATGTGCTGGAAGCGACCGAGTACTACAGGACGCCGCGCGGCCAGCAGCCCAATGGTGCCACCAGCGGCCTGTTCTCCTTCAACAGCGCGGCGTTCGGCTGGGACGCGTTCCTGCATGCCGAGGTGCTGCTGACTCAACCGCTGCTGGTGGTCATGGGCGACAAGCCGGGCGGTTTCGGTGCCTACCGCGATGGCTGGGAAATCTATGGTCGGGCGGCCTCGACCGACAAGCAGATGTTCGTGGCCGAAGGCTGGTCGCACTACGACCTGTACGACAAGCCCGAGCCCGTCGCCCAGGCGATGGCGCAGATGGTGCCATTCCTGCGCAAGCATCTTTCGTAAAGTGCAGGCTTGGCAGCCCCCGGTATTGGGGCCTCCTCCCCATTGTTCTCGGGTTGTTTTGCCAACCCGTTGATTTAAAGGCATTTTTTTAATGGCATAACGCTTGCTTCCACCCTCCACAGAACCCGTGAGTCCTGTGGAGGTGCAGCATGATCATTCCCCTCGAAGGCGCTACCCCATGCGTGCCGGCATGAACCGCAAGCTTCGCCCTGCATACCTGGGCTTGCTGCTGGGCACCGCGCTTATCGGCCTCGGCGTGGCCTACGAAAAGCTCTGGTGCGACCCCCGAGAACTGCTGCAGGAGGCCGCCGACCCCCAGGCCCTGCACACCCTCAGCCGCGACGGCGTCACCGTCGAGTTCGAGGCGCGGCCGCTGGCCGGCGGCGAACTGCGCGAGGGCGACTTTGCCAATATCCGCTTCAAGGTCAGCGACCAGAGCAGTGGCCAGCCGCTGTCGGGCATGGCCCCGGGCGCCTGGCTCGACCCCGCGCAGTCGGCGCCGGTCGGTGACCGCGACAGCAGCTGCAAGGCGCGCGTCGCGCTGTTTCTCAAGAGCAGCATCGGCGCTCGCCCTTTGCTCGACCTGAACAGCTACTTCCTGCTGGTGCTGAACAAGGATGCCAGCCTGACGGTGATCGACCCGACCGTGTCGGTGGGTGGGGTCACCAGCACGCTGGCGCGCATCGACCTTCCGGGGCGGCCCATGGACTGGGTGGCCACCGGCGATGACAAGCAAGTGTTCGTGTCCATGCCCGAGCGTAACCAGGTGGCATTGATCGACACCGAGACGTTTACCCGCGTGGCCACCCTCGAGGCCGGCGAGCAGCCGCTGCGGGTGGCGCTGCAACCGGACCAGCGCCTGCTGTGGGTGGGCAACAACAGCCATGACCCGGCCAAGGGCGGGGTGACGGTGATCGATGTGCCCAGCCGCACCACGCTCAAGTCGTTCGCCACCGGCTCCGGCCACCACGAGATCGCCTTCAGCACCGACTCGCGCTTTGCCTTCGTCAGCAACCGCGACGGTGGCACCCTGAGCGTCATCGACACCGCGCAGATGCGCCTGGTGAAGACCCTCGAGGTCGGCCCGCACCCGTTGTCGGTGGCCTATTCGCCGCTGTCGCAGGCGGTGTACGTGGTCGATGGTCAGGAGGGCACGGTGCGGGTGATCGACGCCCGCAGCCACACCCTGCGCCACACGGTCAAGGCCGAGCAGGGCCTGGGGCCGATGCGCTTCAGCCAGGATGGTCGTTACGGCGTGGTGCTCAACACCCTGGAGAACCAGGCGCTGGTGATCGATGCCAGTACCGACCAGTTGCTCCATCGCATCCCGGTGGCCGCCGAGCCGTACCAGCTGACCTTCACCAAGGCCTACGCCTACGTGCGTGGGCTGGCTTCGCCGAAGGTGAGCATGATCAACCTGGCAAGCCTCGGGCAGGGGCGCGAGCCGATCGTCCAGGGCTTCGAGGCTGGCCCGGCGGCGCCGCGCCAGGCCGGCGACCTGCCGTTGGCCCAGGGGGTGAGCATCTCTCGCGACGACAATGCGGTGTTCGTGGTCAATCCGGTGGACAACACCACCTACTTCTATGCCGAGGGCATGAACGCGCCGATGTCGGGCTACAACAACCGTGGCCACCAGGCCCGCGCCGCGCTGGTCATCGACCGCAGCCTGCGCGAACTGGCGCCCGGCGTGTACGGCTCGACGGTCAAGCTGCCGGCCGCCGGCACCTTCGACGTGGCGTTCCTGCTCAACCAGCCGCAGATCATCCACTGCTTCAGCACCGAGGTCGCGGCGTTGCCGCAGTCGGGGGTGCCCAAGCGCGCCCACGCCGAGTTCATCGGCACCGACCAGCCGCTGCTGCAGCACACCCCCTACCTGGCCCGGGTGCGTATTGTCGGCGAGGACGGCAAGCCGCGCCTGGGGCTTGGCGACCTGAGCCTGCGCTACTTCCTGGCGCCTTCGTCGCTGCCGCGCAACGTGGCGCTGGTCGAAGTGGGCGAGGGGCTCTACCAGGCGCCGCTGGAGCTGGCCGAGGCCGGCGCCTGGTACCTGCACGTGCAGTCGCCGAGCCTAGGGCGGGCTTTCACCGAAGAAAACTACACCAGCCTGCGCGTCCTGCCGGCCGCCGAGGCGCCCACCGCTTCCCAAGGGGAACCCAGGAGTGTGCGATGAACCGTCTGCATGGTGGAAAACTGCTGGGCCTGAGCCTGCTGCTGGCCAGCAACCTGGCGCTGGCGCACGCCGGCCACGATCACGGCGGCGCCCCCGAGCAACCGCCGGCCGCTCACCAGGAAAAAGCCAGCGTGCACTTCGCCGATGTGGCGCTGCTCGACCAGGACGGCATGCCAGTGCGCCTGGAAAAAGACCTGGTGGGCGATCACCTGGTGGTCATGGGTTTCATCTACACCAGCTGCACCACGGTGTGCCCGGTGGTGTCGTCGATCATGAGCAAGGTCCAGCGGCAACTGGGCGGGCGAGTGGGCGAAGAGATCCGCCTGGTGTCGATCAGCGTCGATCCACAGCGTGACGACTCCAGGCGCCTGGCCGGCTACGCCCGGGCATTCCAGCACGGGCCGGGGTGGAGCTGGCTGACCGGTTCGCCCTATGCCATCAGCGAAACGCTCAAGGGGCTCGGCAGCTTTAGCGCCAACCTCAGCGAACACCCGCCGTTGATCCTGGTGGGTGACGGGCGCAGCGGGCACTGGACGCGTTTCTACGGCTTCACCGACCCCAATGTGCTGATCGGCGAGGTCAACCGCCTGAGCGCGCGCCGGGTGCATGCCAAGAGCACCGCCATCGCCGGCCAGGAGGTACAACCATGAGCGCCCACACCTCCCGCCATGCCAGCATGCGCAGCCTCGACTGGCTGGTGCTCGGCGCCTGCCTGTGGATCCTCGCCTCGGTGGCGTTCGCCCACGAGGGCCACGCGCCTACGCCACAACCGGCGCCGCAGACCATGACCAGCGGTGGTGGCACCCGCGATGCGCAGACCTGGTTCACCGACACCGTGCTCAAGGACCAGGATGGCCGCGAGCTGCGCTTCTACAGCGATGTGCTCAAGGACAAGGTGGTGATGCTCAACGTGATCTTCACCCACTGCAACGATGCCTGCCCGCTGATCACCCGCAAATTGCGCGAGGTGCGCGAGGCGATGGGGCCGGCACTGGCGGCGCAGGTGACGTTCGTGTCGCTGAGCAGCGACCCTCTGAACGATACGCCAGAGGTGCTCAAGGCGTTTGCGCAGAAGCAGGGGGTGGATGGGCCGAACTGGTTGTTCCTGACCGGCGACAAGGCCAGTGTCGACCTGGTGCTGGGGCGGTTGGGCCAGTTCCTGCCCAGCCCCAAGCAGCACTCGACGCAGTTGATTGCCGGTGACGTGGCGGGCAAGCGCTGGAGCAAGATTCGCCCGGACGCGCCGCCTGCAGCGATCGCCCAGCGCATGCAACTGCTGGCACAGCCGTTGGCGGGGCGCTGACATCATGAGCGCCGCTCTCAAGTTGGTCCTGCTCATGTTGTGGTGGTGCCTGTGCGGGGCGGTGCAACTGAGCGAACAGGAACTCGCCGGCAAACGCCTCTACCGCGAAGGCGTCTCCAGCAGCGACGCCCAGTTGCTGGCCCGGGTCGGCCCCGGCGACATGAGTGTCCCGGCCAGCGTGCTGCCCTGCGCCGGTTGCCATGGCAACGACGGGCGCGGCCGCAGCGAAGGCGGAGTGCGCCCACCGAGCCTGGACTGGCAGCGCCTGGCCCTTGGCCCTGGCAACCGCGAGGCCAACAACCGGCGCTACCCGGCCTACACCGATGCCAGCCTGGCGCGGGTCATCCGCAGCGGCACCGACCCCGCCGGCAATCGCCTCGACCCGGCGATGCCACGCTTCGACCTGAGCCTGGCCGACCAACGCAATCTCACCGCCTACCTCAAGCGCCTGGGTGAGGACCGCGACCCTGGCGTGGAGGAGGGCACCTTGCGCCTGGGCACCTTGCTGCCCGAGCAGGGCCCGCTGGCCGAGGCCGGGCGCACGGTGCGGGCAGTGCTGGAGGATGGCGTCGCGCAGTTGAACCAGCAGGGGGGTATCCATGGGCGACGCCTGCAACTGGTCGCGCTGGACCCAGGGCAGGACCTGGCCAGCACCGCACAGGCACTGGACACGCTGATGCAACGAGAACGGGTGTTCGCCCTGGTCGCGCCCCTGGCGCCACTGCTCGACAGCCGCCAGCTGGAGCAAGCCGGCCTGCCGCTGATCGGTGCCACGCCACGTAGCGGTGGCAACGCGCAGGTGTTCGATCCCTTGCCGGGCGTGCCCGGGCAATTGCTCAGCGTGGCGCTGCATGCCCGTGATGCCCTTGGCCTGGCGCCCGCGGCCTTGCGGGTGGTGTATGCCGGCGCAGAGCAGGCCGATGCGGCGCAGGTGCTGCAGCAGCGTTTGCGTCAACTGGGGTTCGCTACCACGCCGCCCCTGGCGTTCATGGGCCAGGCCCCGGACGGCGAGGGCATTCTTTTCCTCGGCCACGCCCAGGCATTCACCGCGCTGGCGTCGAGCCTGCAGGCGAGCGGGCGCAACCCCTACCTGTTCGCCACGTCGGGCCAGGTGGCCGGCGCCGTGCCGGGATTGCCACCATCATGGTCGCGGCGGGTGCTGCTGGCCTATCCCTTCGTACCCGGCGACTGGACCGCGCAAGGCCGGGCGACCCTTGCCGGGGTGCAGTTGCGCCAGGGGCTGGAGCCGCGCCAGGCGTCGTTGCAGGTCAGTACCCTGTGCGCCTGGCAATTGTTGGTCGAAGCCTTGAAGCAGATCGGGCGCGACGCCAGCCGTGAGCAGCTGTTGGTCGCCCTGGAGCAGTTGCATGACATCGATACCGGCCTCACGCCGTTGCTGGGTTTCGGCCCCGGACGCCGCCAGGGCATGACAGGTGCCCATGTGGTGGAGGTAAGCCTGCCGGGCCCTGGTTTCACTGAAGTGGCACCGTATCGAGCGGTGCCGGATAGCCCTTGAGATTCAGGAGAAGATCACCATGCGCACCCTGATTGCCTGCCTGTTGTCGCTGCTCGCCCTGGCCAGCCACGCCGACACCCCGGCGGCGCGGGTCAATGGCGTGGAGATCGGGGTACTGCGCCTGGAGCGCTACTTCAGCGAATACCTCCAGGCCCAGGGGCGGGCGGTGGCGAGCATCCGCAACCCCAACCTTTACCAGCGCCTGCGCGCGCAGGCCTTGGATGAACTGATCGACAAGGAACTGCTCTGGCAGGAGGCCCAGCGCCAGGGCATAGACATCAGCGATGCGCAGGTGACGGCGCGGGTCGGCGAGGTCGAGGCGGCCTTCGGCAGCCCTGCGGTGTTCGAGCAGCGCCTGGCGCAAGCCGGCTTCGATCGGGCAGGCTTCGCTGACTACACTCGACATGAGATGGCCGCACAGCAGGTTTTCGCCCGGCTGAGCGCGGTCGAAGAACCCAGCAGCGCCGAAGTTGCAGCCTTCCATCAGGCCAACTGGCAAAGACTGCAAGGAATGCAGAACCAAAGTGATAATACTTCTGTCCTACCAGAACACGGCCTGCGCCTGGCCAGGGACGCGCTCGTCGCGCAACTCCAGGGTCAGGCCCGGCAAGCCGTACGCCAACGTTTGCGTGATTCCGCTACAGTGGAGCGCGCCGACTGAGGGGGCGGGCAGGGCATTCCCCATTGTTGGGGGAAACGCCTCCGGGCAATGTGCCATCATCTTCCCCGGATATGGGGAACGACCAGCCCGCAAGCTCTGAGGTGACAGACAAGCTTCAACGATATCAACGACTTGAAAGCGGAAAGCACTGATTTTTCATGCCTGGCACGAAGCCTGCTCAAGCCTCTACAAGGCCGCACTTCGCAGACCGGGAAACCGGGCAGTTCATGGGAGTGGACCTTGGTGAACAGAGTATTGGTAGTCGATGACGAACAGACCCTTGCGCAGAACCTGCAAGCTTATTTGCAAGCGCAAGGCCTGGAGGTCCATCTCGCCCACGACGGTGCCACGGGTATCGAAGAGGCCGAGAGACAGGCACCGGACGTGATCGTGCTGGATTACCGCTTGCCCGACATGGAGGGGTTTCAGGTCCTGGAGACCGTGCGCAGGAACAGGCAATGCCATTTCGTGCTGATCACCGCCCACCCGACCGCAGAGGTCCGTGAGCGGGCCGCCGAACTGGGCGTGACCCATGTCCTGTTCAAGCCGTTCCCGCTGATGGAACTGGCCCGCGCCGTCTTCGACCTGATGGGCATCGAGCGCCAGCGCAGGAGCACCGACCAGCCGGCCGAAGGGTACGTCGAACGACGCCAGAACAGGAACGAGTCGTTCCCCTTGCAGTTGTACGATGGCAGCTGGGTCCTGGCCGACCGCCGACGCAATGGCGGCAAGCCCACCGAACCTGACGACGAACAACTGCTCACCGGTGAATAGCGGCGCCCAAGGCCCCCAAGCCCGCGGCGCCGCCCCTGAGCGGAGTCGCAGGCCATGTCCCAGGCATTCGATGCAAGCAGTAAAGGCCTCGTCGCCGGCAATCCGGAGCAGGCGCCCCTTTATCTTCCATACCCCCGCGACCTCCTGGCCCAGGCCCGCCAGCAAGCCGGCCAAGAGCGCCTGCTGGCCTGCCTGGAACACCTGTCCAGCGACACCCCGGCCACCTTCACCCAGCGCCTGGCCACCACCCTGCATTACCCGGTGCTCGCCACCCAGGCCCTGTTCGCCTGCGCCCCGGCCTTTGACCGGGTCAGCCTGGCGCAGTGCCTGAAACACGAATTCGCCCTGGTCGAGCACAACGGCGAGCGGGTCGGTGTATTCGCGGACCCCTTCGACAGCGCCCGCCTGGCCTGGATCGACGACTGCCTGCAGGGCGCGCCGCTGTACCTGGCCCACGCCGCCGACCTCGCCGCGTTCCTGGCCCGCCACGAGGAAAGCTTCCACGCCGTCGATGCCCTCGGCCACGAGGCTGAACCCGGCAACGAGGCCGACCCGCTGCAGCGCCTGTCGCTGACCAGCATCAGCGAAGACCAGAGCCGCGTGGTCAAGCTGGTCAACTCCACCCTGTACGACGCCCTCAAGCTGCACGCCAGCGACATCCACCTAGGCATGACCGGCCAGGGCCTGACCATCAAGTACCGCATCGACGGCGTTCTCAACGGTGCCGGCAAGGCCAGCGGCAGCGCCTTCGCCGAACAGGTGATCTCGCGGATCAAGGTGATGGCCGAGCTGGACATCGGCGAGAAACGCGTGCCCCAGGACGGTCGCTTCAAGGTGGCCATCGGCGAGCGGCAGATCGATTTCCGCGTTTCGATCATGCCGAGCATCTTCGGCGAGGATGCCGTGCTGCGGGTGCTGGACAAGCAGGACCTGTCCGACCAGGTCAGCGGCGTGCAGCTGCAGGCCCTGGGCTTCGAGGCGCACACCTTGCAGGCCCTGCGCCGGCTGGCCGCCGAGCCCTACGGCATGATCCTGGTCACCGGCCCCACCGGCAGCGGCAAGACCACCACCCTCTACGCCATGCTCAGCGAGATCAACCACGGCATGGACAAGATCATCACCATCGAGGATCCGGTCGAGTACCAACTGCCCGGCGTACTGCAGATCCCGGTCAACGAGAAGAAGGGCCTGACCTTCGCCCGTGGCCTGCGCTCGATCCTGCGCCACGACCCGGACAAGATCCTGGTCGGCGAGATCCGCGACCCGGACACCGCGCAGATCGCCGTGCAGTCGGCGCTCACCGGGCACCTGGTGTTCACCACCATCCACGCCAACAACGTATTCGACGTGATCGGCCGCTTCAGCCAGATGCAGGTCGATCCCTACAGCTTCGTCTCGGCGCTCAATGCCGTGCTGGCCCAGCGCCTGGTGCGTCTGGCCTGCCCGCACTGCGCGCAGGCCTGCGAGCCGGATGACGACTTGCTGGCCGCCTCGGGCCTGGCCCGTGACGCGGTGGCCGGCTGGCGCTTCGTGCGCGCCCAGGGCTGCGGCCAGTGCCGTGGCAGCGGCTACCGCGGGCGCAGCGCGATTGCCGAACTGCTGCACCTGGACGACGACCTGCGGCAGATGATCGTCGAACGTCGCCCGCTCTCGCAGATCAAGCAGCTGGCCTGCCAACGCGGCCTGCGCCTGCTGCGCGCCTCGGCCGTGGACCTGGTCCGCGATGGCCGTACCACACTCGAGGAGATCAACCGTGTCACATTTATCGCCTGATCGGTATTGCGCGGTGCTGGGCGCCGAGGGTGTCGGCCTGGGCCATTGGCACGGCCGGCAGCATCAATGGCTGGGCAGCCGCGCGTTTGCCTGCGACGCCGCCCAGCCGGCCTGGGCCCCGGCACTGCAGGCCCTGGCCGGGCTGCTGGGTGAGCATCCGGCACGCGGCGCGCAGTTGCGCGTGCTGCTCTCGGCCCGCTACAGCCGCTTCTGCCTGGTGCCCTGGAGCGATGCCATCGGTACCCCGCGCGAACTCGATGCCTACGCCCGGGCCTGCTTCGAGAACCTTTACGGCCAGCCTCTGGACGACTGGCGCATCGTTCTTTCGCCGGAGCCGGCCGGCGCCGCGCGCATCGCCACGGCGCTGCCCGAGGCACTGCTCCAGGGCCTGCAGGCACTGGGACGGGAAAGCCGCCTGAGCCTGCGCTCGGTGCAGCCGTACCTGATGGCCGCCTACAACCGCTGCTCGGCGCAACTGACCCAAGGCGACTTCCTCTTCGTGCTGGCCGAGCCGCGCCGCAGCGTGCTGCTGCTGGCTTCAGGCGGTGCCTGGCAGCAGGTGCTGGCCCAGGGCTGCGCCGATAACGACCAGGCCCTGCAGGCGCTGATCGAGCGTACCTGCGAACTGTATGGCGAGCAGCTGCCTCGGGTGTACCTGCATGCCCCGGGGCGCACGGCGGCCTCGCAACTGGCCGCGGTACAGCTGTGCGCCGCCAGCGCCGAATCCGATCCGTTGTGCGCCATGTGGCGAGCGGTGGCCTGACATGCGCCGCCTCGACCTGGAATTCCAACCCCGCTACAGCAGCCCCCTGGCCTGGTCGTTGCTCGCCCTCGGCGGCGCCGTGCTGGCCGTGCTGGTGCTGGCGCAGCAGCAATTGGTGAGCGAGCAGGTGCACCTGGAAGGCCGCGTGCACCAACTCGAACTCAAGCTCGGCCGGCGCCCGGCCACCGCCGCGGTGCAGAGCAGCGCGGTGATCCGCGAGCAGGCCGAGCGCCTGGCGCAGATGCGCAGCGTCTCGCAGCAGTTGCAGCGGCCATGGCAGCAGCTGTTCGCCATGCTCGAGGCGATGCCGCAGGAAGACGTGGCGCTGCTCAGCCTGACCCCCGATGCCCGCAAGGGCCAGGTACGCATCAGTGCCGAGGCGCGCAACCTCGAGGCCATGCTGCAGTACCACCAGCGCCTGGAGCGCAGCGCCGAGCTGTCGGACGTGTCGCTGCTCAACCACGAGGTGGTGGCCGGGCAGGTCGAGCACCCGGTGCGCTTCAACCTCACCGCCACCTGGGAGACCGGCCATGCGCGTCCGTAGCCTGATCGTCCATGAAGCGCTGCGGCGCCTGGGCCGGGCAGGGCTGGCCGCGGTGCTGGTCGGCGGCCTGGCCCTGGCGGTCGCCCTGGCCGGGGTGCTGCCCCAGTGGCAGGCAGTGCGCGAACTGCGTGCCAGCGAGGCCGATGCCAGTGCCCAGGTGCAGCGCCTGGCGCGTGGTGAGCTCAAGGTGCAGGCCAAGCCCGAGCAGCAGGCGCTGGACGACCTGCGTCAGCAGCTGCCCGGCCAGCCCCAGGCCAGCGAGCTGATCGAGCGCCTGTACCACCTGGCCAGTGCCGAGCGCATCAGCCTGGCCCGTGGCGAGTACGCCCTGGGCGTGGACCCGAAGACCCAGCTGGCGCGCTACCAGATCGTCCTGCCGGTGCGCGGCAGCTACCCGCAGATCCGTGGCTTCCTCAAGGCGCTGCTCGGCCAGTTGCCGACGCTGGTGCTGGAAGACCTGGAACTGCAACGCAAGCGGATCGGTGACCGGGAACTGACCGGTCGTGTACGCATGACCCTTTACCTGTCGAGGTCGTGATGAACACTCAGCGTGCGGTGATGTGGGCCGGTTTCCTGGGGTTGAGCGCGGCGCTGGCGTGGGCGCCGGGGCACTGGTTTGGTGTTGAGGACGAGGCGGCCCCGATCGCCGGCAAGCCGGCTCCCACAGCGCCGGAAGCGTCCAGCAACCCAGTGGCAGCCGACTCACCGGCGATCGGGGCGGCGCCGCCCTCGAGAGACCTGTTCCCGGTCCAGCAATGGACCCCACCCCAGGCCCTGGCCACCGTCACCGAACAACCCGTGGTCACCACCCCCGAGCCCGCCGCACCTACCGCCCCGACGCTGCCGTTTCGTTTCATCGGTCGCATGGGGGAGCGCGACGACCTGCAGATCTTCCTGCAGAGCGGCGAGAAGCTCTACGTCGTGCGCCAGGGCGATGTGATCGACGACACCTACCGTCTGGACCGCGTTTCGGCCACCGAGCTGAGCCTGGTCTACCTGCCACTGCATCAGCCACAGACACTGTCTGTCGGGAGCGCACCATGAAACCGTCGAAGTTGTGCAAGCCTGCGCCGTTCGTGCTCCTGGCCCTGTGCGTGGCCATCGCCGGATGCGGCTCGAGCGCCGCGCGCAAGGACAGCCAGGAACTGATCAAGGAAGGCCAGTACGAGGCCGGCATCGCTCGCCTGGAGGAAGCTCTGCGCGAAGATCCGCGCGACACCGAACTGAACATCGCCCTGGCCCACGGCCGCCAGGCCGCGGTCGAGGCGCTGCTGACCCAGGCCGACAGCGACCGCGTGCGCCATGACTTCGCCGGCGCGCGCATGGGCTACGGCCGGGTGCTGACCATCGAGGCGAACAACCGTCGTGCCCAGGAGGGCATCCGCCAGCTGGAGCTGATCCGCACCCTCGACGACCGTGTCGCCCTTGGCCAGGCTGCATTGCGCCAGGGCGACCTGTTCGGCGCCGAGCGCTACATGCGCGAGGTGCTGCGCCTCGACCCGCAAAACCAGAAGGGCCAGATGCTGCGCAGCGACATCGAGAACGTCCAGGCCCGTACCGCCACGCCGTACCCGCAACTGCGCAGCAAGCTGGAGCGCCCGGTCACCCTGGAGTTTCGCGATGCCGACCTGAAGACCATCTTCGAGGTGCTGGCCCAGGTCGCCGGGATCAACTTCATCTTCGACAAGGACCTGCGCCCGGACATGAAGGCCACCATCTTCGTGCGCGAGGTGCGCATCGAGGACGCCGTGGCCCTGCTGCTGGAGCAGAACCAGCTGCGCCAGAAGATCGTCAACGACAACACCTTGCTGCTCTACCCGGACTCGCCGCAGAAGACCAAGGACTACCAGGAACTGGTCATGCGCACCTTCTACCTGACCAGCATCGACGCCAACACCGCGTTGAACATGGTCAAGACCATGCTCAAGACCCGCGACGTGTTCGTCGACGAACGCCTCAACACCCTGACCATGCGCGACACCCCCGACGCCGTGCGCATGGCCGAGAAGCTGCTGCAGTCCCAGGACCAGTCCAACCCCGAGGTGGTGCTGGAAGTGGAAGTGATGGAAGTGGCCACCTCGCGCATCCTCGACCTCGGCCTGCAATGGCCCAACACCTTCGGCGTGCTGACCAGCGACGGCAAGTCGGTCAGCGTGCTCGACCAGCTGCGCGGCATCGATTCCAGCCGTATCAGCATCTCGCCGGCGCCGCAGGCCAAGATCAATGCCCAGGACAAGGACATCAACACCCTGGCAAGCCCGGTGATCCGGGTCAGCAACCGCGAGCAGGCGCGCATCCACATCGGCCAGCGGGTGCCGATCATCAGCGCCACCTCGGTGCCCTCGACCCAAGGCCCGGTGATCACCGAAAGCGTCACCTACCTGGATGTCGGCCTCAAGCTCGAAGTGCAGCCCACCGTGCACCTGAACAACGAGGTGGCGATCAAGGTGGCCCTGGAAGTGAGCAACGCCACCCCCCTGGAGGCCACCCGCCAGGGCACCATCCCGGTCCAGGTCGATACCCGCAACGCCCAGACCAGCCTGCGCCTGCACGATGGCGAGACCCAGGTGCTGGCCGGCCTGGTGCGCAACGATCACAACGCCAGCGGCAACAAGATCCCGGGGCTGGGCGACATTCCCGGCCTGGGCCGGCTGTTCGGCAGCAACAAGGACGACATGAGCAAGTCCGAGCTGGTGCTGGCGATCACCCCGCGCATCGTGCGCAACCTGCCGTACCAGAGCCCGTCGGACATGGAGTTCGCCACCGGCACCGAATCGGCCCTGCAGGTGCGTCAGCTGGCGCAACCGGCGCCGGCCAGCGCGCTGCCCGCCGACGCCCCGGCTGACGAGCCGGCCGCGGCGCCGCTGGTCGAGGGGCAGATGGCCGTGGTGCCTGCCGCCGCGAGGCCACGGCCATGACACGCCGCCAGCAGGGTTTCAGCCTGATCGAGGTGGTGCTGACCCTGGCGCTGCTCGGCTTGCTTGCCAGCATGGCCGCGCCCCTGACCGAGACCGTGGTGCGCCGGGGCAAGGAGCAGCAGTTACGCGAGGCCCTGTACCAGATCCGCGACGCCATCGACGCCTACAAGCGCGCCTTCGACGCCGGCTACATCGAGAAGCGCCTGAACGCCAGCGGTTATCCGCCGAGCCTGCAGGTGCTGGTGGACGGCGTGCGCGATGTGCGCAGCGCCAAGGGCGCGAAGTTCTACTTCCTGCGGCGCATCCCCCACGACCCGCTGCGCGCCGCCAAGGACGACGACCAGGGTGGCTGGGGCCTGCGCGCCTACGACAGCGCGGCCGACAGCCCACGCGAAGGCGAGGACGTGTTCGACGTGTATTCCAAGGCCAGCGGCAAGGGCCTGAACAACGTGCCCTACGGGCAATGGTGACGGCGATGAAAGCGAGCCGAGGCTTCACCCTCATCGAACTGCTGGTGGTAATGGCGATCATCGCCACCCTGATGACCATCGCCATGCCGCGCTACTTCAACAGCCTGGAGGCCTCCCGCGAGGCCACCCTGCGCCAGAGCCTGGCGGTGCTGCGCGAGGCGCTGGATCACTACTACGGCGACACCGGGCACTACCCCGATTCGATCGACCAGCTGGTGGAGCAGCGCTACCTGCGCAACACCCCGGTCGACCCGATCACCGAGCGGCGCGATGCCTGGCAGCTGGTGCCGCCGCCCGAGGGCGTGGCCGGCGCGGTGGCCGACATCAAGAGCGGAGCAACCGGGAGGGCGCGCGATGGCAGCCTCTATGCCGAATGGTGAAGCCGGCTTCACCTACCTGGGCGTGCTGCTGCTGATCGCCGTCAGCAGCGTGGCCTTGGCGGCCACCGGCACCCTGTGGGCCACCAGCCAGCAGCGCGAACACGAGCGCCAGCTGCTGTGGGTGGGCGGCCAGTACGCCCAGGCCCTGCGCAGCTACTACCGCGCCTCGCCGGGCCTGGCCCAGTACCCGCAGGACCTTGCGGAGCTGGTGGAAGACAACCGTTTCCCGTCGCCGCAGCGCCACCTGCGCCGGCTCTACCCGGACCCTGTGGGCGGCGGCGAGGAATGGGGCCTGCTGCGCGCGGTCGATGGTCGCATCACCGGGGTGTACAGCCGCTCCGACGCCGCGCCGCTCAAACGCAGCGGTTTCGACGCCCAGTGGAGTGCCTTCGAGGGGCTGGAGCACTACAGCGACTGGCAGTTCGTCGCCGAACAGGCCTTCGCCGAAAGCGCCGCAGGCGCTCGTCCACATGCCGGCCTGGGAGAGGCGCCATGAAACGCCTGGCCGCGCGGGTGTGCCTGTGCCTGGCCCTGTTGCATGGCCAGGCGCAGGCAGGGGCCGAGGACGAGATGATGGGCTTCATCGTCGACAACACCATCTCGCATATCGGCCACGACTTCTATCACGCCTTCAGCGACCGGCTGCGCGCCACCAGCCGGCTGGATTTCAACCTGGTGGTGCGCGAACGCCCGGATGCCCGCTGGGGCAGCCTGGTGACGGTGGAATACGAACGCGAGGTGCTGTACCGGCGCTTCCTGCCGCCCAACACCACGCAACTCAACGACGAGGCCATCGCGGCCGCCGACCTGGTCCGCCAGCAGATCATCCAGCGCAAATTGCAACGGCTGCTGCAGGACACAACTGATCTGGAGAGGGACGAGCTATGAGCAACCACCTTGCACGACGCATCGCCGCCTGTCTGCTGGCAGCCGGCCTCGGTGGCCAGGCCCTGGCCACGGAGCTGGTGTACACCCCGGTCAACCCGTCCTTCGGCGGCAACCCGATCAATGGCGCCTGGCTGCTGAACAACGCCCAGGCGCAGAACGACTACGACGACCCCGACCTCAAGGACCGCAGTTCGGCATTCGCCGGCACCTCGGCCCTGGAGCGTTTCAGCAACCAGCTCGAGTCGCGCCTGCTCGGGCAGTTGCTGGACAACATCAGCAACGGCAACACCGGCAGCATGTCCACCGACGCCTTCCTGATCGACGTGATCGACGATTCCGGGGCGCTGAGCATCAAGGTCACCGACCGGGCCACCGGGGAAGTCTCGATCATCGAGGTCAGCGGCCTGAACCCCTGAGAGGGACGGGTCTTTTACTGGGGAGAGAACGCCATGAAACGCCTGCTGAGCACACTGCTGATCCTCACCGCCCTGGCTGGCCTGCAAGGCTGCGGCCTGCGCGAGCCGATGCCGGCCGAACAAGACCCCGAGACCCCGACGCTGACGCCGCGGGCCTCGACCTACTACGACCTCGTCAACATGCCGCGGCCACGCGGTCGGCTGATGGCGGTGGTGTACGGCTTCCGCGACCAGACCGGGCAGTACAAGCCAACCCCGGCCAGCTCGTTCTCCACCAGCGTCACCCAGGGGGCGGCGAGCATGCTGATGGACGCCCTCAACGCCAGCGGCTGGTTCGTGGTGCTGGAGCGTGAAGGCCTGCAGAACCTGCTGACCGAGCGCAAGATCATCCGCGCCTCGCAGAAGAAGCCTGACGTCGCCGAGAACATCCAGGGCGAACTGCCGCCGTTGCAGGCTGCCAACCTGATGCTCGAGGGTGGCATCATCGCCTACGACACCAACGTGCGCAGCGGCGGCGAGGGCGCCCGCTACCTGGGCATCGGCCTGTCCCGCGAGTACCGGGTCGACCAGGTCACGGTCAACCTGCGGGCGGTGGACGTACGCACCGGGCAGGTGCTGGCCAACGTGATGACCAGCAAGACCATCTACTCGGTCGGGCAGAACGCCGGGGTGTTCAAGTTCATCGAGTTCAAGAAGCTGCTCGAGGCCGAGGTCGGCTACACCACCAACGAACCGGCGCAACTGTGCGTGCTGTCGGCCATCGAGGCTGCGGTGGGTCACCTGTTGGCCCAGGGCATCGAGCGGCGGCTGTGGCAGGTGGCCGGTGAAGGGGCGGGGGACAAGGCGGTGCTGGACAAGTACCTGAGTCAGTATCAGCAGCAGTAGCGACCTACGGGGGGCATGTGGTCCGCCGATGCCCCCGAGGGATGTCGAAAAAGAGGGCTGAATCATTCGCCGCATTGGTCGTACAGCTGGCGCGCCAGAAGAATCGCCGGCATGTTCGACTCCGCCCACTGCGCCAAACGCTCCACAGTGCCGCCCAGTGTCGCGCCCAGCTCGGTGAGGGCGTACTCGACGGTGGGCGGCACGGTCGGATACACCTGGCGCTCCACCAGGCCGTCGCGTTCGAGCCGCTTCAGGGTTTGCGACAGCACCTTCTGCGAGACGCCGGCGATATCCCTGCGTAGCTGGTTGAAACGCACCCGCTCTCCGGCGCTGAGGCGGTCGATGAGCAGCAGTACCCATTTGTCGGCGAGGCGGTCGAGCACCAGGCGGGCCGGGCAGTTCGGGGCGAATACATCGTAGGCGGGGCATTCGCGGTAATGGGCCATGGGTTACTCCGAGGTAATCAGGTGAGTGAAAAGTGCCTTCTTGAGCGCCTGGGCGGGACTGGTTAGGCTTTTATCCATGGTTCGCGGCCGCGCCATACCCTCCCGTTGAATGCACTGAAGGAAACTGAGATGAACACCGAACCCAAGGCTTCGGCGCTGCGTGCTGGCCGCTGGATCACTCTGCTGCTGCTGAGCGCGGCGGCCAATCCGGGCAATGCCGGCGAGCTGGTGACTCCGGCCACCCTGGTCGTGGACCAGAGCCTGCCCAAGGCCCAGCTGGAGCAGCAGATCCTCGCCGCCCGCCGCTACGACACCTTCTGGAACACCGGCGACGAGGCCATGGCCCGCGCCGCGCTGGCCAGCGACTTTCGCGACAACACACTGCCACCGGGACGGCCACAGGGCGTGGAAGGGCCATTGAGCGCTTCCAGGGCATTCCGCGCAGCGGTGCCGGACCTGCGCTGCGAGGTACTGCAGATGATCGTCGCAGGCGACCGGGTCACCGCGGCGCTGCGTTTCACCGGGCACTTCAGCGGCAAGCTGGGCGAGCACCAGGGGCAGGGTCAAGCCATCGATTTCATCGCCATGGATATCTACCGTGTCGCCGATGGCCGGATTGCCGAGGACTGGCATCTGGAGGACAACCTTGCGTTCATGCTGCAGGCGGGGTTGGTTGGGCGCTGAACACACGTGGCGGATTGACCGGCGTATCGGCCTGGGCCAGGGCCCAACGGGCAATCTCGTCCTTGCGCATGAACGCCACGCCGGCATGGCCGCGGGCATAGGCGAAGAACTGATCCAGCGCGTGCACCACGGTAGGCGTGCCGCCGATGCGATCATGCGCCGACAGCGACATCAGTCGGCGCCGTTGACGGCCTTCGGCATAGAGCACGTCGAATTCGTCCTTGAGCTCCTGCAACAGCGCGGCGCCGGTCATCGCCGTGGAGCCGGCGATGCGGCCGATGTCGTTGTTGCGCAGGGTGTAGGGCACCACCGCGAACGGCTTGCCGCGCACCGGGGTGATCGAGGGTTCGTCGCGGGCCAGATCGTCGATGTGGTAGAGAAAGCCGAGGTCCTGGAGGATGTTCAAGGTCTCGCGGGAGTGACGCATCCAGAACGCGTTGAAACCCACCGGGCGTTGGCCGGTGACGCGCTCGATGATGGCGCTGGCCTGCTCGTACTGGCGACGCTCCTCTGCCGGCGTCAGGCTGTACTGCGGCGCCCAGTGCAGGCCGTGGCCGGCGGCTTCGTGGCCGCGCCTGACCACCTCGGCCGCCAGCTCCGGGTAAGCCTCCACAGCCTTGCCGACCATGTGTGAAGTGACCTTGATGCCGTGCCGGTCGAACAGCGCGAGCAGGCGCGGCACGCCTTCCAGTGGGCCGTAGCGGTACCAGCTGGGGGCGATGGTGTCGGGGTAGCGTGAATCCAGGGGCGGGAAGGGGCTTTCGGCGAGTTCCGGCTGGCCACCGGATTCGAATTGCAACGACACGGAAATCACCAGTTGCGCGCCATTGGGCCAGAACCCTTTGCCATCGGCGCTATCGGGCGGCGTCCCGGTGTTGCTGCCCGGCTCTTTTGCCAGTACCGCGCCTGCCGCGACGGCGATGCCGCCGGCGAGGGTGCCTTTCATGAAATCTCTTCTGCTGGTCATCGGGTTGCTCCTGTGGGGGTGTCGATGCCGGGCAGTGTAATTAGCGAGGAAATCACCAATAATCAGGCGAAAGCCAAAATCATATTTCGGAAAAATCGAAAAGCATGCTGGATAACCTGGCGTTGTTCCTGACCATCATCGAAAAAGGCAGCCTGTCGGCGGCGGGCCGCGAGCGCGGCTTGTCACCGGCCACGGTGTCCGAGCGCCTGGCGGCGCTGGAGGCGCACTACGGGGTGGCGCTGCTGACCCGCAGCACCCGTTCGTTGAGCCTCACCGACGCCGGCCGGCAACTCGCCGAGGGCGCTCGGCGCCTGCTGGCCGAGGCCGACGAGCTGGAAAGCCGTCTCAGAGACGTCCAGCAGAAAATCTCCGGATTGGTGCGCCTGAGTGCGCCGGTGGACCTCGGCCAGCACTGCATCGTGCCGCTGCTCGACCGCTTCCTGGCCGAACATCCGCAAGTCTCGATCGACCTGGACCTGACCGATGGCTATGTCGACGTGGTGGGGCAGGGCATCGACTTCGCCATCCGCTATGGCACCTTGGCCGACAGTTCCCTGCGCGCACGGCCCTTGGGCGACAACCGCCGGGTGGTGTGCGCCGCGCCTGACTACCTGCGCCGCCACGGCACGCCACTGCACCCGGACGACCTGGCACGCCACGATTGCATCGTCATGCGCTTCGGCATCCACGCCGAACGGGTCTGGCCATTTCGCCTGGACGGCGTGGCCTACCCGGTGAGCGTGCACGGGCGGCGGATCGCCAACAACGGCGAGCAGGTGCGCCGCTGGGCGCTGGACGGGCACGGGCTGTGCCTGAAATCGCTTCGCGATGTGCGCGACGACCTCTACAACGGTCGATTGGTCGAAGTGCTGGCAGACTTCAGTGCTGGGCAGGTGGCTTTGCAGATCGTCTACCCGCCGACGCGGGTGCAGCCACGACGAGTGCGGGCGTTGATGGAGGCGATCATCGAAGGCCTGCGTTAGCACGCCCCGTGGCAGTTGGCCGAGCCATTGCCACAGGGCGGACCGACATCAGCCTTCGGCTTGTCTGGCGGCCTCGACGCCGGCGGACGACAGCTTGATCGGGTAGTTGACGCTGAGCGTGTGGCCGGCTTCGACATTCACGCTGCCATCGTGGATCAAGCCTTGCTCCTGCAGGGTCTTGAGCATGCCGGCCACGGCTTTCTCGCCGCGGTAGTTGTCCAGCACTTCCTTGCCCAACCCTTGCGGGTGGGCGTGCAACAGGCGGGTCAGGACTTCCGAACGCAGTGCATCATTGCTCATGGGAGCCTCGCTTTGTCAGTGGAGCGGGTTACTGGCCGTGCTTGGCCTGCAGTTCCTTGGCATGCTTCAGGTGCTCTTCGAGCTTGGGCAAGGTCTCGCCGGCGAAGGCCTTGAGCTCGGCCTTGTCGGACGAGGCGGCCTCTTTCCTGAACAGTTCCACGGCTTTCTCGTGGGCCTCGACCTGGTTGTTGACGTAGGAGCGGTCGAACGACTCGTCGCGCCATTCCAGGATCATCTTCTTGACCTTGTCGGTCAGCGCCGCTTCATCGGGCACGCTGATGTCCAGTTGGCGGGCGATGTCGCCGAGCTTCTGGTTGGCCTGGGTGTGATCGGTGACCATCTGCTGGGCGAAAGTCTTGATTTGCGGGTCCTTGCTCTTGTCCAGCGCCAGCTTGCCGGTCACCACTTCGGCGATGCCGGCCTCGGTGGCGGCGTCGACGAAGTCATCCGACGAGGCGGCCATGGCCTGTAGCGACGCCATGCCCAGCACCATGGAAAACCCGACCCGCTTGAGGAACAGATTGCTCATGTGTGACTCCTTATCCGTTGGCGCGACGTCAGTGTCGCGTACGGTTGAGAGCCGGCGGCGGGCAAAGGTTTAATTTTTCTACTGAAGGACGCCTGGGTGCGCAACGAGGCCCACGCCAGCGACCATGCGCCGGTGTGGATCAGCCTCGGCACACGCAAGCGGCGCTGAACTATAGTCATTGGCGGCCAAGGGTCGATGACAAGGGACTTCAATGCGCGCAGTCAGGAAACAGACCGAGGACGGCCTCTTCCCGGTGACGGGCGAGGGCCGCGCCGTGTCGCTGTTCCGCCTGATGCTCAGTTTCATGGCGGTGGTGATGCTGGCTTTCGTGCTGGTCGAAGGCTGGCGGATCTGGCGCGACTACCGACAAGTGTTCACCAATGCCGAGCATGCGGTCAGCAACCTGGCCCGGGCCACCGCCCAGCATGCCGAGGATGCCATCCGCCAGGTGGACGCGATCACCGCGGCGCTGGCCGAGCGCCTGGAAGGCGATGGTTTCGACCATGTCGACCGGCCGCGCCTGCATGCGTTGCTCAAGCAGCAGGCGCAGATCATGCCGCAGTTGCACGGGCTGTTCGTCTATGGCCCGGACGGCGGCTGGATCGTCACCGACAAGGATGATGTGCCAGCGGGGGCCAACAATGCCGACCGCGACTATTTCATCTATCACCGCACCCATCCCGACCGCCAGGTGCGCATCGGCTCGGTGGTGCGCAGCCGCTCCACGGGCGACCTGATCATCCCCATCTCGCGACGCCTGGAAAATGCCGACGGCAGCTTTGCCGGGGTGTTGCTGGGCACCATCAAGGTCGACTGGTTCGTGCGCTACTACGGCGACTTCAAGATCGACGAGCGTGGCGCCCTGGTGCTGGCCAAGCGCGACGGCACCATCCTTGTGCGCCGGCCGTTCGTTGAGCAGGTGATTGGCCGCAGCCTGGCCAGCAGCGAGATCTTCCGTCTTTATCTGCCCTATGCCAGCGAGGGGGTGGCCGAGGCGGTGGCGGTGGTGGACGGCACGCCACGCCTGTATGCCTTCCGTTCACTGGGCAGCTACCCGCTGGTGGTGGAGGCGGGCTTGTCGCGCGAGTCGATCATCGCGCCGTGGCGTCACGATATGCTCAAGTCGCTGGCCGTGCTGGTGCTGTTGCTGATTGGCGTTGCCGGCTTCGGCTGGATCGTCCTGCGCCAGTTGCGCGAGCGCATCGCCATCGAGCGTGCCCTGCACCAGGCCCACCAGACCCTCAAGGCGCTGGCCCTGACCGACAGCCTGACCGGGCTGGGCAACCGCAGGCGGCTGGATGCGGTGCTGGAACCGGAGATACGTCGGGCGCGGCGACAGGGCTATGCCCTGGCCCTGGTGATGCTCGACCTGGACTGCTTCAAGGCCTACAACGACCGCTACGGGCATCCGGCCGGCGACCAGTGCCTGCGCCGCTTCGGCGAACTGTTGCGCCAGGCGCTGAAACGCCCGGGCGACCTGGCGGTGCGTTATGGTGGCGAGGAGTTTACCTTGCTGCTGCCCGATACCGATGCCGCAGGGGCCAGCCAGATCGTGCAGGAGATCCTGCAGTTGCTGCGCCGGCAGGCCATCGAGCACGGTGGCAGTCCGTTCGGCCATGTCACGGCCAGCGCCGGGATCGCTGTGGGTGCGCCGACGTTGGCGACGGTCACTCCAGAGAACCTGATGGCGGCGGCGGACGCGGCCCTCTACCAGGCCAAGCGGCAGGGGCGCGATCGCTACTGCCTGGCGGCCAGTGTGGAGCAGCATCCGGCGCATTGAGGCCATCGCTCGAGGGCTGTCATGCCAGCAAGGTGGGGCGTTACTCCACCTCGACCAGCACCCCATCACGGCCAATCCGATAGCGCGCCAGGTCCCGGGCCAGGGTCAGGTGCCCTTTGTAGTGCGCCAGCGCCTCTTCGCGTACCTCCTCGATGGAACCGCCGCGCCCACCGCCTGACTGGTAGCGGGCGCTGAAGTGCGTCAGCACCAGGTTCTTCACCGCCGCCATCTCGGCGAAGCGCGCCACCGCAGCGGCGGTGCTGTGACCGAAGCTGGCCTGGGTGCGTTCGACCACCGGTTGGGTGAAGGTGGCTTCGTGGACCAGTACGTCCACGTTGGCGGCCAGTTCGCTCAACAGCTCAGGGCGGTCGTTGTCGCCGCAGACGATGATCCGTTGCGCCGGACGCGTCGGCTGCAGGTAGGCCTGTGGGTCGATCTGGCGACCTTCGTGCTCGACTGTCCGGCCACGGGCGATCTGCCCCCACAGCGGCCCGGCCGGGATGCCGTCGGCGCGCAGGCGCTCGGTATCCAGATGCGGTTGCGGATCGCGTTCCTCGAACACGAAACCGTAGGAGGGCACCCGGTGCGACAGCTCGACCACGCCGACCTGGATATTGCCGTGGCTCAAGCCCGCGAAAGTCTCCAGCGCCTGCATCTGCAACTCGAAGGGCAGGTAGGTGTCGCTCACCGCCAGGCTCTGCCGCACCCAGGGATGCAGGTCGGCCGGCATGACCAGCTGCAACGGCTCCTTGCGCCCGGACATGCCGGCGCTGGCCAGCAGCCCCGGCAGGCCGAAGCAGTGGTCGCCGTGTACATGGGTGATGAAGATGGCGCGCAGGTCGCGCACCGACAGCGGGCTGCGCAGCAACTGGTGCTGGGTGCCTTCGCCGCAATCGACCAGGTACCACCCGTTGCCCGTGGTTTCGATGACCGCGGTCGCGCTGACGTTGCGGGCCTTGGTGGGCACCCCGGAAGAGGTGCCCAGAAACTGCAGGTCCATTGCCTGACTCCTTGATTCGACGTTGTCGCGACCCCGTAGGACGGGGCGCGCGGAGGCTAGCATGGTGGTGCCGGGCGGGCCAGTGCTGCCGTCTGCTGTCACCGAGGCACCAACGTCGAGCTACGCGTTACTGGAAGGGTGTTTCAGAACTACTGCTGAAAAATCATGGCCCGAGTGCTCGTGCGGCACGAGCGACTGAGGCGAGGATGTCCTCTGCTTTCTTGTGCCTCGGAATGGCTTCGGGTCTGGTTGCAGTTTCCAGGTAGTGCTCAATCGAAGTTTCCAGCTATTTGACGCTGATATGTGTCTGACGCTTGATCCATTTCTCACTCAACATTGAGCAAAAGCGTTCGACCAAATTCAGCAAGATGGGGCTGCTGTTGAGCAGACCTGAAATTTTGGAACAAGCGAGATGGAGGGTTGATGAGGGAGTGTAGATCTACAACATAGAACGACCTCACATGGCACTGAAAAAAACACCCGATGCAGTGCATCGGGCATCATGAGGCTTCTCAGACCTACCTGAGCAAGTGTAAGCCTATTTCAGGGCTAGGCAACCTGACATTTTTACCAGTTGTCCGTCGCCTCGCATTTTCCTAAATTTTAGGTTGCCACCAAGGAGAGGGGTTATGGAGTTTGTACGGATCAGAGTACTGGTATTCGCTCATGAACCAGCTCCGGGAAACGTCTGTTTACTAGTATTTGTAGCGTGTGATTCGGCATAGGTAGAAAATGTTGTGATGAATTAAAAAGTATCTGATCAAGGAGAGGTGGTCGTGAATCGAAAAGTATCTTGGTGTTTGATAGGCGTGCTGCTGGCACTTGGCATTTTTGGTTTGTTAGTCACTAAAAATAAAGTAAAGGAAGCAGAAAAAGCAGAGGATGTAAAGGTAATAATGTTTCCAGAAGAAATGTTTGAAGGGGAGGAATCTGAGCGATGTGTTTTTTACATCAATGTTGATCAGTCCTTGTCTGTCTGCCGAGGTACTGGAACCAATGCCAAATCAGTCTGGGTTATGGGCATGGAGAAAGGTCAGATTGTCTGCTTCAGAACGGTTAAGGATGAAAAAAATAGGTGTTATACAAGCATTGGAGGGGGAGTTGTAGTGGGTGGTTTAGATGATAAGCATAAGGATCCGACCAGAGGCATGGGATATGATGAAATGACTTTCAAGGGCGAAACAATTAGCGGTGAGATATATGCCATTCACCTTATGTCAGCGCCGTAATTAGAGGGTGCTTGACCCTTGCCCTGTACGTTGCCGTTTGGCAGTCGGCGTATTTCACTCAATTAAGGGGGCGTTGAATAAATCTTTGTTCCTTGAGTGGTCGGTGACGCCTTGACTTGTTTTTATAGGGTTTTGAAGTCTAGGATCCCGCGAGTCGGGCTCAGCCCTGGTTTGCACGGGCGGGTGAGGTTGGCAATATGCGCAAGAGAGCAGGAAATCCTGTGTTAGTGTGGTGTTTCACAAATAACGACCATAACTCGCGAGCGATTTATCGGTCGTATTTGCAAAACACCACACTAGCCCTAATTTACATTGGTACTTCTGAAACGCCACACTAGTAGACACTGCCTTGGGTAATGGTGGCTGTCCCTGCCTTGAACGTGCCCGCCAGCCCCTGCAAGCCGCGCATCAGCACCGTGGTGTCGACGCCGACCGCGACGAACGCCGCGCCCAGTTCGATGTACCGGCGCGCCAGAGCTGCGTCGGCGCTGAGGATGCCCGCCGCCTTGCCAGCGCGAGTGATGCGCACGATGGCGTCCTCGATGGTTGCCTGCACCTCGGGATGCCCCGGATTGCCCCGCTGGTCCATGGCAGCGCTGAGGTCGGCGGGGCCGATGAACACGCCATCGACGCCTTCGACGGCGCAGATCGCATCGAGGTTGGCCAGGCCTTCGCGGTTCTCCACCTGCACCAGCAGGCACATCTGTTGGTCGGCCTGGTCCAGGTAGTCGGGGATGCTGTTCCAGCGCGATGCCCGCGCCAAAGCGCTGCCGACACCGCGCACGCCGTGGGGCGGGTAGCGCATCGCCCGCACCAGCTGGCGCGCCTGCTCGGCGCTTTCGACCATGGGTACCAGCAGGGTCTGTGCGCCGATATCGAGCAACTGCTTGATCAGCGCGGTATCACCGATCACCGGACGCACGATGGGCTGGGCCGGGTAGGGAGCCACGGCCTGCAACTGGCCGAGCAGGCTGCGCAGGTCGTTGGGCGCGTGCTCGCCGTCGAGCAGCAGCCAGTCGAAGCCGGCGTTGGCCGCCAGCTCCGCGCAATACGGGTCGGCCAGGCCAAGCCACAGGCCGATCTGCGCCTGGCCGCTGCGCAGGCGTTGCTTGAAGGTGTTGATGGGCATGTCCATGGGCGCTCCTCAGACGAAACGGCAGGCGATCGAGCCGAGCTGGTCGTAGTCGACGTGGAAGGTGTCGCCGCGACGGGCAGCCACCGGGCGGGTAAACGAGCCGCCGAGAATGACCTGGCCGGCTTCGAGGCCCACGTCGTGCGCCGCCAGCTTGTTGGCCAGCCAGGCCACGCCTTTGGCCGGATGATTGAGCACCGCGGCCGACACCCCGGACTCCTCGATCACGCCGTTGCGGTACAGCACCGCAGGGACCTTGCGCAGGTCGATATCGCCCGGGCGCACGGCGCGCCCACCCATCACCACGCCAGCATTGGCGGCGTTGTCGGAGATAGTGTCGAACACCTTGCGGGTGGCGCCGCTGAGCGGGTCGACCTGCTGGATGCGCGCATCGATGATCTCCAGCGCCGGGATCACCCACTCGGTGGCGTCTAGCACTTCGAACAGGGTCACATTCGGCCCCTTGAGCGGCTTGCCGAGGATGAACGCCAGTTCCACCTCGACCCGCGGCACGATGAAACGCTCGAAGGGTATGTCGCTGCCTTCGTCGAACAGCATGTCGTCGAGCAGCGCGCCGTAGTCCGGCTCGGTGATGTTCGACGAGACCTGCATGGCCCGGGAGGTCAGGCCGATCTTGTGGCCGACCAGCTTGCGGCCGTCCTCGATCTTCTGCGCTACCCAGGCACGCTGGATGGCGTAGGCGTCCTCGATGCTGATCGAGGGGTGTTCCAGGGAAAACTGGCCGACCTGTTCGCGGGTGCGTTCGGCCTGATCGAGGCGGGCGGCGGCTTGCTGGATGATGCGGGCGTCGAGCATGGAGACCTCAGGGCTGGCGGGTGAACAGAGGGTGCAGGCTGCTGTGCTTGGCGTCGTACACCTGGGCCTGGCTTTCGTCGATCTGCAGGGTCACGCCGACGGGGCGACGCTCCAGCAGCGTATCCAGGTGCCGGCGCAATACTGTCAGCAGCGCGTCGCCGACCTGCTGGTGCACTGCGGCGCTGCGTCCGCCGCCCATGCGCAGGTTGGCGTAGACGAAACCGTAGGCGCCGCGGCCATCGGCGATTGCCGCATGGGCGGCGGGGTAGGCCAGCACACGGGTGCCGCCGGTGGGGAACACCTGGCGATGGTGTTCGTCGCGCTGGGCGAGCATGCAGTCGGCCAGGGCGCGGCACAGGCTGGGCATATCGGCGTCGGCTTCGATATCCGGGCTGTAGAGCAGGACCAGATGGGGCATGGTGGTGCTCCTTACAGGCGGCTTGTGGAGGTGACCCCGGCCGGGTTCGAGGCCTGGGCGGCGGGGATCGCGCTGCCGTCCTGCGGGGTGACCGGGAAGATCGCGTTGATCTGGCCGGTGCCGGAGGAGCCGAAGTACGGCGTCACCACTTCGGCCTTGCCGTCGTACTGCGACCAACCCAGGGCGCCGAGCAACATGGCGGTGTCGTGCATGAAGCCTTCGCCATGGCCCTTGACCGCGTACTCGGGCAGCATCGCGCAGAAATCGGCCCAGTCGCCGTCCTGCCACATGCGCACCACGCGGTGGTCGAGGGTCTCCAGGAACGGGCTCCAGACCTTGGTGGCAAACTCCGGGGCCTGGCCGTTCTGGGCGAAACGGTGGGACAGCGAGCCGCTGGCCAGGAAGGCCACGCTGCCGTCGTAGTGTTCCTCGACCGCCTTGCGCATGGCCCAGCCCAGGCGCGCGCTGTCGTTGAGGTAGTGCGAGGTGCACAGCGCCGAGACCGAGATCACCTTGAAGTGCTGGTCGGTGTTCATGTAGCGCATCGGCACCAGGGTGCCGTATTCAGGCGCCAGCGTGGTGGCGTCGTGGGCCATGGTCTCCACGCCCAGGCGATTGCATTCTTGCGCAAGGATTCGCCCCAGCTCGGGGTTGCCGGGGAAACCGTAGTTCATGTTGGCGATGAAGTGCGGCAGTTCGTTGCTGGTGTACAGGCCTTCGAAGTGCGCGGCGCAGTTGATGTGGTAGTTGGCGTTGACCAGCCAGTGGGTGTCGAACACGACGAGGGTGTCGACGCCCAGTTCGCGGCAGCGCCGGCCAATCTCGAGGTGGCCGTCGATGGCCGCCTGGCGAAAGCCCTGGCGCGGGCCGGGCAGTTCGGACAGGTACATCGACGGCACGTGGGTGATCTTGGCGGCGAGAGCGAGTGTGCCCATGGGAGTCTCCGGTAACGGGTTGTTGTTATGTATCCATGGCGAGGGCTTCGCCCTCGTTTCGCCGGCAAGCCGGCTCCCACAGTGTGCGGTGATCCCTGTGGGAGCCGGCTTGCCGGCGATGGGCTGCCCAGCAGCCCCGCGTTACACCCCCCAGCGCGGAATGTGATGGCTACCCATGGATATACACACGTTCTTGATCTCGGCGAAGACCTCGAAGCTGTATTGCCCGCCTTCGCGGCCGGTGCCCGAGCCCTTGACGCCGCCGAACGGTTGGCGCAGGTCGCGCACGTTCTGGCTGTTGATGAACACCATCCCGGCCTCGATGCCACGGGCCAGGCGATGGGCCTTGCCGATGTCCTGGGTCCAGATGTACGAAGCCAGGCCGTACTCGGTGTCGTTGGCCAGTTGCAGCGCCTCGGCCTCGTCCTTGAACGGGATCAGGCACACCACCGGGCCGAAGATCTCTTCCTGGGCGATGCGCATCTTGTTGTTCACATCGGCGAACACCGTCGGTTGGATGAACTGCCCCTTGGCCAGGTGCGCCGGCAATCCCGCCGGGCGCTCCAGGCCACCGGCCAGCAGGCGCGCGCCTTCTTCCAGGCCGATGCGGATGTAGCCGGTGACCTTGTCGTAGTGCTGCTGGGTGATCATCGAGCCGACCTGGGTCTTCGGGTCGGTGGGGTCGCCGACGATCAGGCGCTTGGCGCGGGCGGCGAACTGGGCGACGAACTGCGGGTACACACTCTCCTGAATGAAGATGCGGCTGCCGGCGGTGCAGCGCTCGCCGTTGAGCGAGAAGATGGTGAACAAGGCGGCGTCCAGCGCACGCTCGAGGTCGGCGTCCTCGAAGATCAGTACCGGCGACTTGCCGCCCAGCTCCATCGAGTACTTCTTCAGGCCGGCCGTCTGCATGATCTTGCGGCCGGTGGCGGTGCCGCCGGTGAAGGAGATGGCGCGCACGTCCGGGTGACGCACCAGGGCATCGCCGGCTGTGGCGCCGTAGCCCTGGATGACATTGAGTACGCCTTTGGGGATGCCGGCCTCGACCGCCAGGCGCCCCAGCTCATTGGCGGTCAGCGGCGACAGTTCGCTCATCTTCAGCACCGCGGTATTGCCCAGGGCCAGGCACGGCGCGGTCTTCCAGGTGGCGGTCATGAAAGGCACGTTCCACGGCGACACCAGGGCGCACACGCCCACCGGCTGGTACAGGGTGTAATTGAGCATCTGGTCGTCCACCGGGTAGCTGTGGCCGTCCATGCGTGTGCACACCTCGGCGAAGAAGTCGAAATTGTGCGAAGCGCGGGGAATCAGCACGTTGCGCGTCTGGTGGATCGGCAGGCCGGTGTCCAGGGTTTCCAGCTCGGCCAGCTGCGGCACGTTCTGCTCGATCAGCTCACCCAGGCGGCGCATCAGGCGTGCGCGCTCCTTGGCCGGTGTATTGGCCCATTTCGGGAAGGCTTGCTTGGCCGCGGCCACGGCCAGGGCGACTTCCTCGGCGCCACCGCTGGCGACTTCGCCGATGGCCTCGCCGGTGGCCGGGTTGTAGTTGACGAAGGTGTCGCGGCTCTCGACTTCGCGGCCATCGATCCAGTGCTTGATCATGCTGTTGCCTCTTGTGCGTTGCGGGCGAAGAACTCGGCTTCGCTGACGATCCGGTTGACCAGGCGGCCGACGCCTTCCACTTCCACCACCACCTCGTCGCCCGGGACCACATCGGCCAGGCCTTCCGGGGTGCCGGTGGCGATCATGTCGCCGGGTTGCAGGGTCATGAAGCTGGAGAAGTATTCGATCAGGTAGGGGATGTCGAAGATCATGTCGGCCGTGGTGCCTTGCTGTTTCAGCTCGCCGTTGATCCAGGTGCGCAGGGTCAGGTTCGACGGGTCCGGCACATCGGCGGTGTCGACGATCCACGGGCCCACCGGGGTGGTGGCGTCACGGTTCTTCACCCGCAGGTTGGGGCGGTAGTAGTTCTCCAGGTAGTCGCGGATGGCGTAGTCGTTGCACACCGTGTAGCCGGCCAGGTAGTCGAGGGCGTCCTCGCGCTTGACGTTGCGCGCCGGCTTGCCGATCACCGCCACCAGTTCGCACTCGTAGTGCATGTACTTAACGTTGTCCGGGCGCCAGCTGACCTGGTTGTGCCCGGTGTAGGTGCCGGGCGACTTGACGAAGGCCAGCGGCTCGGTGGGCGGGGTGAAGGCCAGCTCGGCGGCATGGTCGGCGTAGTTCAGGCCCAGGGCGAACATGCTGCCGGTAGCCGGCGGCAGCCAGGTGACCTGGTCCGCGTCGACCACACGGCCATCGGCCAGGCGCAGTCGCTGGTCGTTTTCGACGGTGACGGCGTGGACCTGGCCGTCGAACTGGATACGGGCGTGCTTCATGGGACGAGTCCTTGTTCGGCAACGATGGGGTTGGTCAGCTGGCCGAGGCCGTCGATCTCGACCGTCACCTGGTCGCCGGGCAGCACATCGACACGGCCTTCCGGGGTGCCGGTGATCAGCACGTCGCCGGCATGCAGGGTCATGAACTCACTGATCTCGGCGATCAGCCGGGCCACGCCGCGCACGCAGTTGGCAGTGTTGTTCTGCTGGCGCAGCTCACCGTTGACCCACAGGCGAATGCCCAGCGCGTCGGGGTTGCCGACCTGCGCGGCCGGCACCAGCTGCGGGCCGAGCGGGCAGAAGCCGTCGCGGCACTTGGCCTTGACCGCCGGGCGGTAGTAGCTGTCTTCCGGCAGGCTGAACTCGTTGACGATGGTGTAGCCCGCCACGTGCTCCAACGCGTGGTCCAGGCTGACGCGGCTGGCGTCCTTGCCGATGACCACGCCCAGGGCAGGGCCCGCTTGCAGGCGTTCGACTGCCGAGGGGTAGGTCACCGGCCGGGCGTGCCCGTTGCGGGTATTGGGCGTCTTGATGAACAGCACCGGTTTGACCGGCGGCTGCTGGTACGGCGCTTCGTGGAAGGACGCCAGATGCTGTTGCAGCAGGCCCTGGTAGTTCAGGGCGACGCCGAACAGGCTGCCGCTGGCGACCTCGTGCAAGGCACGGCTCATGCATTTCTCCTGCGGTGGGCGAAGCGACCGGGGGCGCTTCGCGGTGTTTTTGTTAATGTGTTAACGTTATATTTAATATGTTAACGATCGTCAAGGCATTCGCCGCTGGCCGGTGATGCTAGGATGATTTCCCCCGGCGCGTTTCACCGCTGCGAGAACAACAATGAAAGAACGACAGCCGATCCCCAACATCAACATCGGTCAGGTCTACGACCAGCGCTACAGCGACAGCGAGGTGCATTACGACCGGCTGGGCAACCTGGCCGGATTCTTCGGCCGCAACATGCCGGTGCATCGCCACGACCGCTTCTTCCAGGTGCATTACGTGAAGACCGGCAGCGTGCGGGTGTACCTGGACGAGCAGCGGTACCACGAGTCGGGGCCGATGTTCTTCCTTACCCCGCCGACCATTCCCCATGCCTTCGTCACCGAGCCCGATGCCGACGGCCATGTGCTGACCGTGCGCCAGCAACTGGTCTGGCAACTGCTGCAGGCCGAGCCTGCACTGGCGCTCGCGCCGCGCCTGCAGCCTGCGTGTGTCGCGCTCGGTCATCTGCAGGGGGCGGCGGCCGAAGAGGTGCGGCGCCTGGAGCAGCTGTTCGACCTGTTGGGCGGCGAATTGGGCCATGGTCAGGCCGGGCAGGGCACCGCGGTGCAGGATCTGGCGCGCCTGGTGATGATCAGCCTGCTGCGCCTGTGCGCCAATTCGCTGGAGGCGACGCCCGCACGGCACGAGGACCTGCAGCTGTTTCACCGTTTCAACGAACTGATCGAGCGCCACTACCTCGACCACTGGACCCTGCCGGCCTACGCGGCAGCCCTGGGCGTGACCGAGGCGCGCCTGAACGACGTGTGCCGGCGCATGGCCGACCTGCCGTCCAAGCGCCTGGTGTTCGAGCGGCTGATGCAGGAGGCGCGGCGCTTGCTGCTGTACACCGGCGGCTCGGCCAACGAGATCTGCTACCGCCTGGGGTTCAAGGACCCGGCGTACTTCAGCCGTTTCTTCCAGCGCCATGCGCAGATGACGCCGGGTGAGTATCGCCAGCGCCAGGCGGGGTTGCGTTGACATGCGGCGACGGGCTCCGGGCGGCTGGCTGTCGGCAGATCGTGCTATGAGGACGGTATCGCGGGAATGGGTGATTGCCAGGAGCGCTGGTACTTTTCACAGAGCTGGACAGCCCGGGTGAAAATGTATTTCACTTTATTAATATCTTAATAAAACAGCCCTTGATCCTGATGACCCAACCAAGACCCTCCCTGACCTTGACCCTGCTGCAGGCCCGCGAAGCGACCATGGCGTTCTTCCGCCCGGCCCTGAATGCCCACGACCTGACCGAGCAGCAATGGCGGGTGATCCGTATCCTGCGCCAGCAGGGCGAGCTGGAAAGCCACCAACTGGCCGACCAGGCGTGCATCCTCAAACCGAGCATGAGCGGCGTGCTCAAGCGCCTGGAGCGCGACGGCCTGGTGGCGCGGCGCAAGTCGCCGGAAGACCAGCGGCGCATCTTCATCAGCCTGACCGTGCGCGGGCAGCAGGCGTTCCTGGCGATGAGCGAGGAGATGGAGCGCAACTACCAGGAAATCCAGCGCCAGTTCGGCGCGGACAAGCTGGAGCAGTTGATGGGGTTGTTGAACGAGCTGAAGAAGGTCAGGCCCTGAAATCAATGGGGCCGCACAGCGGCCCCCATGGTCTACTGTCCGGCCAATTGCAGCGAATCATCGAGAATTTTCAGCAACGACGCTGCCCGCCGCGCATACACCGCCGGGGGCGCGTACAGCAGCTCCACATGCAGGCTGTCGATGATCCCCAGGTAGGCATCGCCATACAGCTCCAGCTTGTTGCCATCACTGCGGGCCCAGGCATGCCGGTCGCCCAGGGCCTGGCAGAAGCCCAGGCGGATCCGCTCCAGGTACGCCTCGAAGCCGCTGGTGACGATCAAGCGGACCGGTGCCGGCGGCAGGAATGCACTGCGCAGCACGAAGCGCAGGTTGGCCGAGGCCGCGTAGCGCTCGGCCAGGTGCAGCGGATGCCAGTGCCCCGGCGCCTCGCGGCCCGCCGCTTCTTGGCCGAAGCCCGCCTCGACGTAGGCGGTCTCGTCGGCCAGGGCCCGTTCGAAGGCGCAGATGAACAACGCGTCCTTGTTGGCGAAGTGGGCGTACAGCGAGGCCTTGCGCATGCCCGCCAGGGCGGCGATCTCGCTCAGCGACGAGCCGTCGTAGCCGTGCTCGGCGAAATGCTCCACGGCATGCTCGCAGATGCGCGCGGCGGATGGGGTCAGGGCTTTCAAGGCGGTCACTCCGGGTTGACGCTGCAGGACGAGGCGCTGATTGTCTTTGCCATGGCGGCGCGGGTCAAACCGACGATGACCACGGCCGCCGCCGCCAGCAACCAGGCCCAGGCCAGCGGGCCCAGGGTGGCCAGGTGCCCGGCCAGGGGCGTGGCGCTGGACGAGATCACCAGTTGCAGCGCGCCGAGCAGGGCCGCCGTCGAGCCGACGTCGCGCTGCTGCGATGACATCGCCAGGGCCATCAGGGTGGCCTCGCAAACCCCCAGGCCGAACAGCGCCAGTACCACGCCCGCCAGCAGCAGCGGAAGGCCTGTGCCAGACAGGCTGGCAATCACCGCCAGTGCTGCGCCGGCACCCATGCACAGCGCCCCCCACCAGGCCACCTGGGCCACGCCGTGCCGGCTGACGCAATAGCCGGACAGCGCCGCGCCGAGCAGGATGGCAACGCCGCAGCCGCCGAACAGCAGGCCGAAGTGCGTGCTGGAGAGGCCGAAGTGCTGCTGGTACACATAAGCCGAGCCGGCGATGTAGGCGAACAGGAAGAAGAACACCGCCGACAGGGCCAGGGCCGGGCGCAGGAACGCGCCGTCGGCGGCGATGCGGGCGTAGGTACGCCATACCGTGGCCGGTGCCAGGCGCACCCGATGCGCCGGCGGCAAGGTTTCATCGAGGGTCATGGCCGAATTGACCAGGGTCAGCAGGCCGAGGCCAGCCAGCACCAGCATGATTGCCCGCCAGCCGTACGCGGCGTCGATCACCCCGCCCAGTGCCGGGGCGAGGATCGGCGCCAGGCCCTCGATGGTCATCAGCAGGGCGAAGATCTGCGCCGCCCGTGCGCCATCGGCGCTGTCGCGAACCATGCTCATGATCACCACCAGCGTCAGCGCGCTGGCCAGGCCCTGCACCAGGCGCGCCAGCAGCAACGCGTCCAGCGACGGCGCGGCCGCCGCAGCCAGGGAGGCGATGCAGAACACCAGCAGGCCGGCGAGCAGCGGGCGACGCCGCCCCAAGGCATCCACCAGTGGCCCGAACAGCAGTTGCCCGGCGCCCATGGCCAACAGGAACACGGTCAGCGTCAGCTGAACCTGGGTATAGCCGGTGGCGAAGTCGCGGGCCATCTCCGGCAGGCTGGCCAGGTACATGTCGATGGCAGACGGGCCAAGGGCGCCGATCAGGGCGAGGGAGGCGGCGAAGCGCAAATGTGAAGCGGGCATGAGCGAAAGTCCGTGCAAGCAAAATAGTAACCTACCGACCGGTAGGTCGTCGAAGTATGCCAGATCTCCGCCTGGGGTCAACGCAAAGTCTGCCCACCAGGCAACCGCTTGCGCCCCAAATACACCGTCGCCGCTTGTTTAGCGCCACCGGTCCGATCCGCTCGGAATAATCCGAATCCCTCTTTATCGCCGTACTCCCAATCCATGTACGGCACCTCGCCGTGCAACCCTTAGCCACACGAGGTTTTTGCAACCATGGCCAACAAAGACAGCAACATGACCGGTCGCCAGGACACCAACAAGCAGGACGCCAACAAGACCGGCAGCCAGGGTGGAACGAAGAACCCAGGCAATTTCGCCAATGACCGCGAAAAAGCGTCCGAAGCCGGTCGCAAGGGCGGGCAGAGCTCCGGCGGCGGCAATCGCCAGAGCGAGTCCGGCCACAAGGGCGGCCGCTCGTAAGTGAGGGCACGCGGTGCCGGGTTCGCCTGGCACCGCGCACACCCCACCAGGAGGTTCCCATGCGTATCGCACCTCTGATCTGCCTGTTGGGCAGCCTGAGCCTGCTGGCCGGCTGCTTCGACCGCGACAATGACCATCCGGCGAAAGACGCCGACCCGAGCAAGCCCTCGCTGCAGATGCAGCAACCCAATCCACCGACCAGCAACCCGTCCCTCGAAACCAAGCCCCAGAATCCATAACGCGAGGTGACCGGCATGGTGGCGATGATCCGTGACGGCGTGCGTTCGCAAGCCAGGCACGACAAGACTGATGAGGTAGCGCATCGCTACCGGGCGTTGCTGGCGGGACGCGATGCCACTGCCGAGGACTGGCTGGAAACACAACTGCGGCGCGTTCGTGACCGGGAAGACGACCTGCCGGAAGATCCGGACCTGCTGCCCCAATGGGCCGAACACCATGCCGCCCAGGTCGCCCACGACCATGCGCATTACCTGCGGCAGCGGCGCGAAGGAGCTCCCCGGCGCTACTTCGCCACCCGCGCCCAGGCCTTGTGGTTCCTGCAGCAGGTCGCGCCGACCAAGGCGGTTGACGGTGCCTGGTTGCACGGTACCCTGCGGCACTGGCGCGACCCGCGTTACCACGGGTTGATCCGCACCTTTCTCGAAGAACTGGGCGACGGCGACCCACGCTGCAACCATGTACTGATCTACCAGCGCCTGCTCAGCCGCCTGGGGTGCCTGCAAGGGCTGCCACTGGAGCCTTCGCGCTTCGTGCAAGGCGCCGTGCAATTGGCCCTCGGCCAGCACTGCGAGCGCTTCCTGCCCGAGGTGATCGGCTACAACCTGGGATATGAGCAGCCACCGCTGCACCTGCTGATCACCACCCATGAGCTGGCCGAACTGGGTATCGACGCCCATTACTTCCAGTTGCATGTGACCATCGACAACGCCGCCAGCGGCCATGCCCGGCGTTCGCTGGAGAGTCTGCGGATGTTGGCGCCAGCGGGCGATGAAGATTTCTATGCGCGTGTCAGGCACGGCTACCGGCTCAACGACCTGGGTCTCGACACACCTTCGCTGATCGCCAGCTTCGACCTGCAGGGCGAACTGCTCGCCGCGCTGGAGCGCAAGCGCGTGTTCGGCCAGTTCATGCATTCCGATCGCTGCCGCCTGCAAGGGCGGACCATCAACCAGTGGCTTGCCGAGCCGGGGGCGATGGCCGGGTTCCTGGAGGCCCTGCAAGCCCAGGGCTGGATCAAGCGTGACAGCGACCCGATGCAGAGCCGCTTCTGGTCACTGATCGACGGCCCCGGCGCGGCAATGTTCGGCGTGTTCAGCGCCTACGAGAAACAGTTGTGGCATGACTGGATCGCCGGTAGCTGGCAAGGGGGCGGGCCTCGTCGCGTGTCGCCTGGGCAGTGGGAGCAGGCGTTGGCCCTGCAGGCGGAGGCGCCCGGCCGGGCCCAGGCCTCGGAGATCGCCACGCTGATCGAGGCCATGGCCGGGAACCGGCACGCCGAACCCGCGGGCCTGCGTGCCACACGTGACTATATCGCCGCCACCGGGCTGTTCCAGGGAGGGCCGCGGTGATGCAACTCCACCAGAAGCAAATCCGTGCCGACGAGGCT
This sequence comes from Pseudomonas sp. FG36, assembly GCF_057809275.1. Classification (NCBI taxonomy): domain Bacteria; kingdom Pseudomonadati; phylum Pseudomonadota; class Gammaproteobacteria; order Pseudomonadales; family Pseudomonadaceae; genus Pseudomonas; species Pseudomonas sp. FG36. The sequence continues at coordinate 447,739 of NZ_JBMDJQ010000001.1, forward strand.
TTGTTGCAACTGGGCCGCAGGCTGCAAGCCGACGGCTACCGTTTCATCTGCGTCACCCCGGCGACCCAGGCGTGGGTCAATGCCCGACCCCAGGCCCGGCGCGCGTGCACGCTGCGAGATGTGTTCGGCTGGAGCCGGCCGTTCCCGGCTTCGCTGATCAGTGCCGACGAGCTGGAACAACTGGGCACGGCCGGCGTGCTGGAGGCGCACGGCGAACTGTGGCGCAGCCGAGTGCGCTGGTCGAGCCTGGATGACCTGTTGCTGGTGCATTCGGCCTGGCCTACGGACAGCAGCGACGCGGTGTTCTTCGGGCCGGACAGCTACCGCTTCGCCCAGTTGATCGAGGATCACCTGCGGCGTAGCCCCCGGCGTGTGCAGCACGCCGTCGATATCGGCTGCGGCAGCGGTATCGGCGCGTTGCTGATTGCCCGGGCCGCACGCCATGCGCAGGTCAGCGCGCTGGATATCAATCCGCTGGCGCTGCGCTACACCGCCGTCAACGCCGCGCTCGCCGGGTTGGCCAATGTGTCGGTCGAGCCCAGCGACCTGCTCACGGGCATCACCGGTACCTTCGACCTGATCCTCGCCAACCCGCCCTATATGCTCGATGCCAGCCTGCGCGTCTACCGCCACGGCGGCGGGGCGCTCGGCGCCGACCTGTCGCTGCGTATCGTCGAACAGGCCTGTGAGCGCCTGACACCGGGCGGCACATTGCTGCTGTACACCGGGGTGGCGATCGTCGAAGGGCGCGATGCGTTGCTCGAAGCGGTCCGCCTGCGCCTGGCCGGCCCTGACTTGAGCTGGCACTACCGGGAGCTGGATCCGGACGTGTTCGGCGAGCAGTTGCTCGAGCCCGGCTATGAACAGGTCGAGCGCATTGCCGCCGTGGCCCTGACCGTCACCCGCCGCGGCGGATGAGCCCATGGGGCGGCCCTGCACGTTCGGTATCGAGGAAGAATACCTGCTGGTGGCGCTGGATAGCGGCCGGGTGTTGTCCGCGCCGTCGGCGGCACTGACCCGTCTGTGCCGTGAGGTGCTGGGGCCGTGTTTCGCCGAAGAGATGTTCCGCAGCCAGATCGAGTTGGCCTCGCCGGTGTTCGAGACGCTGCACCAGGCCCGCGCTTTCCTTACCGAGCAGCGCCAGCGCCTGAGCCAGGCGCTGGCAGCCGAGGGGGCGGGCCTGTACTGCGCGGCAAGCCACCCCAGCGCCCAGTGGCTGCGCCAGCATCCACGCGCGACCCCGCACTTTCGCCAGTTGTTCGATGATTACCGGCTAGTGGCCCGGCGCAGCCTGTTGAACGGTCTGCACGTGCATGTCGGGGTGCCACCGGGCCTGGATCGCATGCAGGTGATCAACCGGGTGCTGTACTGGCTGCCCTTGCTGTTGTCGCTCAGCACTTCGTCGCCCTACTGGGGTGGCCAGGACACCGGCTACATGAGCTACCGCCGCGTGGTGTGCGGGGAATGGCCGCACATGGGCCTGCCGGAACCGCTGCCGGACTGGAGCGCCTACGAGCGCTATCGGGCGCTGTTGCAACGTACCGGCACGTTGGCCGAGGACGGCGACTTCTGGTGGGCGATCAGACCTTCGCGGCGCTTTCCGACCGTCGAACTGCGCATCTGCGACGGCTGTCCGCGGCTGGGGGATGCCTTGGCCATTGCCGGCCTGTTTCGCCATCTCGTCGAGTATGCGCTGAGGCGGCACGCTGGCGCCGCCAGCCGGGAAATGCGCTGGATCACCCAGGAGAACTACTGGCGCGCCATGCGTCATGGTCGTCTTGCCACCTTCATTGGTTTTCACGACCAGCAGCCGGTGAATGCCGAAGTCTGGCTGACGCAGTTACAGACGCAATGCCCGGCCGACAGTGCCGATGCCGAGCGTTCTTTCCTGCACGCCCGGCGCATCCTGCACGACGGCAGCAGTGCCGATCGCCAGCGCCAGGCCTATGGGTTGGCCCGCGAGCAAGGCCTGGATGAGCGTTTGGCAATGCGCAGCGTGGTCAGGCAGGTGATGGACGACCATCTGTCGGCGACGGGCCCAGCTTGAGCAAACCATCCATCAGCCGTACCCCTGCAAGTCCCAGAACCAGTTCATCCTGCAACCCCCTTATCCCATGCGAGCTACATCACCGGCGAGATTTTCGGCGTCACCGGGGGCAACCCGCTGCCGTAGGGTAAAGCCGAATAAACCTTCCGCGCGCCGCGCAGTCAGTCCTTGTAAGCGCCCCGTCGATGTGGGCCAGGGAGGTGGCTGATGAAACTCGTCTGCCTGCTGCGTGGCTGCCAATGGCGCAGCCAGTTGATCCGTGAAGTCGCCGGGCTGCAATGCCAGTGCTGCGAACGCTGTGGCGCGTTGCGCTACAGCCAGCCCGGCCTGTCCTCGAATGCATAGGAGCCAGCCATGGCCAGGGCTATCTGGAAAGGCGCGATCAGTTTCGGGCTGGTGCACATCCCGGTGTCCCTCAACACCGCCGTGCGCAGCGAGCGGGTGGATTTCGACTGGCTGGACAAGCGCAGCATGGAACCGGTCGGCTACAAGCGGGTGAACAAGGTCACCGGCAAGGAAATCGACAAGGAAAACATCGTCAAGGGCGTGGAGTACGAGAAGGGCCGCTACGTGGTGATCAGCGAGGAGGAAATCCGCAAGGCCCGGCCCGAGGCGACCCAGACCATCGATATCTTCTCGTTCGTCGAAGCCGGGGAAATCCCCCTGCAACAGTTCGACACGCCGTATTACCTGAGCCCGGATCGCCGTGGCGGCAAGGTCTACGCCTTGCTGCGCGAGACCCTGGCCAGCACCGGCAAGGTGGCCTTGGCCACGGTGGTGCTGCACACCCGCCAGCATTTGGCGCTGCTGCGCCCGCTCGACGAAGCGCTGGTGATGATCACCCTGCGCTGGCCGGAGGAAGTGCGTGGGCTGGAGACCTTGGAGTTGGACAAGAGCGTGACCGACAGCAAGGTCGACAAGCGCGAGCTGGACATGGCCAAGCGCCTGGTCGAGGACATGAGCGGGCCGTGGAAGCCCGATGACTACCACGACGCGTTCCGCCAGACCATCCTCGACCTGGTCGAGGAGAAGGCCAGCAAGGGCAAGATCGAGACCGTGGAAAAAGGCGAGGGCGCCACGGCGGAGAAGGGCGCGGACATCATCGACCTTACCGAGCTGCTCAAGCGCAGCCTGGGTGGCAAGAGCAAGGCGAAGAAGCCTGCGGCCAAGCGCCCGCGCAAGGCGTCGTGATCCGAGCGCCGGTCTACAGGATCTGGCCTTCCAATCCCCTGAGGTAATCGCCGAATCCCTGGCGCGCCCGGCTGTCCCGACGGCTGCTGGTGGCCACGCTGTGCCTGGCGGTCCAGACGATCTGCGCGCCGATGGCTTCCAGTGCCAGTACCAGTTGCACATCCTCGTGGGCCGGCAGCGGCTGGAAACCGCCGACCTTGGCATAGGCCTTGGCGCAAACCCCAAGGTTGGCGCCGTGGATATGCCGATGGCCTTCCGTTGCCTGGTAGCGGCTGTGGTACAGCTGACGCAAGGCCACACCCTGCCAGGGTTGCCAGCGCTCGATATGCACCGTGCCGCACACCGCGTCGGCATGCCATTGCAGCTGCGACAGCGGCCAGTGGCCAGGCACGCGGCTGTCGGCGTCGGTAAATGCCAGCCATTGGGCGCCGCGCTCGATCATCCAGGCCGCCCCCAGGCGGCGGGCAATGCCGACATTGCCGGCCTCCAGCGCCAGCGTGTGCACGCCATGGCGCCTGGCGATGCGCGCGCTGGCGTCGGTACAGCGATCGAGCACCACCAGCACCTCGACCTCCAGACCCGCGGCTTCGGCCCGCGCAGCTGCCACCCGCACGGCCTTCAGGCAGTGTCCGAGGCGCCGGGCCTCGTTATGGGCGGGAATGATCACCGCGATCATGGGCAGGTCTCGTCCAGGTCGACCACCCGGGGCTGGCACGACCAGTACTCGAGCAGGAAGTCCGCCTCCTCATGGCGCAACTGCGGATACAGTGGCAGGTGCCTGGCCAGCAGGGCGTGCACTTGGCCACCGTCCTGGGGGCAGCCGGCAATCGGATGGCGCCAGTGACAGGCTAGCAATCCGCCGTCGCCGGCCAGGCAGGCCACGGACTGTTCGATCACCTGCAACCAGTCGGTGGGGTCTAGGTAGTAGCCGATCTCGCTGAGCACGATCAGGTCGAACTCCCCGCCCGGCCAATCGCCCGGCAGGTGCCCCTGCTCGACGCGGACATGGTCGACCCCCGCCAGGCGTTGCTGGGCCAGCCTCACGGCAGTGGCGTCGATGTCCTGGCACAGCAGGCTGGCGCAGCGCTCGGCCAGCAGCACGCTCAGCTCGCCGTTGGCGCAGGCCGGCTCGAACACCCGGCCGTAGCACTGGCTGGGCAGGCTGGCCAGCGCCAGGTCGCGCTTGCGGCGTTCGTACCAGCGGGTGCGAAAGGCCCATGGATCGTCGTTGCCGGCATACAGGTCGGCGAAATACTGCGCGTCGAGGCTCATGGCGGCTCCATTTACAGGAAAACCAGTTCGAAAGGTTGCAACAGGCAGGTCTGCAAGGTGACGGGCAGCACTGGAGGATGCTCGCCGTCGGGCTGCAACTGGCTGGCGTGGGCGGCCAGGGCCTGGCGTTTGCGCGCCAGGCGGGTGTCGTCGAGCTGTACCCGATGGGCCTGGGGCCAGGGCAGGCGTGGATCATCGGGCATCGCCCAATGCCACGCCCACACCGGCGCCTCGGCCAGTTGCACCCGGCGGGCCTGGGCCGCCTGGGCAGCGGCGCGGCCGGCTGCTTCATGGTCGCAGTGGCCGTCGCCGCGCCAGGTGGTCAGCAGCAGGTCGTCCGGTTCGAGCAGTTGCTCCAGGTAGTTGGCCAAAAACGCTTCGTCGCGGGGCAGGGCGCCGTCCTTGAGGTTCAGGCGCCGCCAGTCCAGGCGCTTGAGGTCCAGATCCAGCTGTTGCAGGGCGTGCCGGCTTTCCTGTGGGCGCTGGTGGCGCAGACGGTGCTCGGTCCAGTGGGCGGAATGGGGATGGCTGCCTTCGCCATTGGTGGCGGAAATCAGCAGCAGATCCTGCTCGCGTCCGTGGAAACCGGCCAGCAGTCCGCCGGCCATGAGGATTTCATCGTCCGGGTGGGGGGCCAGCAATACCAGGCGGCGGCCGGGGGGACAGAGCTGCTCGGGCTTGAGCCACTTGGCACGTGCCAGGAGCGCGGATTGCTGCCAGTCGCGCCAAGGTGTGCCGGCAGCCGCCTGGATACGGTTCTCGCTCATAGCTGCCAGGCTCCCGCCGGCATGCCGGTCACCTGCCTGCCCAGTTCGGCCAGGTCGCGTTCGGCATGGCTCTGGCGCAGGTAGACCGGCAGGTCGGCGCTGAGCCTGGCGAAATGGCTGCTGCGGCAGAACGGCGTGGCACCCAGCGCCCTGCCGACATGGCGGATCACCTGCTCGACGGCCTGTTCGACCTGGGCGCGGGCGCGGCGCACTTCGAAGCTGGCGTCGGCATGGGGCTGCTGGTCGATCCAGGCGGCGCATTCGCGAAGGGCGGCGCGGGCGCCATACAAGGCGGCATCCACCGCCCCCAGATGGGCATCAGCGTGCGGGTCGGGCCGAGGCATGCGGCAATGCTCGCGCAGGTAGTCGGCCAGGGCTTCGGCCGCGCCGTACCAGCACGCGGCGATGCCAGCGCCCCCGTGCCAAAAGCCAGGACGTGCCAGGTACTGGCCGGGCAGACCGATGGCCAGCCCGGGCGTGTCGTCGAACTCGATGCTGACGCTGGTGGTGGTGGCCATGCCCACCGCCTGCCACTGGTCGGCCTGGATGCGCTGGCTGGGGTGAGACAATTCGATGGCCACCAGTTGCGGCTGGTCATTCTCCCAGGCGGTGATCAGCGCCCGGTCGATCTGCAGCGCACCCGAGCACCAGGCCTTGCGCCCTTGCAGGCGCACCTGCCCGTCGTGCCGCTCGACGATACGGGCACGGGCGTCCGGCGGCTCGGCGGCCCACACCCCCCAGATCCCGTCCTGGGCATGATGGGCGGCGCCGCATTCGGCGAGGATCGCCAAGGCATCGGTATGGCCTTCATAGAGCTTGGCCAGGGTCAGGTCGCAACCGGCGACCCGCGCGAGCGTCTGCCAGCGCGTGAGGGTCTGGCCCTGGCCGGGCAGGGGCAACAGGTCGAGGTGGTCGGCCTGCATGGCCTGCAGCAGTTCCGGCAGCAGGGTGTCGAGGTCGATGGCCTGCGGGCGGGCGCCGAAGCGGCGCAGCAGGCGGTCGAGGTTGGTCAGGTCGAAGTCCTGGACGATGCTCATGAATACGTTCCCCCTTTGGCCTCAGTCGATGCCCAGCTGTTTGCGCATGCGCACGGTGATGGACTGCCGGGTCTTGGCCATGTCCGCCCATGGGTCGTCCACCTCGGCCAGCCGCGCCTGCAGGTTGCCGATGTGCCACTGGTTGGCGCCCTTGAGCTGGGTCAGCTCTTCGCGCCAGATCGGCACCGACACCGGTAGCCCTTCGCGGGCACGCAGCGAATACGCCGCGACCGTGGTCGCGCCCTTGCCGTTGCGCAGGTAGTCGATGAAGATCCGCCCGACCCGGTTGCGCGGCCCGGAGACGGCGCTGAGCCGCTCCGGGAACAGGCCCGCCATATGCTCGACGAGGGCATGGCTGAAGTCCTTCACTTCGTCCCAACCGGCGCGGCGGGTCAGTGGCACCACCAGGTGCATGCCCTTGCCGCCGCTGGTCTTGAGGAACACCTTCAGGCCCAGCTCATCGAGCAGGGTGAGGGTCAGTTGGGTCGCTTCGAGCATGGCCTTCCACGGCAGCGCCGGGTCGGGGTCGAGGTCGAGGACGAAGCGGTCGGGCTTGTCGAAATCCTTGTCGGTGGCATTCCAGGTGTGCAGTTCGAGCATGTTCATCTGCACCGCGCCCAACAGGCTGTCGGTGCGGTTGAGCGCCATCGCCGCCTGGCCGGCCTGCGCCTTGCTGTAGCTGCGCACCGCCGGGATATGCAGCTGGCCGGCGTTCTTCTGGAAGAACAGTTCGCCGCCCAGTCCGTCCGGTGCGCGTACCAGCGCCACGGGACGATCCTTGAGCTGCGGCAGCAACCAGTCGGCGATCTGGGCGTAGTACTCGGCGACCTGGCGCTTGGTGGTGCCGGTGCTGGCGTCGACGACGCGGTCGGGGTGGGTCAGGCGCAGGTTGCCGAGGGGCCCGGCGGGAGGCTGCGCGGCGCGCTTGGCGGGCATGGCACGCTCCAGGTCGATGGCGGTGGCGGATTTGTCGTCGCGCAGGCCGTGGAACACCGAGTGACGGACGATGCCTTCGCGGGTCATCTGGGCGTAGGCGACTTCGGCCAGCAGTTGCGGCTTGAGCCAGTGCACGCCACGGGCCTCGGCGCCGCGGGGCGGCTTGGGCAGGGCCGGCTTGTGTATTTCCAGGGGCTTGAGGCGCGCATGCAGGCTGTCCAGGGTGGTGGCGCTGAAACCGGTGCCGACCTTGCCGGCATAGCGCAGCTGGCCGCTGTCGGTGTCGTGCAGGGCCAGCAGCAGGGCGCCGAAGGCGTTGCGGCTGCCTTTCGGGTCGGTGTAGCCGACGATCACGAACTCCTGGCGCTGCTTGCACTTGAGCTTGATCCAGTCACTGCTGCGCCGGCCCACGTAGGGGCTGTCGGCGCGCTTGCCGATCAGGCCTTCGAGCTTGAGGCGGCAGGCGCTGTCGAGCAGCGAGTCGACCGGCTCAGTGAAGTCGGCGGAGAACTTGAGGAGGTCCGACGGTGTGTTTTCAAGCAACCGGGCCAGGGTGCCGCGTCGCGCCTGCAGTGTTAACGGGCGAAGGTCTTCGCCACCCAGATAGGGCAGGTCGAACAGGTAATAGGTGATGCGTTCGTCGTGCTCGGTGTCGAAGGCGTTCTGCAACGCCTGGAAGTCGGCCACACCCTGGTCGTCGACCACCACCATCTCGCCGTCGAGCCACGCCGAATCGAGCCCCAGCGCCTTCAAGGCCTCGGCCTGACGCGGCATCTTCGCAGTCCAGTCGTGGCCATTACGGGTGAACAGGCGCACATCCGCGCCTTCGATGCGGGCGAGGATGCGGTAGCCGTCGAACTTGACCTCGTAGTGCCAGTCACCGCTGGGCGGCGAATCGACCAGGGTGGCGAGTTGCGGCTGGAGCTTGTCCGGCAGGGCGACGGGGCTGGCCTTGGCCTTGCGTTTGTTGGCAGTGGCTGTTTTCGCAGGCCGGCGCGGCAGCAGAGTACGGTCGCTCAACACGCTGTCCGGCAAGGCTTCGACGATGCTGTAGTCGGTTTCGCTGCGGGCCTGGCCATCGTGGGACTTGACCAGCATCCACTGCTCCTTCTTGCCGGCCAGGTGGGTGCGGAACAGGTTCCAGACACCTGACAGCTTCTCGCCCTGCAGGCGAAAGCGCAGCTTGCCCTTGGCGTAGGCCTGGCGTGGATCGCCCTCGGGCTCCCAGATACCGCGATCCCAGACGATCACGTCACCGGCGCCGTAGTGACCTTCGGGGATATTGCCTTCGAAATCGGCGTAGTCCAGCGGGTGATCCTCGACATGCACGGCCAGGCGGCGGACCTTGGGGTCGAGCGAGGGGCCCTTGGGAATGGCCCAGCTTTTCAAGGTGCCATCGAGCTCCAGGCGAAAGTCGTAGTGCAAGTGGCTGGCGTCGTGTTTCTGAATGCAGAACTGCAAGGCATGGGCCTTGCGCGTGCGGCCGCGTTTGCCGGCAGGTTCGGGCGTGGCGTTGAAGTCGCGCTTGCGCTGGTACTCCTGCAGGGGCTTAACCATGGCGGGCTCCGAAACGGTTCGCGGTGTCTCTAGGTTGGGAGGCGAGGGAGCCGGGCGGAGTTCAAAAAAGCGTGGGCAGCTGCTGTCTGCAGAAACTCTGAATCATTGGCGGGCAGGGGCAGTCGACCGAATGAGCCCACAAATCGGAGAGCGATCATGCCCATTCCCGAAGACCCCAAGCCGACGGTCGAGATCGACGACACGCAAGACCGCATGGGCAGTGTCCATGAGCTGGATTTCAGCGAACGCCGCGATGAGCGCCGGGGTCGTATTGGCGACGAGCGACCGGCGCGGGAGGTGGAGGAGGAGTATCCACCGAGACGCGTTGCCGAAAGTGGCATGACCGGTGGCGAGGCGCTGAGTGACAGCCTGCACGAGGACAATGTCACCCTCGATGACCTGAGCCCTGACACGCTGCTGGACGAAACCGGTGCCCGCGATCCGGATGAGCCGGGCATGGCGGGCGGCCCGGCGGACCAGACCCTGCGTCATGTCGAGGCGCACGAGATCGGTGGCGGCATCGGCCTGGACGAGGCCGAACTGGCCCGCTCGGCGCCGTTGGACGGCGAGCCGTGGACCGACGAAGTCACCCCTGAAGACGAGCGGAGAGAACGCTGATGAACGAGCAACGTTGTTCCTGCAACCACTGTTCCTGCACCGTGGATGCCAATGCCGTGGTCCAGGATGGCAAGGCATACTGCTGCGAAGCGTGTGCGACGGGGCATCGTAATGGTGAGCCTTGTCGCATGGGGGATTGTAAATGTGGGGAGGTGAGTCAGCCGAAAGAGAGTAATGTCGATAATGCGTTGGATGAGACTTTTCCGGCGAGCGATCCTATTTCGCCTTGATATTGTTTTATACGGCAGCCCTGTCGCTAATTAATTCGACGATAGGGCTGCTGCCCACTAAAATTACATACCATCACTCACACTAAAGCCTTCCGTTCTTGCTCTTGCTCTTGCTCTGCTTTGCTTCTAAGTGCGCGATAGTTCAGGAGACACAAATTGCGACTTCAGGAGGCCGAACGCAGGTCTTGCGGAGGGAGGTGACG